>CADCWP010000001.1:0-499 GCA_902806425.1 uncultured Truepera sp.
GTTGAGGCGCGCGGTCAGGTCGTCCGCCGCGTCCCACGCCGCTCGCCGCGTCTCCGCACGATGACGTGCAGCCGCAGCCTGAAGCGCACCGTGCGCCCCTGCGCCTCGGCAAGCGCCCGTACGGCTTTGACCTTCTCCTCAACCTGCGCGGGCGGTTCGCCCCAGGTGAGGTACACGTCGGCGTGTTTGGCTCCGACCTCCAACCCCGCCGGGGACGACCCGCCGAAGTAGAGGGGCGGATACGGCCTCTGCACCGGCGGGAAGCGGAGGTTTCCGCCCTGCGCGTCGAGGTGCTCGCCCTTAAAGTCGACCATCTCGCCCTGCATCAGCTCCCGCCAGACCGTTAGGAACTCGTCGGTCAGTACGTAGTGTTCGTCGTGATCCAAGTGCAGGCCGTCGGCAAGCGAATCGGCCCGCGAGCCGCCCGTCACTACGTGGATGATCAGACGCCCGTTGGAAATCCGGTCGAAGGTCGCCGCGAGGATAGCTGCGACCTCCG
>CADCWP010000001.1:509-59463 GCA_902806425.1 uncultured Truepera sp.
CCTCCGGCGACATCAACCCCGGGCGTACCGCCACGATGAACTTCATCCGCTGGGTGACCGGAATCAGTGACGAGGCAGCCATCGAGGCGTCTTCGCAGTAGTGACCGGTCGGTAGGAGCGCGCTAGAGAAGCCCAGCGCATCAACGGCCTGATACCTGCTCAAGGTACGGAAAGCTGGGCTTACGTCCACCCTGGTTGGTACCTAAGTAGCGGTGATCGCCGTGAGTCGGAAGAAACCAGAAGATGTTCATGTTTCCCTTTCTTATCGAGCGTCCGGCCTCCATAGCCAGACGGCGTCTTGGACAGTGACGGCTTGAGGGATCACGCCGAGGTTAAAAAGGGTGTCGGCGACCCCTTGTTGGCTCGCTATAATCTCCGGAGTAAGGGGCTCGAGGTCGTAAAACTCGCGGCCCGCATAGGTTTCGTTCCAAACCTCGGCGGGGATGCCGGTGTCCTCTTCGAGTAGCGTGTAGTACTCGGCGCGGTGCGCGTCGGCCCAGTCGGTTGCGGCTTGATGCTGCTCGAGGATGCGCGCAAGCAGATCGGGATGCTCGTCGACAAACGCCTCGGCGGCCAGGTAACAACTGCGCCCGTCGACCAGTTCGCGCCGGGTGACGAGTGTTCTTGCGCCCAGGTCGAGCTGCGCCGAGGTCAAAAACGGTGCCCAGATTACCCAGGCGTCGACGCTGCCCCCCTGAAACGCGGCGCGTGCGTTCTAGGGTGCCAAGGGTACGCTCTCGATGTCGTCCAAGCTCAAGCCGACGGACCCTAGCGCCTTGACTAAGGTGTAGTTCGCTGACGAGCCCACCGTGTAGGCGACCTCTTTGCCCTCCAAGCCTTCCAAACTTCGAATATCGGAGCCCTCCGGTACGATCACCGCCTCGTCGCTGAGACTCCGCTGGCCCGCCACATAGCGCAGCGGTACGCCTGCGGCCTGGGCGAAAACCGGCGGAGAGTCTCCCGTACTGCCGAAGTCAATGGCCCCGGCGTTCATCGCTTCGAGCAGGGGCGGCCCTGCCGGGAAGAGCGTCCATGAAACCCGAACATCGTCACCGAGCGCGTTTTCGATAAGCTGCTCCGCTCTAAGTAGGGTGCTGAGACCTCCGCGCGGATAGCCGAGCCACACTTCGGTCTGGGCTAGGGAGAACGGGAGTAAAAAGGCTAAACCCACGAGTAGGGCAAAGCCAGTTACACCTCTCATAGTAGGTACCATCTGGTTTGAGCCAGAATCGGTCTACTCTGCACTGTTTGGCACGCACTTTAGGTAATGATACCTGCGTTCGGCCAGTTCAGTATTTACTGGAACCGCTCTCACTGTGATCCCGTCGGTTGTTACTGCCAGACAGCGTCTTGCACGTTGATCTCGGACGGTAAGCTGCCGACGGCGAAGAAAGTATCGGCGACGGCCTGCTGACTCTCGATCAGTTCAGGTGTAATCGGTTCGGTATCTCTAAACTCACGGGCTGCGAGAATTTCGGCCCAGACCTCGTTTGGGATTCCGGTTTCGGCAGTGAGTAGTCCGCGTAGCCGTCCGGGTTGTCACGAATCCAGTCAGTCGCTACCTGAAGCTGCTCCAAGACGACGTTCAGGACGTCGGGGTAGTCCTCGGTAAAGGTTTGCGACGCTAGATAGAACCAGCGGTACTCGCCGACGTCGTAGCGAGTGATGAGCGTACGCGCCTCCAGCTCCTGTGTCGCTGAGGTTAAGAACGGGTCCCAGATGGCCCAAGCGTCCAGGTTCCCGCCCTGAAACGCTGCGCGAGCGTCCGCCGGGGCGAGCGGCACGCTCTCGAAGTCGTCTAACGTCAGACCCACCGTCTCTAGAGCCTGCACCATAAAGTAGTTTGCCGATGACCCGGCTGCGTACGCTACTTGTTTGCCCGCCAGGTCAGCAATGCTCTGAATGTCCGAACTTTCGGGACGATAAGTGCTTCTCTTGACACTGCACGTTGGGCAGCGGCGTACCGAAAGGGTACCCCGCCTGCTTGGGTGAAGATGGGCGGCGTGTCACCGGTCCGCGCCATGTCGATGCTACCGGCGCTCAGCGCTTCTAACATGGGCGGTCCTGAGGTAAAGAGCGTCCAGCTGACGGTGACGCCGTCACCGAGAGATTTCTCGAGCAGCCCTTATTCGATCAAGACGGCGGCGAAATCACCCCGCTGATAACCTAGGCGGACTTCAGTTTGGGCAGAAACGGGTGCTGCAAGCCATGTGAGCAGGGCCAAGCCAATACCGACGTAACGTGACATAAAACTCCCCGTATATGAACAAGCGGAGTTTAGGTTGGCTTGGAGAGCTCAGCGGCGAATAAGAAGAGAAGCTCTGAAGCGTCTCTTGGGCTAAGCTACTTTGGTCTATCGGGTTTGTCAACTGATGACGCACATCGCTCCGACTGTAGGTGCATGTAAGCGCTGTATAACCGAACAGGTGTCTCGGTTTATCGGCAGCTTGAGAAAGGGTGGGGTAAAAAGAAGCGTGTTCGCGAGCAGCATCTGGCGGTATTTGCAAAAACTGAGGTAAATTAGGCGCATTCGCAGGATGTACGAGAACGACTTGCCAGGGTGGTCAGAGATCATGGGCTGAGCAAGAGCGAGGCGGTGTTCAGTCCGCCGTCAGACAGTCCACAGTTACCTGAAGTTGGTTAAGGGGGTGGGCTCGAGCCGAAGCAACCCAAAGTATGTAGCCCAAAGAAGCGCACGGTGTTCAACTTGACCCTGGTTTGTGGCGCTTGTTCAAACGTTCGGGGGTGAGCTGGAACCGGGGCGTTGGCACGGTGCCGTGAAGCTTGACGTTGAGGATGGGGCAAAAAGGGCGGCCCCTTGTCCATCTAAGCTGAGCGCAGGGTGCTTGAAACGGGAAAAGTCTCGCCCACAGTATATCTAAACCCCCGCTAAGGTGTGAATTTATGCCGACTGAGTGAGTTCTTGAACGGCAGTTTCCTTCACGCTCAAATCCACTTGTCATCAAAAAGTACATTTGCGTCAAGGCTGAAGTTGCCCGCCACCTCATCTGCCGTACACTATCCGTACCCGTGGCGAAACCGACCCCAAAAGTGACGATGGCCGATGTGGCGCGGGCGGCGGGCGTCTCCAAGCAGACCGTCTCTAGGGTCTTAAACGGTACCGGCTCGACGAGCGCCGCGACAACCGCCCACATAGAGCGGCTTATTCGCGACCTCGGCTACCGCCCGAGCGGCGTCGCGCGAAGTCTGGCGACCAACTCGAGCCTCACCTTGGGCCTGATCGTCCCCGCCCTCGACAACCCCTACTACGCCGAGGTCGCGCAGGGCGCCGAACTCGCGGCTTGGGAGGGCGGTTACAACCTCCTGCTCAGCAACGTCTTTCACGACTCCTTGCGCGAGGAGGCGGCGCTACGCTCGCTTCAAGATAGAGGCGCCGACGGTGTGATCTTGGACACTCCGAGGCTACCGGACGCGCGGCTTTTTGCGCTTTTAGACGCTTTCAAGGCGGCAGTCGTCACTGGGCGCACGGTGCCGCCCGAGGTCGCCGGTAGCATCGTCGTTGACGACGCGGCGGGGATTACTCTGGCGCTCAGGCGTTTGGCGGCGGCGGGTCGGCGGCGTATCGCGTTTCTGGCCGCGCCCGAGCGTTTTGCCAGCAGCCGGGTGCGGCGGGAGGCGTTCGTCCGGGCGGAGACCGAGCGCGGCACCTTTAGCCCCGAGCGGGTGCTCAGCGCCGAAGCGAGCCCCGAGGCGAGCTACCAGCGGATCAGGCATTCGGGTGCGGGCGGCGAGTTCGACGCGCTTTTATGCTTTAACGACGTCATGGCAGCGGGCGCGCTCCGGGCGCTCCACGACGCCGGGGTAGGGGTACCGGACGAGGTCGCGGTAGTCGGCCACGACGACATCCCGATGGCGGCTTGGCTGCACCCGCCTCTCAGCACGCTCCACATTTCAAAACAGGCGCTAGGCGTCAGCGCCGTGCGGCTGCTTTTAGAGCGCTTGGGGGGGCACATTCGGCCTTTACAGACTGTCCTCACCCCCGACCTCACCGTGCGAGGCAGTACCGGCACCTTGCCGGAGTAGAGGCGCTTCGCACGGATTTGCGTACAGGTAACGAACCACAAACTAGCTGCTGAACGTAACTTGCTATCTTAAATGTTTGAGCCAGGTGCCGCCTACTTACAAAGACTTTAGGGTTCATTAAGCTTAGAAGTCCCCACAGTGAAGGGCTTCTATACGCGGAAACGTTACGCCGTACTTACTCCGTGCTGAGGAGGACGGCAAACGGCAGCGGCAACTCGCCTAAGCTGAACGTATCTTGCGTAAACCGCTGACCGGAGAGCAGCTCGAGCCAGCTCCTCCCGCGGAGCGGTTCGGGCAGCTCTACCGTTACGGCGCTCAGGTCGGTCTCGGCGGACCTTTTGGGAAAGCGCGTGACGAAGGTTAGCAGCGCCTCGCCGCCCCCTTCACGTGCGTAAGCGACCAGGTGTTCGCATCCCGAACCGCTCGCGCTCAGGTCGCGGTACTCTCCGGCGAACAGCTCCGGGTGCTCGCGCCGGACGCGCAGCAGGTGCGTGCTCAGGTACAGCTTCACCTGCGGGTCTTGCCCTTCAAGCCAGCCCCTAAAGGTTTCGGCGTCGGGCTCCGCGATAAGAGGCTCGAGGCCGTCGATCAGCCCGCTGCGCGCCTTATAGTCGACCGGGCGGCGGTTGTCGGGGTCGACCAAAGACAGGTCTAGAAGTTCCGTGCCCTGGTAAAAATCGGGGACGCCGGGGGTCGTGAGCTTGATGATGAGCTGCGCCAGCGTGTTGTAGAAGCCGAGCCGCGCCAGGGTCTGCGCGAGCGGCTCGAGGACCGAAAGGACCGTTTCGTCCGTTAAAAGCTGTTCGACAAGCCCTTTCACCACCGCTTCGTACTCGATACCCGGGTTCAGCCACGAGGTCTCTAGCTTGGCCTCGCGCATGGCTTTTTCCATATACGGCAGGAGCCGTTCCTTAAGACCTGCGGGCGTCTCCCCGACCAGAAGCGCCGCGAGGAGTTGATACAGGAGATAGAGGTCGCTGCCGCCCAGACGGCTCCCGACAAAGGGGACCGTACCGGGGGCGAGGCGCTCCAACTCGAGCGCCCGTTCGTGCAACCTCATCACCGTCTCCTCCCACAGCTCGGGAACTTCGGCGAGCGCAGCCAAACGCATCCGGGTGTCCTCACCGCGTTTATGGTCGTGGGTGGCGGTCGCCAGCAGGTTCTCCGGGTAGCGGAAGGCGCGGAAACGGGCGCGGGCGTGAAAGGCGTGCAGTTCCGTAGAGAAGCGCTCGGGTTCGCCCCCGACCTCATTGCGGGCGGCAAAGGGCAGATAGCGGTAAAAGGTCGTGTCCTCGACGCCCTTGGCGGTGACGGGCGCGGTGTACTGCTGAAAGCGTCCGACGATAGCCCGTCTCGCGGCCTCCAACTCGCCCTCCCGCTCGTCTAAAAGGCACGCTTCGATAAACGCGTACACCGACTGCTCGGTCGCCTGGTTGTGCCGTTTGGCCGCCGCGACTGCTTTGCGGACGATTGTTCTCGCCTCGTCGTGACCGTGCGGCAAGTAGGTGCGGTAGCGCGGAAAGGCGGCGATGGTTTCGGCCAACGCCTCCTGAAGCGACTGCAAGGTGAAGTCGCGGGTGTGGTAGTCGGCCTCGGCGAGGCGGCCCAACTCGGTCGAGAGTCGCACCAGCTCACCCGCTAAGCTCGTCTCCATCGCCAGCAGTTTGGCGTCGTGAACTTCGTCCTCATACGGCGTCACCTTGCCCAGGAAGCGGCGGTAGGCGCGCAGCAGGGGCTCTTCGCCGCCCGGATAGACGAGCACGCCGAGCACGTCGTTCATAAACTCGTAGCCCGACGTGCCCGCCGTGGCCCAAGTCTCGGGCAGCACTTCGCCCGAGGCCAGGATCTTTTCCACCCAGGCTTTTTTGACGCCGAGCGCCCCCAGGTTGTCCAGATACCCCTGTGGGTCGAAGAGCCCGTCGATGTGGTCGATACGGACGCCCTCGAGCGCGTCACTGAGCGCCAACTCGCCGAGAAGCTTGTGCGACGCCCAGAAGACTTCGGGCGTCTCCATATGCAGCGCGACAAGTTCGTTGATGTCGAAAAACCGGCGGTAGTTGATGTCGTAACCGGCGGTCTGCCAGTGGGCCAAGCGCCAGAACTGACCCTCTAAAAGCGCGTGCAGGGCGGTAGGCTCGAGCACAGGCAACTCGGTCAGGTTGAGACGCTCGCCGAGCGCCGCGAGCCGGACCCGGAGCGCCTCGGCCTTTTCAACCTCTTCGGGGGTGAGCGCGGCGTACGCGCCCAGCAGGTCTTTAAGGTCGAAATAGACGTCGCTGCGCTCAAACCGGGGCAGAAGCGCCTCTAGGAGGACCGGGTAGGTCGCCGGGTTGAGGGCGAAGCGGTTGTCGTAATAGCTCAGAAAAAAGCGCCCGTCCGCGTACACAAATCCGAACACGCCGCTGTCGACGGCCTCGCCGTAAGAACTGCCTAAAAAGGGCAGCAGGACCTTGTTCTCCAACTCGGCCTTTAGGGGGTGCCAGTCGATGTCGAAAAAGGCGGCCTGGGGCGACCCCGGCCCGTACGCCAAAACGTCCTGCCAGAGCAGGTTGTGCGGCCCGACCCCGGCGTGGTTCGGGACGAAATCCAAGATGAACTTGAGACCGTGCGCCCCCGCAGCCGCCATCAGCGCGTCTAGACCCTCACGCCCGCCGAACGCCTCGCGCACGCGGTTGTGGTCGATCACGTCGTAACCGTGCAGGCTGCCGCTGCGCGCCTCGGTGATGGGGGAGAGGTAGAGGTGCGACACGCCGAGTTTGGCAAAGTACGGCAGCAACTCCTGAACGTCGGCGAAGGTAAAGTCCGGGGTCAGTTGCAGACGGTACGAGGCGTTCATTCGGCGACCTCGGCGACCTCGGCGATAAAGGCTCCCGGCGTCCTGAAGCTCACCACGTTGCCCGAGAATTCGGGTTCGCTGCCGTTTACGGCGTAGCGCCCGGACTCGGTGACGAGCACGGTTTGGAGGTCGTGGGTGAGGGGCAGCGTGGTGTCGCCTCTAAGCGCCACGTAAATCAGATGCTTACCCCGCCGCAAGACCAAGCCCGTGTCTGTCGTAGTAACAGTTTCGATCCTACCGGAAAGCTTAGGGCGCAGCCTCAGCAGGTCTTGATAAAGCTTGAGCACCCCGGCGTGTTCGGGTTCGCTTTGTTCATCCCACGACAGCTTACTCCTCTGGAAGCTTGCCGGGTCCTGCGGGTCGGGAACAATGCCCCGAAAGTCGGGGAAGTCTATAAACTCTCTTTTGCGGCCCTCGCTCACGAGTTTACCGAGTTCGGGGTTGTGGTCGGTGAAGTAGATAAAGGGGGTTTTCGTCACCCACTCTTGCCCCTGAAAAAGCAGCGGCAGCTGCGGCGCGAATAGCAGCAGCGCACTCGCGGCGCGGTAGGCGGACGGGGGTATCTCGTCGCTTAAACGGTTTCCGCGGGGGCGGTTGCCGATCTGGTCGTGGTTTTGGATGCACACGACGAAGTTTTTGGGTGCCAAACCGTCGGTGGGGGTGCCGCGCGCCTCCCCCTGGTTTTCGGACCTCTGGCCGGTATAGAACCAGCCTTGCTCCAAGGTCTTCGCGATGTCCGCCGGGGTGCCGGTGAAGTCCCGGTAGTAGCTGTGCCGGTCGCCCGCCAGGTTCACCCGCAGCTGATGGTGAAAGTCGTCGGCCCAGATACCGTCTAGACCGTAACCGCCCCCCTCTCGCGGCAGCGCCAGCTCGCGCAGGTTGCGCGGGTCCTCGGCGATGAGGAGGCGTTTCCAGCCGGGCACGCTAGCGACGACCTCGACGAGTTCCTCCAGAAAATGCTTGGGTGAATCGTCTACTAAAGCAAAGGTCGCGTCGAGCCGGAAGCCGTCGAAGTGGTACTCGCGGAGCCAGTGGACGGCGTTCTCCAGAAAAAACTGCCGTACGTGCTCGGAGCCCGTGTCGTCCAAGTTGATGGCTTGGCCCCAGGGCGTGTGGTGGTGCGCGGTGAACATCTCCGGGTTAAAGCCGACGACGTACGCGCCGTCCGGCCCGAAGTGGTTGTACACCACGTCAAGGTAGACCGCCAAGCCGACCTCGTGCGCCGCGTCGACAAACCGCCGCAGGTCGTCCGGCCCGCCGTAGGGGTGCGCGGGCGCGAACTGCGCGGCGGGGTCGTAGCCCCAGTTGCGTTCGCCGGGAAATGCCGCCAGGGGCATCAGCTCGACGGCGGTGACGCCCAGCTCTTTAAGGTACGGCAGCCTGTCCTGCGCGGCGCGGTAGGTGCCTTCTTGCGTAAACGTCCCGACGTGCAGTTCGTAGAAGACCAAGTTTTTATGGGGGACACCCATCCAACTCTCGTCGCGCCACCTATACGCCCGTGGGTCGATGACTTCGGAGGGGCCGTGGACGCCCCCCGGTTGAAACCTCGAGGCCGGGTCGGGCATCTTCGTCCCGTCCTTGGCGAGGTAGTAGCGCGTACCGGGTGGAAGGTCGGGGATAAGCGCCTCGAAGGTGGCGTCGTCTGTTCTCTGCATCGGGTGGACCCTGCCGTCTTCAAGCGCCACCTCCATCCGGGCGGCGGTCGGCGACACGACGCGGAAGCGCACGCTCTTCCCCTCTATCGTCGCCCCTAGATACGGGTAGTTCACGAAAACTCCTTTGGATGATCAAAAAACCTCAAACACGTAAAGGCGGCGCTTACACGCCGCATGAGCCGATTATACCGGAGGGCTTCGGTTTAGAAGTGTCGGCCCAGCGCTTTGTCAACGCTCAGCGCACGCGCGCCTGCTCGAGCGCTGCCAAGATCGCGTCCACGGTAGCTGCAACGCTCAGCGCCGAGGTGTCGAGCCAGAGGCCGAGGCGCGGCGTGTTGTGGCGGAAGGCGCTGTCGAACATGTCAGGGGTGAATTCAGGAGTGTAGCCGCCCTTGCTACGAGCGGCCGCCCTTGCCGTCACGACCTCAGCGCTTGGGGAGAGGACGACGAGGTAAAGCGGCACTATGGGTAGCATCGCCACGACCTCGGGCAGATGCTGACCAAAAACGATGTCCTGATAGATGACGGTAAATCCTGTTTCGAGGTACTGAGGTGCGGCCGTCACTGCTAGGCGGTAGCGAAGCGTGAGCTGCGCCGCCGCTTCGGGGGAGAGTTCGGCACTGTTCATCTCCGCCTGTCCGCGCACAATCATCCGGCGAAAGATGTCGCCGCGCAGGTGGACGCTTTTGGGGAAGCGTTCGGCTAGGGCCTGCCCAACCGTCGATTTTCCCGCTGCACTGATTCCCGTGATGAGAAAGAGGCTCGGGGTCGTTTGGGCAAGCGGCGGTTCGGGGGACACGGGTACAGCATAAACGGCTTACGATTCGCCCTCAAAGGCTTTACGCCATACCTGGGCGTAGACGAAACCGCCGCGAAAACTCTCCCGGCGGACGGGCTCGAGCCCGCACGCCCGCAAAAACGGCTCCGGTGGTACCAGCGTCTTTGCCGGGAGCGCGGTCTGCGCGCGAAAAAAAGTGTACATGAGCGCCACGAGCGTGCGGCTGTAGAGGCGCGCCCGGCGGGTAGGCAGGGTGTGAGGCGCGGCGAAGTCGGCGACGAGCCAGCGGCCCCCCGGCTTGAGGCTGCGGCTAATCTTGGCGGTGAGCGGTCCTAACATCTCTTCAGGGAATACGTCGAGAAAGAAGGCCGTCGCCACGGCGTCGTAGTGCGCGCTCGGCAGCGGCGCAGTGAGGGCGTCTCGGTGCCACCAGCTCACGCGCGCCTCCGCGTCCGGCAGCCGCGCCTGCACCCTCTTCTGCGCGCGCCCGAGCATCCCGGTGCTGCTGTCCAGAACGGTTACGTGGGCGCGGGGCAGCCGCGCGAGCAGCGACAGCAGAAAGCGCCCATCGCCCTCGCCCAGAATCAGGATGGTGTCGGCCTCCTCAAGAGCGCACAGACAGGCGTTTCGCGCGCGCGTCAAAAGGTCTCCGAATACGGTGCGCTCGAGCCCTTCGTAGGCATAGGCCAAGCGCCCGAAACCGTCCGCCATCAGCTGAAGGGAAGCGCCAAAAGCGGCGTCAGCAGCGCGGCGTCCGCCAGCACCCGCCGCGCCGCTGGACCGAGCGCGCCCAGGTAGCCGCAGCCGTAGAGCAGCAGCGCGCTCCCTCCGAGAGCGAAAAAAAGTGGTGAGTGGGTTGTGGAGCCCACACCCAACCCGCACCCGGCGAGCCCTAGTGTCATCCCGCCAAGCTGCGCGGCGACGTAAGGGGTACGTGCGGCGAAGGGGACGGGCTCGTGGTCGAGGTCGCCCTCCCAGCGGGCGATGAGCGCACAGTTGAGAAAGATGAGAACGGCGAAGAGGACCGCAAAGGTGGCGAGCGGAATGAGCGGCGCACCATTTAGGCCCGGCAAAAACGCGACGCCGAGTGCAAAGAAGAGGCCGATCTGCGTCTCTTTGGGGTGGGCTGCCGGGTCCGACGCGTGACGACTTAAAAAGTAGCCGAGCATAAGGCTCGCCAAAAGTCCGGCGGCGAAAAGTTCGGGCCGCGTCAAGACGATAAATCCACCGCCAAGCGCCCCTACGCTCACACCTGACCAGACCCCGAGCACGGCGCGGCGGTGCCGAACGTAGAAACGGTGGCGCTCGGTGCGGGCGTGCTCGCCCAGCTCGAGCCCATCGAGCCAGCGGTCGGCGCTGTAGATAAGCCACACCGCGACGCCCAGAAGCGCGCTGTGTGGCCAGGCCAGCGTCGCCCCCAGGCTGCGGCTCAGCAGCAGCTGCCACACCACCGCGATCAGCGGCGCGTCGAGCGACACCACGCTCGGAAGTTCCCAGTAAGGGGTCTGCCGGGGCCTGTTCGCGCGGGTGGCGTTCTGCTCAGCAGCGTTGGCAGAGGGGTGGGTAGACGGCCTCACCCGCCCTTTATACCCAAGCCTGACAAACGCGCGCACCACGGATGCTACACTCGCTCTCGGCCGATGCGTTATCTTTCCCTTATTCGCCACGCCGCCACCTTTTGGAACCACGAAGGGCGGGTTCAAGGTCAGCGCGACGTACCCCTCTCCGCCGCCGGGGTAGCGCAAGCTCACGCCCTCGGCAGGCGCTTCGCCGGAACCGAGGTCGTTTTATACACGAGCCCGCTCGGACGCGCCCAAGAAACCGCCGCGCTCGCCTTTCCGGGCCAAACGGCGACCCCGGACGCGCGGCTTAAAGAACTGAACTTCGGGGTTTTCGAAGGACACACGCTCTCTGAGCGGCTCGAGTTGCAGGCGTGGCGGACCTGGTCCGCCGACCCGTTTTTTACCCCGGCCCCGGGGGGTGAGTCGTACCGTGAGCTGCGGGAGCGTGCGGTGGCGTGGCTTGACGGCCTTCACGACGCGCCGCACGTCGTCGCGGTTACGCACTCCGGCACGATTCAGATGCTGCTCTCACACGCCCTTGGGCTCGATAGGCCCCGCTGGCGCAAGCGCTTCTATCTGGGTCATGCGAGCGTCACCGGCCTCGTTTTAGACGGCCATGAGATCTTCATCGAGCGGGTCAACGACACTCAGCATGTGCAAAATCCAGTTCCCGTTGTGGAAGAGGTGTTGCTTGAGCCCTGACCCGGTCACGTTCCGGGTCGAGACACCGAGCTTTAGCGGCACGCTTGGCGAGTTGGCGCACGCCCTCAGGGGGGGCCGCCTCAGCCCCGCTGAGACCGACGTGTCAGCGCTTGTGCAGAGGTATCTGGACTTTTACCGCAGGGTATCGGCTTACGACTTCGAAGGGGCTACCGAAACGCTCCCCGGTTTGGCCCGCATCATCGAACTCAAACTCAGGCTCCTGCTGCCGCAACCGCCCAAAACGTCCGAAGAGGTCGAGGAAGAGGTTTTAGAAACGGTTTTGGCCTTAGAGGCATTTGAAGAGGTGATCCATTTTCTGCGCGAACGCCGGGAGGTGCGGCGGTACCTGCTTCCGGCGCAGGCTCCGCGCCCGACCTATCCGCGCCGCGCGAGACCGCTCACGCATGAGCTCGGACGCCTTACCCAACTCGCCAGCCGACACCGCGCCGCGCACTACTTCGAGCTTGCCGTAGAACGCCTGACCCTGACCGCGGCTATGACGATCCTGCGCGCTGGACTGAGGCGCTTCGGGCGTGGCAGCTTACAGGCGCTGATGGAGGCGCGGGACTGGCCTACAGTAACGGTCGCGTTCGGGGCGATGCTGGAGATGGTTAAAGAAGGTGAGGTGCGGGCGGTACAGGCGGCAATTTATGACGCAATTGAACTAGAAGGCAGAGCTTAGCCAAAACATTTGCATTAAAAGTCAGCATTTAGGGCGGACGTTCTTTGCTCAGCATAAAGCGTAGAGAAGTTCGGACTTTACTGGAGCTTCACGTTGCCGTGTGTGTGCCAAAAAGACCAGATAACGCCTTCCGCAAGGATGGCTACGAAGATCTATCCAAGTATAGGCGAGTTGCCGAAAAGTACGATGAGACAAAATACGATGATTAAAACGCGCACAAAGCACTTTTACGTGTATGCGCAGTTTACTGTCAGGCATGTTTTACTTGTCAAAAAGTAAAAAGAGCGGACGTCAGAGCCGCTCTTTTTACTGTCGATGCTTTCAGTCAGGCTTAGCCTGCCGCGACTTTCTCCTCTTTTTTCCGCATGTTGGGGTCCAGCGTGCGTTTGCGCAAACGCACGCTCTTAGGCGTGACCTCCAGGAGTTCGTCGTCGGTAATGTACTCCAAGGCTTCCTCGAGCGTCAATTTTTTCGGCGGCGTCAGGGTGATGTTGTCGTCCGAAGCCGACGCCCGCACGTTGGTCATCTTTTTATTCTTGGTCACGTTGACGTTCATATCTCCGCTACGCGAGTTTGCCCCGACGATCATCCCGACGTAGACCTCGGTGCCGGGGTCGATAAAGAACACCCCGCGGTCTTGCAGCTTAAAGATGCTGTAGGCGAACACCTCGCCCGGTTCCATCGCCACCAAACTTCCGCCCTGACGCGTCCGCAAACCGCCGACGAGCGGCTCGTAACCGTCGAAGGTATGGTTTAAAAGACCCTCGCCCTGCGTCATCGACAAAAAGTGTGTGCGGTAGCCGAACAACGCGCGGGAGGGGATGGAGAACTCTAGGCGCGCGCGGCCTACCTCTTGCGTCAGATTTAGGAGTGTTCCGCGGCGGCTGGATAGCGACTCCATAACGCTGCCCATCGCCTCTTCCGGCACGTCGGCGACAACGTGCTCAAAGGGCTCGTGGGTCTTCCCGTCGATCTCTTTTAAGATGACCTCGGGGCGCGACACCGAAAATTCATAGCCTTCGCGGCGCATCTGCTCGATAAGGATGCTTAGATGCAGCTCGCCGCGCCCCGAGACGCGGTGGCTCTCGCCGCCGAGTTCTTCAACGCGCAGGGCGACGTTGGTCAATAACTCGCGGTCGAGCCGGTCCTTAATGTGGCGTGAGGTGACGTAGCGACCCTCTTTACCCGCGAACGGGCTTGTATTGGGGCTGAAGGTTACGGCGACCGTCGGGTCGTCGACAGCCATTACCGGAAGCGCGGCGGGCGCGTCGGGATGCGTCAGGGTGTCGCCAATCTGCACCCCGTCAACGCCTGTCAGCGCGATGATGTCGCCTGCCGAAACCGCTTCGACCTCGACGCGCGCGAGCCCTAGATGCGTATAGAGCTTTGTGATGCGGGCCCTGGCCTGCGAACCGTCACGCATAAGGCGCAGAACGGAGTCACCCTTAGCGATGCTTCCGCGCAAAACCCGGCCCACCGCGATGCGACCCAGGTAGTCCGAGTAGTCGAGGTTGCTAACCTGAAGCTGAAAAGGCGCGCCAGTATCGGCGACCGCTTCGGGAATGTTTTGGAGAATGGTCTCGAAAAGGGGCTCGAGACTGTCGCCCGGTTT
Organism: uncultured Truepera sp.; assembly: GCA_902806425.1. GTDB lineage: Bacteria > Deinococcota > Deinococci > Deinococcales > Trueperaceae > Truepera. Next base: position 14,381 of record CADCWP010000001.1, read on the forward strand.
TTCAAGCTCGAGCCACGCCCGGCCTTCACGCGCAACCGCGTAGATGATAGGAAAATCCAACTGCTCGTCCGAAGCGCCCAACTCGACCATGAGGTCGAAGGTAAGGTTGATGACCTCGTCGGGGCGGGCGTCCTTACGGTCGATCTTGTTGACCACGACAATCGGTTTCAGGCCGAGCGCCAGCGCTTTTTTGAGCACGAAGCGGGTCTGCGGCATCGGGCCTTCGGCCGCGTCGACTAGAAGCAAAACGCCGTCTACCATCCCCAAGGCGCGCTCAACCTCGCCGCCGAAGTCGGCGTGGCCCGGGGTATCGACGATGTTGATCTTTGTGCCGTGCCACTCAACGGCGGTGTTTTTAGCCAAGATGGTGATGCCGCGCTCGCGCTCGAGGTCGTTCGAGTCCATGACGCGCTCAGCTACCTCCTGGTTGTCGCGGAAGATGTGCGACTGCCTTAAGAGGCCGTCGACCAGCGTGGTCTTGCCGTGGTCGACGTGCGCGACGATAGCGATATTGCGGTAGGTCATAAGGGTCCTTTGGGTATGGCAGATTAAGACGGTAGTGCGGTGTGGGTTCGGTAAAGGGCCGCACGAAACACCTTTGCGGCTGTACAAGGAGCAGTATACATGTATACCCGACCACGCGTCAGTTTCAGCAATACGGGCGGATTAAAAATCGGTCGCTGCGTAAGGCTTGGGCGTGGCTGCTAACTGATTTGCGGTCCGGCTAGAATGAAGAGACCGTTGACAAACTAAAAGGCTTTGGAGCCGACTGAGCAGCGTCACCATGGCTAAGTAAGAGGTGCCTCTCGAGTACCTGTATCTCTGCCCGAGTGCCGTTCGCTACAGCATAAATAAAGCGCCTAAGAGGCGCTTAGAAACAGCCTTAGAAAACGACGTTTGCCGAAGTTACTGACCGACCTCACCGCAGGCGACGACCGTAGGGTCGTCCGCAGAGAGGCCTACAGCTAGAGCGTGGTCACCACTGACGATAGCTTCAAAAGTAGGGTCTGTAACGGTGGTGCTGAAGCCGAGATCACCGGAGACGGCCTCGAGTTCCGCTACCGGGTCGCCGCTGAAGGCGTCGCCCAAAAGCATCTCACAGCTGCCCGCGTAGAGCGCCGCCGGGTGCTCGCCGCCCGCGGGCGTCCCGCTGAGCGATACGGTGACGACGGCGCGCTCCCCTTCATATTCGGCCACCAAAACCGATCCTGCCACGCCGCTGCCGCCAACCTCGGCGAGCTCAAAGCGCTCACTAGCTCTAGCGGAGCCCGCGTAGAGTGTGTTCTCTGGAGCTAGTTCGTCCTCTGCGGCGGCCTCGTCGGGCGGGGTCAGCACGGTGTCGATGGCGAAGACGACGCCGTTAGACGCGAGGAGGTCTATTGCCGTGACCGCTGCGTCGCCGACGCCTGCGGAGGTGATAGGCAGGTCGCTGCCCGCAAGGGTCGTAAAGCCCGTCATGTCCTCGGTAATGTCGGCGGTTGTAAAACTTCCTGGGACGACGTGGTAGCTCAGCACGCGCGAGAGCGCCTCGCGGTCGGCGAGCAGCGCACTCAGCTCGGCGTCGGAAAGTTTGGCGAAGGCGTCGTTCGTCGGGGCAAAGACGGTGTAGGGGCCGGTGCCCTGGAGTGTTTCGGTAAGCCCAGCCGCGTCTAAAGCGTTCAGCAAGGTGCTGAAGTCGGGCGTGCTGGCGGCGACATCGACGACCGTTTCTTCTTGAGCGACGGCAAAGCTCAGGCTGATGAGTAGCAAGCTGGCGAGCAGCGCGTGGATGCGCCGCGTAGCGGAAACGGCCGGACGAGTCACAGCGGACCTCCTGGGGTACGACCGCGCCGAGGTGGGCGCGGCGCTTTGTCCTATTATGCCAAACGTTATGCGGAAAGCGCACCCTTTTGCACGCCCTGATCTATAGGCTGTAGCCACGCGCCTCCGGTGAACCCGTGTCAATCAGCCTACACGCGGGCAAACTCGAGGCTGATACCTTACCAGGTGAAAAAAGCGAGTACAGCTGTACTCGCGCTCTAGGAGGCGCAATGTCGACGACTGCTACAGGCAGCACATTTGCTTTAGAAGACGATGTAGGTGAGACGCTCGTCATGTACACGACGTCCTGGTGTGGCGACTGTCTGGTGACCAAAAAGGCTTTGGCGAAGCTTGAAGTTCCTTTTCACGAGGTCAACATCGAAGAGAACCCCGAGGCGGCGGCCTTGGTCATGCGGGTTAACGGAGGTCGGCGCAGCGTTCCGACGCTCGTTTATAACGGCGACGCGGCCAGCCTGTCGAACTTCAGCCGCGCCAAGCTCGACACCTTCTTGTCCCGTCATCAGCTGCTGGGTTGACCCATTCGTTGAGGTGGGGCTGAGCACTGAGAGAAGGAATTCAGGAGGCGTTGGTCCTGAGTCCAACTCGCTTACCTTCGTTCTAGAGTGCACAGGTAGGTTGTGAGGGGCGTTGCTTGGCCTCGCCGACTCTGTAATGTCAACCAACAGTATCATCCATCCATAGTGCGCCGTGAGAGCCGCGTGCTAGATTGAGAGGGTGAAAGCCACCTCCCCCGTACCCTCTTCCGGACGAGCTTCAGGGCAAGCTCCGGAGGAGGGAAAGTCAGCGCAGGTGCAGGCGATGTTCGCTTCTATCGCACGGCGCTACGACCTGCTCAACCGGGTCCTGAGCTTGGGCCTCGACGGGCGTTGGCGCGAGGAGGCGGCGCGAGCGGTCTTTGGGGGTGGCGCGAAGCGTGTTCTGGACGTGGCGACGGGAACCGCCGACCTCGCCCTAGCACTTAAACGGCACCGCCCCGACGCCGAGATCGTCGGTGTCGATTTCGTCGAGGCGATGCTCGAGATCGGTCGCCACAAGGCCCGGCGGCGTGGTGTGACGCTGCGCCTCGAGCAAGGTGACGGCCTCGACTTGCCCTACCGGGACGCTTCTTTCGACGCCGTGACGGTCGCCTACGGCCTTCGCAACTTCGCCGACGTTGACCGCGGGCTGCGCGAGTTTTACCGGGTGCTGAGACCGGGCGGCAGGGTAGTGGTGCTCGAGTTTCCGCCGCCTCCCAAAGGGATGCTCGGTGCGCCCTTCCGCTTTTACTTTTTGCGGGTTCTGCCGCGCGTCGGGGGCCTGATCTCGGGCCAGGAGAGCGCCTACAGCTACCTGCCCGACTCCGTACTTAAGTTTCCGCCGCCTGCTGAACTCGCGCGGCGGTTGGGGGCCGCCGGTTTTACCGAGGTACATTACAAGTTACAAACTTTCGGCGTTTCAGCGCTGCACATCGGTGTAAAATGAGCCGTGAAGAGGTGTTGGTGAAATCCTACTCGCTAAAAACTCAGGGGAGAGACCTTGACCAGCCCCAGCTTTGAAGTCAATACCGACGTCGAGTTTATCGACCCTGATTGGGACGAGTTCACGGCGCTCCACGAGCAGCGTTACGGCCTTGCCATCGCCTACCTCAAGGGCGCGGTCAAGGGCACGTCACACAGCAACGAGGTAATGAAGCTCGTCGTCGGTGAGGCCGGATTTTACACGCAGTCGAAAAACTTTCCGGGTGCGTTTTACGGTGATCTGGGCGCAGCCGAGCTGACTTGGCTTTCAGTGGAGGAGGCGCAGGCGATCACCTGGGAGGCGATGGCCCTCTACCGGGCGGGCGAAGCGCAGTCGTTGACGGCGATCTACAGCAGCGTGCCGTCGGACGTGTTTTTCGGCTACCGCATCGGCGACGGCGAGCGCTACGAACTTGGTCAGCCGAAAGCGAGTCTGCCGCTGCACCTGAGGGTGATGGTCGACGCGCCGGGAACAACCGAGCTGCTGGGTCAAGCCAAAGGCATTTTGCTCTATCAGCGCACCGAAGGGGGCGCGCACCTGCTGCTGCGCGCCCCCGGACGGCGGCAGCCTTTCCCGCTTCTGGACGGCTTTCCGGAGTAATGCTTGCATCCCGGCAGCTATAGGGGTGGTGACCACATTGACCTCATCGTGGTCGGGGCGGGGCTCAGCGGGAGCGAGGCGGCGCTAGCCTGCGCGCGCGGCGGTCTTGGGGTGCTGCTCGTCACCACCAGCCTCGACACGGTCTACAACTTGGTCGGTGAGGCGGTCCCACTGACGCCTCCGCCCGGAACCCTGATGGCCGAACTGTGCGGGGGACGGACGGTTACCACCTTCGAGCTGCACCGCCGCGCCAAAGCCGCTTTGGAGGGGCATCCCAACCTCCACCTGTTGCAGTCGAGCGTCTCCGGCTTGCTCGCTAGGGACGCTCAGGTCGTTGGCGTTTCGACGTGGGAGGGTGTAGACCGGTTTGCGCCGCGCGTCGCGCTCTGCGCCGGGAGCTTTTTGCGGGCGCGCTTGAGGGTCGGCGAGCTTACTGAAACGTCGGGACGGCTTTCGGAAATGGCGTACGACGACCTTTACGATGACCTCGCCGCGCGCGGCTTTACGTTTGAAGAGGCCAGGCTCGAGGCCCCGCCCAGCCGCGGCGCACCCCCGTACGCCGTGACCTGTCGGCGCTTCAGCGACGCCGAGTGGGACGCCGGGACGTTTGTACTCCCGCGCCTGCCTGGACTCTACGCCGCTGGGGTCTGCGCGTCGGGAGGGCTCACCTATGAAGACGCCGCCGTGCAAGGTCAGCGGTTGGCCGAGGCGCTGCTGGCTGCGGTAAGGGTCAGGTGAACCGTGCTGAAAACCAGGCTACAAAAGCCAGTAGCAGGAGCGGCAGCGCGTAGATGAAAAGCGCATAGAACGTCACGATTCGGTGCGCCGGACGCTCTAAAAAGACCTTCAGGCCCGCCTGCAAGACGACGAGGTGCCAGACGAGTACCCCGGTAAGGGTAAGGGCGAGGGCCGGAACCGGAAAGACCCACAACGGCACCAGCATCGACACGCTCCCGAAAAGTGCGGGCGTCCAGCTCCAACCTGAAACCTCCCAGGCTCGCCCCTCGAGCGCGCCCGGACGCTGCACAAAAACGCTGCCAAAGGCCCAGGCATAGAGAAAAAGTGCGCTCGAGCCCGTTACGGAAAACGCGGCCAGCGGAAGATAGGCGTCCGAGTCCGTGGCTTTGGCAAAGCCGAGCGCACAGGCCAGTCCCAGCATTGTGAGGCTGCCGTAGGCTACCAGGCCACCCCGCGCGGTGCGGGTAGGACGGAGCTCGAGCCATCTAAAAAAGCGCTCCGGTGACGAAGCCGCCGTCCACAGCGAGGTCAACAGCCCCCTCACGCGCCGAAAAAAAGCGGTTCTCGGACGTCCGGAACCAGCCCCCGCGCACGCCCCCGCCGGTAAAGTTCGGTCACGGCCCGTTCCCCTGTCTCACCGACATCGAAAGACAGTTCGTTTACGTAGAGGTCGATGTGCCGCTGCATCACCGTCTCATCCATCTCCTGCGCGTGCTCGGCGATGTAAGGCTGCGCCTCGGCGCGGTGCGCGTAGCCGTAGTGCAAACTCTCGCGGATGGCAGCGTCAAGTCGCGCGAGCGTTTCGGCCCCGAGAGACCGCTTCGCCATAATGCCGCCCAAGGGCAGCGGCAGCCCGGTTTCAGCCTCCCACCAGGCACCCAAATCGAGGTGTTTGACAAGGCCGTAGTCGGGGAATGTAAAGCGCGACTCATGGATGATGAGCCCTGCGTCGGCCTCACCGGCGGCGACGGCGGGCATGATGCGGTCGTAGCGCAGTTCGGTAACCTCAAGGTCGTCTGGTTGTGACAATTTGAGGAGTAGGTTGGCCGTGGTCAACCCGCCCGGAATCGCTACCCGGAGGCCGGAAAGGGTCCTCAAGGGACCTTTGGAGACGATAAGCGGCCCCACGCCAAACCCGAGCGCGCCGCCGGAGCGGAGCATGACGTAGTTCTGGGTCAGATGGGAAAAGGCGTGGTAGCTCACCTTGCTAGCGGGAAGCGTCCCCTCCCTCGCCAGCTGATTGAGCGTTTCAACGTCCCCCAATCGCACCTGCACGTCTAGACCTGCGGCTACCCGTCCATGCGCGAGCGCGTAGAAGATAAAACAGTCGTTGGGACAGGGGGAATAACCTAAAACCATGTATGTAAGTCTAAGCCCGCGCTGCCGCAAGCTGCGAATCCCAGCTGCTCGGAGCGCGTCAGCTGACGCGTTGCCCCGAGCGGAGATTTTTGCTACACTTGAACGCTGTACATGGCGATACACGCTGGCGTACAAGTTTTTGGAGGTGAAGTTCATAGCCAAAGAGATGAAGGTTAACGAGCAGATTCGGGTCAGGCAGGTTCGGCTCATCGGTCTCGACGGTCAGCAGCAGGGAATCGTCGAAACGAGGGACGCGCTCCGGATGGCCCGCGAAGCTGACGTAGACTTGGTGCTCGTCGGTGAGGCCGCGCAGCCTCCTGTCGCTAAAGTGATGGACTACGGCAAATACCGCTACGAATTGCAGCAGCAGGAGAAAGAGACGCGCAAAAAGTCGCGGCAGCACGAGATGAAAGCTATCAAGTTTCGCGTCAAAATTGACGACCACGACTACGAGACCAAGGTCAACCACGTCAAACGTTTTCTTAAAGGCGGTCACAAGGTCAAACTCACCATCATGTTCCGCGGGCGCGAACGCACCCATCCGGAACTCGGTCAGGAGATCCTTAACCGCGTTGCAAGCGACGTTTCTGACATGGCGGTCGTTGAATCTGCCCCAAACCTTGCCGGTATGGATATGAACATGGTTCTGGGTCCAACTCGGGCCGCCCCACCAAAAGAACGGGAACCCGTCGAGGGTGCCCCAGGCTAACTAGGAGAGACATGCCGAAGCAAAAGACCCATAAGGGCACCAAAGCCCGTGTCAAAATCACAGGGCGAGGTAAGGTCAAGGCCATGCGGAGCGGAAAACGTCACCTGAACTTTAAAAAGAGTGGCAAGCGCATCCGCCAGGGCAGGACCGACCTCATCATCGCCGCACCCGACGCCAAACGTATCAAGGCGCTGCTGCCTTACGAGTGAGGGACTAGATGCCAAGAGCCAAGACCGGCGTTGTTCGCCGCCACAAACATAAGAAGATTTTAAAACGCGCAAAGGGTTTTTGGGGAATGCGTTCAAAAAGCGTCCGCATCGCGCAGCAGACGCTCCTCAACGCAGCCGACTACGAATACCGTGACCGTCGGGACAAGAAAAACGACTTTCGCCGCCTGTGGATCACCCGTATCAACGCTGCGTCTCGTCAAGAGGGTATGAGCTACTCCGTTTTTATGAGTGGCCTCCGCAAATCGGGTGTCGAGATCAACCGTAAGATTTTAGCTGACCTCGCCGTGCAGCATCCGGACGCGTTCAAGCGCCTTGTAGACCTCTCTAAAAGCGCGTAGAGGGAAACCAACATCAAGAGGCCGCCTTCGAGCGGCCTCTTTGCTGAATGTAAGGGGCTTAGGTCGGCGGTTAGGGGGGTGTCACGCATAAGTTTAGCGCTTGGTGCCGCAGCAAGGCCTAGTTTTTGACGCGATATACCATCACTACGCCAGCGTGCGCTGAGCTTGACATCTAGGCGACGACGCTAAACCGGTGCGGCGGTTTCGGTGCTCATATGTCGTGCGTTACCCGCTTGCGCGCCGCGCCTCAGGCCCCCCACAAATACATCTATGACTCCAGCGATTACGCGCGCCAAGCTGTAGCCCAGCTCTCGCCGCTGGTAGGCGAGTAGCGGCGCAGCAAACGACGCCAGCACCGCGTCGGCGGTAAAGGCCACGTCCTCTAGTTGGGCCTCGCCGTTCACTTGCGCTTCCTCCAAAAGCCCCACCACGCGCTCTCGAGTCCAGGTATGGTGTGACTTTCTAAAGACGTCGTACCGTCTTGCACCGGCGACCTCATGCGCGGCCAAAAACAGTGGAAGATGGGCGTCCACAAAACGAATTTTCTCGGCCAGTAGCCACTCGAGTCGTGAGAGCGCCGGAGTGCTCAGCGCGCCGTCTAAATAGGCGTCGGCGCGCTTCCGAAATACTTCGAGGTCGTCGGCAAAGAGGGCTTCACACAGCTCGCCCTTGTCGGCGAAGCGGCGATACAGGGTCCCCTGACCAACCCCAGCAGCTCGAGCGATCTCCTGCATACTGCTCTCGTCGAGCCGGTTTTCAGCAAGTAAGTGTTTGGCTACCGTCACGATGCGCCTACGGTTTTCGGCGGCGTCACAGCGTTCACTGGGCATAGCCACCTCGCGTTCGGTGTGCCCGAAAAGCTGACAAGTCAAGCGTCACAACAATTTCCTTTCGTCCCTACATGGGTGGCATAGTCAGCAAGCGGATGCGAGTCCACTTGACAAGTGGACGACTGTCCACTATGCTCACCTAAGCGGATAGTTGTCCGCTCATCATAACAGAGGCGGAGCCGTAGAACAACCAAGCCGTCAGTGTGTCTCTAGATGCGCTTACCCCCGTTTTGGACAGTGCTTCGAGCCTCCTGGGAACGACCCGAACCGACTACAACACCCGTACGAGCAAGCTCTCGGGCTTGGTGGGGTCTTTGCACCCTAAAGGACACGACCATGAAAAAAGGCTTTTTGACCCTCCTCGCTCCCGCCTTAACCCTCAGCTTGAGCAGCGCCCAACCGGAGCCCACCACACCTGTTCTCGATCACGCCAGTCCCGTCGCCGCGCCGGGCTACCTAGGGCTCTCCTTCAACAGGGGCGAGCTTCGGGTCCGTTTAAGTGATGTTCAAGCCGCACACCTGTCCCCCAAGTTTCAAACAGTAGGGCTCAAGCAGGGACAGCCCGACACGGGATTCAGGGCGGTTCACGCCGACACCAGTCTGACCGAGATCGTGAACTACTACTGGAGCAGGTTAGCCGAACTGGGTTTTGAGAGTTCAGTCGCTACCACCGACCGCTACCGCGTTGTCTACGCCTTCAGAAACGGCGAACGTGAGCTGACCGCCATCTTTACCCAGCAGAGCGCCGCCGTTGTGGCCGACCTTTCGTGGCCCCTAGAGGCGTTGGCAACTACTGCTCCTTAAGCGGTTCCGCACTCAAGAACGAGGTAATGTAACCCTATAGACTACAGTGTGTGGTAACAGCTACTCTAAGGGCGCTCCATAATCACCACGACGTGCCAAACGCCGTTTAACCGACCGTGCCGTGACCTTGCCGGTTGCTGCTGAGAGGTGACGGTAGACTACATTAAAGACGACGCTTAACGGCCTTGCCAAAAAAGGTTCGAGTCTCTAGACCCTGTCTCTGCTCCCCGAATGTAAACCATAAGCTCTGGGGTCGCTACGCGCGCCTCTACACCTTAGTTAGTTATGGTCGCAATTTACACGGCTGTCTTCGCTGTGCCTGCTGGAGTGGTTAAACGGGCGGTCATCTAAGGACCTATCCGTAAAATGCTTTTCGTCGTTCTACACAAGGGCTGAAGTCTTTGAGCTGGTGCGAGGACCGGCCCCTTATCCAGGCTCGAGTCTCGAGAAGATCTACAAAACCGGCAATGTAGGAGTGACGAGACAAAGCGAGCAGATGGTCTAAAATTGGTAAAGAAATACCCCCGGTGAAAAACCAGGGGTTGCGTTTCCTGCCTCTATGGCGGAGAGGGTGGGATTCGAACCCACGGTAAGGAGGACCCCTACAACGGTTTTCGAGACCGTCCCATTCAACCGCTCTGGCACCTCTCCGGGCGGCAAGGGGGAGTATACCCTACTTCAGCGGCGTTGTCACGTAACCTTGAGAGGGCGCTGCGCCGCAAAAAAGTTCTTCAGCAACCTCTCGGCGTCGTGGGCCAGAACGCCCGAGCGGACCTCCAGGGTGCGTTTCCAAGGATGATCGCGCAGGTCGGTGACGCCACCTAACGCTCCTTCGCGGCGGTTCGGCGCGCCATAGACGACGCGGGGCAGATGTGCGGTTAAGGCCGCGCCGAAGCACATGGGGCAGGGCTCGAGCGTCACGTAGAGCGTGCAATCCTCTAAGCGCCAGTCACCGAGCACCCGGGCCGCCTCCCGCAACGCTCTTAGTTCAGCGTGCGCGGTCGGGTCGGCCTCGGACCGGGACATGTTGGCCGCCTCCGCTACGAGTGTGCCGCGTCGCACCACAACCGCTCCCACGGGAACCTCACCGGCTTGCGCCGCCTGCTCAGCTTGTACCAACGCGCGCCTCAGCCACGGCACGTCCGGGTCCGGGGTCGATGTGGCGACCCGCACGTCGGCGGCGACGCCCTCGATCCAGAGCACCTCCGACGGGCCGACCGGGTGCGTCGCCAGCACCCTCAGCGACCTCAGCTCACGCGGCACCTTGCGGTCGATAAGGAGGTCGGACACCCCTTTGCGGCCCCCCATGAGACGGATGGAGTCACCGGGGACGCGGATACGGTAGTGAAGCGCGGGGAACGCCGCCAGTTTTATCGGGTCGAGTTCGGCGGGCAGGGCGTCGGGCACTTTGGGCGGTTGGGGCCGTTCCGCGTGCGAGACGACCTCGAGCCGTCCGTAAGCGATCCGAGCCTGTCTACCTCTCGGCAGAGAGACCCGTACGGGCTCGACCGCGCCCAGGTTGTGGCGAATCGCCTCGATGTGCAGGGCGTCCGGTGGCACGCCCGCGTCTCCCAAAAGGGTGGCGATAGCCGTGCGTTGCAGGGCCGGGTGTTCACGGTTTAGACCATTAAGCTCGAGCCCGCCCTCACGAAACAGCTGCCGCGCCTGCGCCCGCAGCATCTGCGCCTGATCGTATTGGAGGTCAGCAAGCCGCGCGAGCGTCCCGCTGACGTGCGGGTAACGTTTTTCTAGGGGAGGCAGCACCTCACGGCGTAGCCAAGCCCGCGTGCGCCGGGTGTCGGCGTTCGTGGCGTCCTCGTGGTACAGCTGGTCTAAAGTTTCTAGATACGCGCGGAGCTGTCCGCGGGACACACCGAGCAAGGGTCGCACAATCCGGCCTCGGCGCGGCGGTATCCCGGTCAGGTAGGCCGCGCCGCGTAGAAGCTGCATCAGCACTGTTTCGGCCTGATCGTCCTGGGTGTGCGCGGTGAGGACGGCGTCGGCCCCGACGCGTTTGGCCGTACGCGTTAGAAACTCGTAGCGGAGACGGCGCGCGGCGTCCTCAAGGTTCCAGCCCCTACTCTCAGCGACGCGGGCGACGTCTATCCGAGCTGTGTGACAGGGCACGTCTAGGGCTTCACAAAGGGCCCTGACGAACGCCGCGTCGTTTCCCGAGTCGGGCCTCAGCGCGTGATCTACGTGACCGACCACGAGCCGGTACGGGCTGGGCACGAGCAGCCGCAGGAGCGCCACCGAGTCTCCCCCACCCGAGACCGCCACGAGTAGCGTGCGGGCGTCGGGTACAAGCGCTGAAACGGCGCTCACGACGTTCTGGGTGTCCACCCCGCTATTATGCCCCGCTTACCTGTACGCCTCACTATACTGGGGTCATGACCGTGACCCTGATCGTGCTCGATTCGGTAGGCGTCGGTGCCCTGCCCGACGCGGCCAACTTCGGCGACACCGGCGCGCACACCCTCGACCACACGCTGTTGGGGACGGGGACGACGCTCCCCAACTTCGCGGCGCTGGGGCTTGGACAGGTCGCCGGGGTAGCGTCGCTGAGGACGTCGGTATCTCCCCGAGCGTCCTATGGTCGGCTCGCCGAGGTCTCCCCCGGCAAGGACACGACGACCGGCCACTGGGAGTTTATGGGCGTGACCCTGACCCACGCCTTTCAGACGTTCTCCAAGTTTCCCGACGAGGTGATGGCCGCCTTTGACGCCCTCACCGGGCGGGGTCATCTCGGCAACGTGCCCGCGTCGGGTACCACCATTTTGGACGCGTTGGGCGAGACGCACCTGCAAACGGGTGAGCCTATCGTCTATACAAGCGCGGACAGTGTTTTTCAGATCGCTGCCCACGTCGAGAAGGTGCCGCTGGGGACGCTCTACAGGTGGTGCGAGGGGGCGCGAAAACTTTTGCAGGGCGAACACGCCGTCGCCCGCGTGATCGCGCGCCCCTTTACCGGAACACCGGGGGGCTTCCGCCGTCTGGGGGAGGCGAGGCGCGACTACTCCCTGACGCCACCGCACGAAACGGTATTAGATGTGCTTAAAGCCGCCGGGCGAGAGGTCGTCGGGATCGGCAAGATTCCGGACATCTATAACCATCAGGGCTTTACGCGTGAAGTCCATACCGACTCGAACATGGACGGCGTCGACAAGACGCTCGCTGAGATGTCGCGGCGTCCGGACGGATTGGTCTTTTGCAACCTGGTCGAATTTGATTCACTCTACGGTCACCGCCGCGACCCTGAGGGCTACGCGGGCGCGCTTCAAGAGACCGACGCGCGGCTGCCCGAGCTGCTAAACGCCGTCGGGCCTGAAGACTGGCTGCTGTTCGTCTCCGACCACGGCAACGACCCGACCCACAGGGGTACCGATCACACACGCGAATACGGGCTGCTGCTGGCCTACAGCCCCGGTGTAGCGGCCGAAGACCTGGGTACACGCTCGAGCTTCGCGGACGTAGGGGCGACGGTTGCGGAGCTTTTAGGGGTAGCGTGGGCAGGCAAGGGCTCGAGCTTCGCCCAAGAACTGCGCGGAGCTTAGCGAAAAAAGCATGGCAGCGTCCGCAACGAGGCGAGTGCTAAACCGAGCACGGCGAAGAGCAGATAACTGTCGAGAGTTACCGGGTTGGCCTCTGACCAGGCGGTCGCAAGTGCCTCCACCTGCGTCTCCCCCAGCGAAGTCAGCCGCGTCTCGAGCCTAGTGAGCGTACGCGCCTGAAAGATGTCGCCGACCGACTCCGCGTAACGGCCCTCCAGCAGGGCGGTTCCGTAAGGAACGTTCGCGGCAAACACCCCGACCTGCGCTGAGGCGACGTAGGTATACGAACCCTCCGGAAATCCTAAGTACGTTCGGGGATCTAAAAAGCGGGCGTAGAGGTCCAGCAGAACGTACCCCTTCGAGGTCAAGCAGTCCGTTTCGTAGGGGACGCGCTCGGCCTCGAGGGTCGTCTGCAACGTCCTTAAAACCGCCTCTCGCACCCGCTGGCCCGCGTTCGGGAGTGACGCACCCTCGAGCCTGAGCTGGACCGACGACGGCTGCACGCAGAGCACGGTCCCGCCTAGTTGCGGCGCGGGCGCGCCGTGATCAGCCCAAGCGAAAGAGAGGAGTCCAAACAGCCCGAACGAACGTGCAACACGCGCCGCAACTAGAGTTGGATGAACTGACAACAGCAAAAAAGCTCCCGGAATCTTCCGAGAGCTATCGTAACACTGCCCTACGCTGCGCTGGTGACGAGTTCGATAAGCGCTTCCTGGGCACCGTCGCCGCGCCGGGTCTCGAGGCGGTAGATGCGCGTGTAACCACCCGGACGGGCGCTAAACGAAGGGGCTATCTCGTCCATAAGTTTGCGGACAACCACGACATCGTGAATTTCACGCAGCACCAGGCGGCGCGCGTGCAGGTCGCCACCCTTAGCGGTGGTGATAAGTTTTTCAACATAGGGGCGCAGGTTTTTGGCCTTGGCGACCGTTGTCTTGATGCGACCGTGACGAAACAGCGAGGTCGCCTGCGACCGCGCGAGGGCGATGCGGTGGCTGCTGTTGCGGTTAAGCTTGCGCCCGCTGGACATATGTCTCACAACTACTCCTTAAGTTCAAAACCCTGCGCTTGCAGGCGCTCTTTAATCTCTTCGAGCGACTTGTCACCGACACCGCCGACCTTTTTAAGGTCGCGTTCGGACAACGCTAACAGCGCGTCGACCGAGTCGATGCCTTCTTCTTGAAGCGAGTGCAGCACGCGGCTCGAGAGCTCGAGGCTTTCGAGGGTGACGCGGGCACCTTCACCCCGGCCCATAGCTGCTGGGTCCGAGACGACCGCGCTCGAGGTCGTCGGCGCGGCCAGCACCGGCACCGGCTCCTCGAACTCGCCGCCGCTAAAAACCGACAACTGGTTGCGCAGCGTTTCTACCGCACTCTCGAGGGCCTCGCGGGGGCTGACGCTGCCGTCCGTCCAGACGCGCAGGACCAGTCGGTCGAGGTCAGTCTTTTGCCCGACCCGTGTATCTTCGACGCGGTAGGCGACGCGGCGCACGGGGGTAAAGACCGCGTCGACCGGAATCGAGTTGATGCGATCTTTGGTCGCGTGAATTTCCGCTGGGACGTAGCCGACGCCCGGCTCGACGCGCACCTCCATGACCAGCTTGCCGCCTTCGGTCAGCGTCGCCAAATAGAGGTCGGGGTTGACCACCGACGCGCCCATCGGCACCTCGAAGTCGGCAGCGGTCACAGTCCCTGCACGCTCGGCGCGCAGGGTCAGCGTGACAGGCTCGTTGTCATGCAGCTTGACGACCAACTCTTTAAGGTTGAGGATAAGCTGCATGACGTCCTCTTTAACCCCGCCTATGGTCGAGAACTCGTGCAGCACGTCCTCGATATAGACGCTTGTAACCGCTGTGCCCGCAACCGACGAGAGCAAAATGCGCCGCAAGGGGTTGCCAATCGTGACGCCGTAACCCCTTGGCAGCGGCTCCACGACGAACTCGCCGTACTGTTCGCCTACACGGGCCTTAAATTCAGGTGTGATCTGCACCGTAAACTCCTGTTCTCCAGACCGGATGTCTAGGCGCTAGCGTGAGTAGTACTCGATGACCTGAAGCTCGTTGACCGGGACGGTCAGGTCCTCACGGGCAGGCAGGCGCTGAAACCGGCCCTTGAGGCTTTCGGCGTCGAACTCGAGCCACGGGCTTATGCGGCCCCGGCGGCGCGCCTCGACGTTCGCCTTGATAACGTCGTTTGTGCGGCTTTTCGTTGCCACGGCGATTTCGTCCCCCGGTTTGACGCGGAATGAGGGAACGTCGACGGGTTTGCCGTTGACCGTGATGTGCTTATGCGAGACGAACTGACGTCCTTGACGGCGGGTGTGCGCGATGCCCAAACGGAACACCACGTTGTCGAGCCGGGACTCCAAGAGTTGCAGAAACACCGCGCCCGTCGCACCCTGCTGGCGCACCGCGTCGTCGAAAAGCGTGCGGAACTGCTTTTCACTCATGTTGTAAAGGCGGCGCAGCTTCTGTTTTTCGCGCAGACGCACCCCGTAGTCCGAAATCTTGCGGCCCCGGCGCTGCCCGTGCTGTCCCGGAGGGTAGGGGCGGCGCTCCATGTACTTCTGAACTTTTGGCGTCTCCGCTAAGTTAACCCCTTCGCGGCGGCTTAGTTTGACGATTGGTTCCCTCTGACGACCCATATCTCTCCCTACTTTACGAGGCGCGCAGCCTCGAGCTGGTGGTTTTAACCGCTACTTCAAACGCTGGCGCTTGGTAAGGCGGCAACCGTTATGCGCAACCGGCGTTGCGTCGATGATCGAGCGCACGTTGACGCCCGTCGCCTGAATTGAACGGATCGCCTGTTCACGGCCGGAGCCGGTTCCGCGAATCACGATGTCGATCTGGCTGACGCCCATGTTCTGCGCTTTGCGAGTGGCGTCGGCGGCGGCAAGCTGCGCGGCGTACGGGGTACCTTTTTTCGAGCCCTTGTAGCCGATGCTGCCCGAACTCGACCAGGCTACGGTGTTGCCGTCCATATCGGTCACCGTAACGATGGTGTTGTTGTACGAAGCGTGGATATAAACCTTGCCTTCGGCGAGATTACGCCTGACACGCTTTTTAGTCCTGTTAGCAGCCTGTTTACTCATGGCAACCCCTTACTTCTTCGCGGCTTTCTTTTTACCGGCGACGGTGCGGCGCGGGCCCTTACGGGTGCGGGCGTTTGTCTTCGACGACTGACCACGGACCGGCAGGCCGCGGCGGTGCCGCAAACCCCGGTAACAACCGATGTCCATCAGCCGCTTGATGTTGAGCTGAATCTCGCGGCGAAGGTCGCCTTCGACTTTATAGGTCTTTTCGACGATTTCGCGGAGGCGGGCGACCTCGGTTTCAGCAAGGTCCTTAACGCGGGTGTCGGGGCTGACGCCCGCTTCCGCCAAGACCTGCTGCGAGCGGGCGAGACCGATGCCAAAGATGTAAGGAAGCGCGTACTCGATGCGCTTGTCACGCGGAAGGTCGATGCCAGCAATTCGCGCCACGTTATCCCTGCCTTTGCTTGTGCTTCGGGTTGACCGAGCAGATGACGAAGACTTTGCCGTGGCGACGGACGACTTTACACTTGTCGCAGATCGGCTTGACGGACGCACGTACTTTCATGGGTTCTCCTGCCCTCTACTTTCGGTAGACGATTCGGCCCTTTTCAGGGTCGTAGGTGCTGATCTCTAAAACGACGCGGTCGCCAGGGAGAATGCGGATATAGTGCCGCCGCATCTTGCCGCCGACGTGCGCCAAAATCTCAGGCCCAGCGTCCAGCTGAACCAAAAAGGTGGTGTTGGGGCGAGCCTCGAGCACGACACCCTCGGTGCGGATGGTGTCTTGCGTCGTCTCCTCAGGGCGCTCGGGGCGCTCTTTGGGTGGGCCTCTGCGGCCTCCACCTGATCCTCTACGCGCCACGTGCACCTCCTAGCATAGGGTCGTAAATGGGCGCGCCCGCTATCGTCAGCACGCGCGGCCCCGCTTCGGTAATGGCGACGGTGTGCTCGAAGTGGGCCGCCCACGAGCCGTTTACCGTCGGTGCGGTCCAGCCGTCGCTCAAAATCTTGACGTCGGTTTTGGATTCGGTCACCATCGGTTCAATGGCTAGAACGAGTCCGGGGCGTAGCCGCGGCCCCGTTCCGGCGCGGCCGTAGTTCGGCACGTCCGGCGACTCGTGAAACGAGCTGCCGATGCCGTGGCCGACGAACTCGCGCACTACCCAAAAGCCTGCGGCTTCGGCGGTACGCTGAACTGCGGCGGCGACGTCACCCAATCGGTTACCGGGCTGTGCGGCCTCGATCCCAGCGTAGAGCGACCTTTCCGTCGCCTTGAGCAGGGCTTGAATACGGGGTGCTACGGAACCCACCGCGTAGGTTTTCGCCATGTCGGCAGCGTAGCCCTTGTAGAACAAACCGATGTCGACCGAAACGATGTCTCCACCCACCAAGGGTCTGCGATCCGGAAACCCGTGAACGACGACCTCGTTGACCGACGTGCAGAGGGTTCCGGGAAAGGGGGCGATAGAAGCGCTTGACCCGCGGTAGCCCTTAAATGCAGGCCGAGCACCACGTGAGACTATAGCATCTTCGGCGGCCTCGTCGAGTTCGGCGGTTGACACGCCCGGACGGACGAGTTTTTCAACAGCCTCGAGCGCCTCCCGGTTGATTTGAGC
This sequence comes from uncultured Truepera sp., assembly GCA_902806425.1. Lineage (GTDB taxonomy): Bacteria > Deinococcota > Deinococci > Deinococcales > Trueperaceae > Truepera. The sequence goes on from CADCWP010000001.1 coordinate 31,507, forward strand.
CGCTTCGACCATCGTGTCAATTTCACGCGCACGTTTTAAGATCACAGCAGCACCTCGGAAACGCGGGCAAAGACCTCTTCGACCTTGCCGATGCCCCCGACGCGGCGGAGCTTGCCCCGGCCTTCGTAATAGGCGATGAGCGGCGCTGTCTGGTCGCTATAAACCTGCATCCGGGTGCGGACGGTCTCTTCGTCGTCATCGGTGCGCCCCTGCTCGTGGGCGCGCTTCACGATGCGGGCGACGAGTTCGTCAGCGCTGACCTCTATGAGCACGACCGCTGTGATCGCCGCGCCGAGTTCAGAGAGGAGCGCGTCGAGGGCTTCGGCCTGAACCACGGTCCTCGGGAAGCCGTCAAGCAGCACGCGAACCGTCGGCTGGCGAGAGAGTTCACCGCGTACCATCTCGATAATCAGCGCGTCTGAAACGAGTTCACCGGCGTCCATGACGGTTTTTGCCGCCTGACCGAGCGCCGTACCCTGCGCGACGTGGTCACGGAGCATGTCTCCAGTCGAGAGCTTTTTAAGGCGACGCGCCCGGGCGAGCTTCTCCGCCTGGGTACCCTTACCGGCCCCGGGCGGGCCGACGAGTAGGAGCACTTCAGAAGATAGCGGAGAAGGCGTCGAGGTGGTCACTAGAAGCGTCTCCCGCGCCCGCGGATTCGGCCCCGGCTGACGAAACCGTCATAGTGGCGCATCTTGAGCTGGGACTCGAGCTGCCGCAAAGTGTCCAGCGCAACGCCGACAACGATCAAAAGGCCGATCCCCGAGAAGACCAACGACAGCGTTCCCTGGCCGGTAATCCAACCCAAAAGCTGCGGCAGCGCGTTGACCAAACCTAAAAAGAGCGCGCCCCAGAGGGTGATGCGGTTGGTGATACGCGTCAGGTGTTCAGTCGTTTGCTGCCCGGGCCGCACGCCGGGAACGAAGCCACCGTACTCACGCAGGTTTTCCGAAATGCGTTTGGGGTCAAACGAGATCTGGGTGTAGAAGTAGGTAAAAGCCACGATGAGCAGCGTGCTGACGATCAGCCCCTGCCAGTTCGCCGGGTTAAACCACACGCCCGCCGCCTGCAACCAGACCACGTTGGGAAATGCCGCGATCAGGGTGCTCGGAATAACCAGCACCGACACCGCGAAAATGACCGGGATCACCCCAGCAGCGTTTAGACGCATTGGAATATAGGTACTCTGCCCGCCCATGACGCGCCGACCGACAACCTTGCGGGCGTACTGTACCGGAATCCGGCGCTCGGCCTGTTGGATAAGCACCATTCCGGCGATGGCAAACACAAGCAGCAGGAAGAATATGATGAGGCCGAAGATGTTCGATTCACCGCTGCCTACCAGCGAGAGGCTCTGCGCGACTGCTTGCGGGTAAGCGCCGACGATCCCGGCGTAGATAATAAGCGAGATGCCGTTGCCGATCCCATATTCGGTAATCTTCTCGCCCAAATACATAACCACGGCGATCCCGGCGATCTGCGTGATCACGACCGTAAGCCAGAAAAAGGGACCGTTGCTCCAGCCGACCCGGAGCGCGTCGGTTGGCCCGATCAGCGCGGTTGCCAGAAACAGACCCTGAACCGCGCCCAGACCGATAGCGCCGTAGCGCGTGTACTGCGTGATGCGCCGCCGCCCCTCTTCGCCCTCTTTGGAGAGCTTTTCCAGCGGCGGGTAGACCGAGGTCAGCAGCTGGATAATGATGCTCGCCGTGATGTAGGGAATCACGCCGAGCGCGAACACCGAAAACTGCTCGATGTTGCCCCCGGAGATAAACCCCAATAGTTCGAATACGCCCCCCGACAACTGACCCTGAAGCCGTTCAGCGTCTACCCCGGGCGTCGGGATAAAGACGCCCAAACGGTAGACGGACAGGAGCCCGATAACTACGAGCAGTTTGGCTCGCAGGTCGGGGATGCGAAAGGCGTTTCCGAAAGCGGAGAGCATCTACTGCGCCTCAGCCTGCGGCGGGGCGGCTTCGCTGACGTCGCCGACGACGGTGCCACCCGCACCCTGCAAGGCCCGCACGGCGCTGCGGCTGTAGGCGTCGACCTCGACGATGAGGTTTTGAACCGAGAGTTCGCCGTTACCGAGAAGTTTGATGGGGCGATCTGCGTGACGGACGATGCCAACCGCGCGCAGGGTCTCGGCGTTGACCGTCGCGCCCGCCTCAAAGCTGCTCAGGTCCCCTAGGTTGACGATCTGATAGTCGGTATTGTGGTGGACGAAGCCGCGCTTGGGCAGGCGCATGACTAGGCGTGAGCGCCCCCCTTCCCAACCTGCACCTTGTGAAAACCCGGAGCGGCTCGACTGGCCCTTCTGGCCGCGGCCCGCAGTTTTACCGTGGCCGCTACCTAAACCGCGCCCGACCCGGCGGCGATTTTTCTTCGCGCCCGGGGCGGGTTTTAAATCGTTAAGTTTCATCTCACCCTTCCACTTTGAACAGGTACGAGACCTTGTTAACCATTCCGCGCACGTCGGGCGTGTCCTTAAGGTCGCGGGTATCGCCGGTCTTCTTGAACCCGAGCGCGCGTACCGTGGCCTTCTGATCTTCCTTGACACCGATCAGCGAGCGAACGAGCGTAACCTTCACCGGGCTACCAGCCGTTCCTGCTTCGACTCCTCAAAGGTCTTGAGCTGCTTGAGACCGTCGATGACGGCGTAGGCAACGTTGGTCTGGTTGCGCGAGCCGAGTTCTTTGGTAAGCAGGTTGCGAAAGCCTGCAAGTTCAACGATAGCGCGCGGTACGCTGCCCGCGATCACGCCGGTCCCGGCACCCGCTGGTTTAAGCATGACGCGGCTTGTGCCGTGCATCCCGGTAACTTCATGCGGGATGGTACCGGGCTCTTCGATGGGCACCTCGATGAGGTTGCGGCGCGCGACGTACTGACCCTTTTGAACGGCTATCGGCACCTCTTTGGCTTTGCCTAGGCCAATGCCGACGCGGCCGTTACGGTCGCCGATAGCGACCATCGCGCCGAAGCGGAAGCGGCGACCGCCTTGGTAGGTTTTGGCGGTGCGGCGGATAAATATGACCTTGTCTTCAAACTCTTCAGCCATCAGAACTCGAGCCCTCCTTCGCGGGCACCGTCAGCGAGTGCCTTGATACGACCGTGGTAGCGGTACGCGCCCCGGTCAAAAACGACCTGTCTGGCCCCGGCCTGCGCGGCGCGCTCGGCGACGGCCTTGCCGACGGCGGTCGCCTGTTCGGTCTTGTTGCCCGTAAGCCCCAATGATTTGCTGTTGGCCTCAGCGACGGTATGCCCCTGAGTCGTGTCGATCACCTGGGCGTAGATGTGCTTGGCGCTGCGAAACACACTCAGCCGCAGCCGCTCAGAGGCGACCGGACGCTGAAGCTTGCGGCGCGTGCGGAAGCGGCGGCGCTCTTTGGTAAGTAACGTGTTCATAGGGTTCCTTAGCGGGCCGCGGCTTTGCCGGGTTTGAGGCGGACCTGCTCACCTTCGTAGCGGACACCTTTACCGTGGTACGAGTCGGGCGGGCGGACTTCGCGGATGTTGGCGGCAACCTGACCGACGAGCTGCTTGTCGATGCCTGAGATCGTGATGCGGGTCGGTTCCGGCGCAACGATAGTGATACCTTCAGGCGGCTCGAAAACGACCGGGTGCGAAAAACCGAGTTGCAGCTCTAAGTTTTTGCCGCGCATGGCGCAGCGGTAGCCTACACCCTGGATCTGAAGGTTCCGCGAGTAGCCTTCGGTCACGCCCTGCACAGCGTTGTTGAGCAGGCTGCGGATAAGGCCGTGCTGGGCGCGGTCACGGGGCGCGTCACTGGGGCGCTCGAGCGTCAGCACATCGTCTTGTTGGTTGAGGGTCAAACGTGGGTTAAACGGCACCACGAGCTGACCCTTGGGGCCACGAACCGTGACCATCGTTTTCGTTGCGCTGATCTCTACGCCCTTGGGAAGCGTGATAGGGGTACGTCCGATGCGGCTCACTACCAGACCTCGCAGATAACTTCGCCGCCGACGTTGTGGCGGCGCGCGTCGCGGTCGACGAGCAGGCCCTGCGGCGTCGAGATCACCGCGACACCGAGGCCACCGCGGACGACCGGAATATGGGTCGCCTTGGCGTACGCCCGCCGTCCCGGTTTGGAGACGCGCTTAATCTCATTAATAATCGACGAGCGGCGCGGGCCATATTTGAGGCCGATCCGGAGAACCGACTTGCCGCCAACTTTAGTCTGCTCGACCGATTTGAGGTAGCCCTCGCGTACGAGCACGTCGGCGAGCGACTTTTTAAACTTACTTGCGGGCACGTCGACCGTTGAGGCCACGATGGCCGCACCGTTTCTGATACGTGTCAGCATGTCAGCGATTGGATCCGTGTACATGTATCTCCTTCGCCGGGGTTGGTCTTAGCGCAAGCGCGCTAACCATCACCCCGCAAAAAGCCTTTTTGGGTTTACCAGCTCGCTTTGCGAACGCCGGGCAAAAACCCCTGGTTGGCAAGCTCGCGCATACAGATGCGGCAGAGGTTAAAGTCACGCAGATAGCTTCTCGACCGGCCACAGCGGGCGCAGCGGTTGACCTGACGGACCTCGAATTTGGGTGTCCGTTTGGATTTGGCGATGTGTGCTTTTGTAGCCATAACCTACTTCCTAAAGGGCATGCCGAGAAGCTCGAGCAGACTGCGCGCCTCTTCGTCGGTCTTTGCAGTCGTGACGATAGTAATGTCCATACCCCGGGTCGCGTCGACCTGGTCTATGGAAATTTCCGGGAAGACGAGCTGTTCCCGCAGCCCGAGCGTGTAGTTGCCGCGACCGTCAAAAGCGTTCGGGTTGACGCCGCGAAAGTCGCGGACACGCGGCAGGGCGATGTTAACGAGTTTTTCTAGAAAAACCCACATCCGCTGGCCGCGGAGCGTCACCTTGAGGCCGATGGGCATCCCAGCGCGCAACTTAAAGTTCGACACCGACTTTTTCGCTTTAGTCACAACCGGGCGCTGGAGCGCGATCTGCGAGAGCTCGCGCGAGGCGCGCTCAATCACTTTCGAGTCGTCACGGGCTTCACCGAGGCCGATATTGATGACGATCTTCTCGAGCTTCGGTACCGCCATCACGTTCTGATAATTGTGGCGCTTCTGCAACTCGCTGCGCGCCTCTGTATAGTAGCGCCCTTTAAGCGCCACCTCAACTTGACTCATGTACGCCTCCCTACTCGCCTAAACGTGCGCCGCTTTTGCGGCTTACACGCACCTTGCGGTCACCATCAAACGCTACCCCGATACGGGTCGGCGAGCCCGTCTTGGGGTCTAATAGCCGCACGTTTGAGGCGTGAATCGACGCTTCGCGCTCGTCAAAGCCCCCACGTGGATTTTCCTGGGTCGGTTTCCGCGTCTTTTTGGTTATGTTTACACCCTTGACGACGACGCGGTTTTTCTCAGGCATGACGGCGATGACTTCGCCTTCGACGCCCCGGTTTTTGCCGGTTATAACCCGTACCCGGTCGCCGTTACGGAGGCGGATACGCGTACGTTCAGTAGCCACTAAAACACCCCAATCATTAAAGTACTTCGGGCGCGAGCGAAACGATCCGCATAAAACGCCGTTCGCGTAGTTCGCGGGCGACCGGTCCGAAGACGCGGGTGCCGCGCGGCTCGTTCTGGTTGTTGATGAGTACGGCGGCGTTGGTGTCGAAGCGGATCGAGGAACCGTCCGCGCGGTTGATCTCTTTAGCGGTGCGAACGATCACCGCTTTCACGACGTCACCTTTTTTAACCCCGGCGCGCGGGATGGCGTCTTTGACAGCGGCCACGATAATGTCACCGACCCCACCGACGAACTGCGTACCGGTGCCAAGCACGCGGATACACTGGATGCGCCGCGCGCCCGAGTTGTCGGCGACCTCTAAGTAAGACTCTTGCTGAATCACCCTTAACCCCTGGCTTTTTCTAAAAGGCGCGTCACCGCGAAGCGCTTGCGTTTGCTGATCGGGCGGCGCGTGATGATCTCGACCAAGTCACCCTCGTGGTATTCGTCTTTTTCGTCATGAGCGAGGTACTTTTTCGACACCGCCACAACCTTGCCGTAGAGCGGGTGCTTAAAGCGGCGCTCGACAAGAACCGTCACGGTCTTTTCAGCCTTATCGCTGACGACCCGCCCCTGAAGCGTCTTTTTCATTTCGTCCCTTTCTCGGCGGCAATGGTTAGTAGCTGCGCGATCTCGCGTTTGGCCGTGCGGATGCGGCGTGGATTCGTCGTCTGACCGACCGAGGCCTGAATGCGCAGGTCTAAAAGCTCTTTGCGGCGCTTGTCGACCTCGCTGTGGAGTTCGGCGACGCTTAAGTTACGCACCTCACTGGGCTTCATCGTAAACCTCGCGCTTAACCATCTTGGTTTTGATGGGAAGCTTGTGACCCGCCAAACGAAACGCCTCTTTAGCCTGCTCTTCGGTCACGTTGGCAACCTCGAAGATGATGCGGCCCGGCTTGACAACCGACACCCAGTATTCGACGGCCCCCTTGCCCTTACCCATGCGGGTCTCGGCGGGCTTTTTGGTCACCGGCTTGTCGGGGAAGATGCGGATATAGATCTTGCCGCCGCGGCGAAAAAAACGGCTCATGGTGATGCGGCACGCTTCGATCTGGTTTGACTTGATCCACGCGGGCTCGAGGGCTACCAAACCAAAATCACCGAAGGCCACATAATCGCCGCCTTTGGTGTCGCCGGTCATGCGCCCGCGCATCTGCTTGCGGTATTTGACCCTTTTAGGTAACAGCATTACTTGCGCTCTTTCCTCTCAACCGGACGGCTGCGACCAGCGCCGGGCCCAGGCCGGTCTCCGGTACCAGGGCGACCTGCGCCGGGACCCCCCTCGGGGCGGCGGCGGGCCTGCGGGCGGCGGCGACGGCGGTTTTTGTCCTCGTCCTGACGCGGGCGGGGCAGGTTGGCCGCGCGGCGCTGCTTGTCCCCGACGATCTCGCCGTGAAACACCCACGCTTTAACGCCGATGACGCCATAGGTCGTGCTGGCGCGCGCGGTACCGTAGTCGATGTCGGCGCGGAGCGTTTGCAGTGGCACGCGGCCATCCATGTACGACTCGGGACGGGCTTGCTCGGTACCACCCAAACGGCCTGAGCAGCGGATTTTAACGCCTTTGGCCCCCGACTCCATCGTGCGCTGAATCGCCTGCTTCATAGCGCGGCGAAAGGCGAAGCGGCGCTCGAGCTGCTCGGCGATCCTCTGCGCGATCAAGGCCCCGTTTGTGTTCGGGTTCGAGACCTCCTGAACGTTGACCGCGACGGTACCGTCGATAACGCCGTCGAGTTTTCCCCGCAACACTTTGATCGACTCGCCGCCACGCCCGATCACAACGCCGGGTTTAGCGGTGTGGATGGTGACATTGATGTTGTGTGCGGCGCGCTCGATGTCGATGCGGGCGACGCCCGAGTGACCGACGTCAGCTAGGACGGTTTTGCGGATGATGTCGTCTTCGGCCAACAGTTTCGGGTACGTTTTAGGGTTGGCGTACCACTTGGCCGAGGCCGTTTTGTTTACGCCCAAACGGAACCCGACCGGATTAATCTTATTCCCCATTCACTTTTCCTCCAAGATGATGGTGATATGGCTTGTACGTTTGCGCAGCAGGTCCGCGCGGCCACGGGCGCGCGGTAGATAGCGCTTAATCACCGGACCCTCGTCGACCATGATCTTAGAAACGACCAGGCTGTCCTCGAACATGTCGTGATTGTTGACAGCGTTCGCTTTGGCGCTGCGAAGAAGTTTTAAAAGCGGCTGTGCGGAGCTGCGCGGGGTAAAGCGGAGGATGCTCTCGGCTTCGCCCACCCCTTTGCCACGGATTAAGTCGGCGACCAGGCGCGTCTTCTGCGGGGTCACGCGGAGCATGGTGAGGTGCGCTTTAGCCTCCACTACTTGCGGTTCCCGGCGTGGATGCGAAAGGTGCGGGTCGGGGCGAACTCGCCGAGCTTGTGCCCGACCATGTTCTCCTGAACGAATACCGGTACATGCTGTTTGCCGTTATGCACGCCGATGGTGTGGCCGATCATCTCCGGCACCACCGTGCTGCGGCGGCTCCAGGTACGGATCACCCGGCGTTCATTCTTGTCGTTGGCCGCGTCGATCTTGTTTAGCAGGTGGTCGTCAATAAACGGCCCCTTTTTCATGCTGCGTCCCACTACGCACTTCCTTTCCGGCGACGCACGATGAAGCGCGAACTCACCTTGCGCTTGGTCCGGGTTTTAAGGCCCTTAGACTGTTGGCCCCAGGGGCTGACCGGCGGACGACCGCTGGAGGAGCGCCCCTCCCCACCGCCGTGTGGGTGGTCAACCGGGTTCATGGCGCGGCCCCGCTGGTGCGGTTTTCGGCCCATCCAGCGGGTGCGGCCCGCCTTGCCGTAAACGATGTTCTTGTGTTCGGCGTTGCCCACGGTGCCGACCGTCGCGTAGCACTCGCCGTGAACGCGGCGCAGCTCACCCGAGGGCAGGCGTAAGGTGACGTAGTCGCCGTCACGGCCCTGAAGCTGCACGCTCGTCCCGGCACTCCGCGAGAGCTGCGCGCCCTTGCCGGGTACCAGCTCGACGTTATGGACAACGGTACCGACCGGGATAAAGCGGAGCGGCATGGCGTTCCCTAAAACCGGCTCGGCCTCAGGTCCGGCGACAATGCTGCTACCGACACCTAAGTTTTCCGGGGCCAGGATGTAGCGCTTTTCGCCGTCGACGTAGTGAAGGAGCGCGATGCGGGCGCTGCGGTTCGGGTCGTACTCGACCGTAGCGACCTTAGCAGGCACACCCTCTTTGTCGCGGCGGCGAAAGTCGATGACGCGGTAACGGCGCTTGTGACCACCGCCACGAAAGCGCGAGGTGATGCGGCCCCGGTTGTTGCGGCCCCCCGTGCGCTTCTGCGGTTCTAAGAGCGACTTTTCCGGCGTGTCGGTGGTGACTTCGCCAAAGTCCGAGGTCGTCATAAAACGCCTCGAGGGGGTGTAAGGACGGTACTTCTTAGTCGGCATAAGGCTCCTTAGGTCAGCCCCTCGAGCTGCTGAATGCGTTGTCCGGCGCGCAGAGTCACGACCGCTTTTTTGCGTTGCGGGCGCACCCCACGAAAGCGGCCCATGGTCTTCTCCTTACCGCGCACGTTGGCGAGGTTGAGCTTGACAACGTCGACCCCGAAGACCAACTCGACCGCGTCCTTAACCTGCGTGCGGTTGGCGCTCGGATGGACGTAAAAAACGTACTTGCTCGCCTCGACGCCGGTAAGTGCTTTTTCGCTTAAAACCGGGCGCAAGATGACGTCGTGCGGGTTCATTCGGTCACCTCTTCGGCTTGCGCCTCGAAGATAGCAGCGTCGGCGACCACATGGTCGTAGCGCAAGATGTCGTAGACGTTGAGCCCACGACCCGGCAACACCCCGACCCACGGCAGGTTGCGGGCGGCGCGGCGCACCATCTCGTCGTCAGTAACGACCAAGACGCGCTCACCGCCGTTAAAGCCGTTGTCTTTAGCCCAGGAAACGAATTCTTTGGTTTTGCCGCCGATGCCGAACGATTCGACAAGCGTGAGTTTACTCGCGTTCGCGCGAGCGGCGAGAGCCATACCGAGACCCAAACGGCGAACACGTTTCGGCAGGCTGTAAGCGTAGTCGCGGGGGTGCGGGCCAAATGCGGTGCCGCCCCCGACAAAGATGGGGGCTTTGTACGAGCCGTGACGGGCACGCCCAGTACCCTTTTGCGGGTACATCTTGGCAGTTGTTCCCGAGACCGTGCCGCGCGTTTTGGTCGCCGCGGTACCGCGGCGGCGTTTTGAGAGCTGCCACGACACGACCTCGTGCAAAACGGCCTCTTTAGGCTCCGGCAGGTCGAGCGTCACCTTGCGCTCGCTGCCGATAACGTCGAGCGTAACGGCCATTACACCGCCCTCCTCTGCGAGTCTTTAACGACGATCAAGCCGCCGTTAGCACCGGGAATGGCCCCTTTAATCAGAAGCAGATTTTCGTCGGCGCGGATTTCTAAAAGCTCGAGCCCGACGGTCGTCACCCGTTCGCTGCCGTAGTGACCGGCCATCTTTTTGCCCTTATAGACGCGGCCCGGAAACTTGCGCTGACCGATGGAGCCGCCCGAACGGTGCTTTTTCTTGACCCCGTGCGACGCGGGTAGACCGGCGAAATTCCAACGCTTCATAACGCCGGTCATCCCGCGGCCTTTGGTTGTTCCGGTCACATCAACCTTTTGACCAGCTTCAAAAATGCCGACGCTGACGCTGCTCTCCTCGGGCGCGTAATCGCGGAATTCGAGCAGGTGCCGCTGCGCGCCTACACCCGCTTTTCTGGCGTGACCCAACTCGGGCTTGTTCGCCACCTTTTCACGCTTTTCCGTCCACCCGAGCTGTACGGCGCTGTAGCCGTCCGTCTCGGGTGTTTTGCGCTGCACCACCGGGCAGGGACCCGCGAGCACGACGGTGACTGGAACCAGCCGGTCACCCTGCCATACCTGGGTCATCCCTACCTTGGTGCCTAGAATCCCTTTCACTACCGGCCTCCGACCGTCTTGATCTCGATGTCAACCCCCGTCGGGAGGTCGAGGTGCATAAGGCTGTCGATGGTGCTCTTTGTCGGCGCTTTGATGTCGATCAGCCGGTTGTGGGTGCGAATCTCGAAGTGCTCGCGGGAGTCCTTGTGCTTGAAAGGACCGCGGAGCACAGCAAAACGCCGGATGCGGGTCGGCAACGGCACGGGACCGGCGACTTTCGCCCCCGTGCGCTTGACCGTGTCGACGATTTTAGTCGCCGACGAGTCGAGGCTGCGGTGGTCAAAAGCCCGCAGCTTAATCCGGATACGGGGTGCGGCCATTACTTGGTCACCTGAGTCACGACCCCAGCACCGACGGTTCTACCACCCTCACGAATCGCAAAGCGCAGACCCTCTTCCATAGCGATGGGCTTAATCAGCTCTACGTCCAACTCGATGTTGTCTCCCGGCATCACCATTTCGACCCCACCCGGCAACGTGCATACCCCTGTGACGTCGGTTGTGCGAAAGTAAAACTGTGGGCGGTAGCCCGTGAAAAACGCGCTGTGCCGTCCGCCCTCCTCTTTTTTCAAGATGTACACCGAGCCCTTAAAGCCCGTGTGCGGTGTTATGCTCCCCGGCTTTGACAGCACCTGTCCGCGCTCGATGTCGTCGCGCTGCACACCGCGCAGCAAGACCCCGACGTTATCTCCAGCAATCCCTGAGTCGAGCGTTTTGCGGTGCATCTCAACGCCGGTGACCACGCTTCTACGGTTCGGGTTCAGCCCGACGATCTCGATCTCTTCGCCTGTCTTGACCTGACCGCGTTCAACGCGGCCGGTCGCCACGGTGCCACGGCCCGTGATGGTGAAAACGTCTTCGACCGGCATCAAAAAGGGCTTGTCGATGTCGCGTTCGGGAGTCGGGATATACGAGTCCACCGCGTCTAGAAGTTCCCAGATATGGTCGACCCACTCGTTTTCACCGCGCTGGGTGTTCGGGTTGGCGGTCAGCGCCTCGAGTGCTCTTAGCGCCGAGCCCTTAACTACCGGGATATCGTCGCCTGGAAACTCGTTGTTCGACAGCAGTTCACGAACCTCCATCTCGACGAGTTCGATAAGCTCTTCGTCGTCGACCATGTCGGTTTTATTCATGAACACCACGATGTAAGGCACCCCGACCTGGCGCGCCAAGATGATGTGTTCGCGGGTCTGTGGCATCGGGCCATCGGCGGCTGATACCACCAAGATCGCTCCGTCCATCTGGGCGGCTCCTGTAATCATGTTCTTGACGTAGTCGGCGTGTCCCGGGCAGTCGACGTGGGAGTAGTGCCGCTCAGAGGTCTGGTACTCAACGTGGCTGGTATTGATGGTGATCCCGCGCGCCTTCTCTTCAGGCGCTTTGTCGATCATGTCGTACGAGAGCGTCTCTACCGTTGGGTCCGCTGCCGCTGCTGTAAACGTGATCGCTGCCGTTAAGGTCGTCTTCCCGTGGTCGACGTGTCCTACCGTCCCAATGTTGACGTGCGGTTTCGTTCTCGTAAATGTCGCTTTCGCCATCTTAACGTCTCCTTCTGTCTGGCTGCGTGGTGAAGCGGCGTCATACCTGCGGACGCCGCTTCAGGTTTTACCGTCTTACTTCTTGACGAGCTCGTCTTGAATGTTGCGGGGTACTTGGGCGTAGTGATCTAAAAGCATCGAAAAGGTCGCGCGTCCCTGTGTCAGGCTGCGCAAGTCGGTCGCGTAGCCAAACATTTCCGAAAGCGGGACGTGAGCGTTGATGACCTGCGCGTTGCCGCGCGGCTGCATTCCCTGAATCTGGCCACGGCGTGAATTCAAGCTGCCGATGGCGTCACCCATGTAGTTTTCCGGGGTGGTCACCTCAACGCGCATAACCGGCTCGAGCACCGCCGCCGCACCCTTACTCATGACCTCTTTAATCGCCATAGAGGCGGCAATCTTAAACGCCATCTCGGACGAGTCGACCTCGTGGTAGGAACCGTCGTAGAGGCTGACCTTCATGTCGACGATGGGAAAGCCCAGCAGCGGGCCGTTTTGCATCGCCTCTTCGACGCCCTTCTGGACGGCGGGGATGTATTCACGGGGAATGGTCCCGCCGACGACGGCGTTCTCAAACTCGAAACCGCTGCCGCGCTCTAACGGCTCGGCCTTGATGCGAACGTCGCCGTACTGACCCCGGCCACCCGACTGGCGGACGAATTTGCCCTGCACGTCGACCGGGCGGGTGATGGTCTCGCGGTAAGCGACCTGAGGCGCGCCGACGGTGGCGTTGACGCCGAACTCGCGCTTCAGGCGGTCGACGATGATCTCGAGGTGCAGCTCACCCATCCCCGAGATCGTGGTCTGTCCAGTCTCCGGGTCGGTTTCGACCCGGAAGGTCGGGTCCTCTTCGGCAAGCTTGACCATGCCGTTCGAGAGCTTGTCCTGGTCAGCCTTCGAGGAGGGCTCGATAGCAACCGTGATGACCGGCTCGGGAAACTCCATGCGCTCCAAAATGATGGGATGGTCCGAGGCAGCGAGCGTATCGCCGGTGGTGGTATCTTTAAGGCCGATCACCGCGCCCAAGTCGCCCGCACCGATGCGCTCGACCTCTTCACGGTTGTTCGAGTGCATCTTTAGAAGGCGACCCACACGCTCTTTTTTGCCTTTGGAGACGTTGTAAATGTAAGAGCCGGACTCTAAGACACCCGAATACACCCGGACAAAGGTCAGGCGGCCCACGTAAGGGTCGGTCATGATCTTAAACGCGAGGGCGGAGATAGGTGCGTCTTCATCGGCAGAACGGGTGTCTTCCTGGTCGGAATCGGGCAGCACACCGCGGATGGGCGGCACGTCCAAGGGGCTCGGCAAGTAGTACGTCACCGCGTCCAAAAGCCGCTGCACACCCTTGTTTTTAAGCGCCGAGCCGCAAAGTACCGGATAGTGCTTGAGCGCTACAACGCCTTCGCGGATGGCCGCTTTCACGACCTCGCTGGGAATTTCTTCTCCCTCTAGGTAAAGCATCGCCAGGTCGTCGGAGATGTCGGCAAGCTTTTCCAACATGATGGTGCGCTTGGCTTCGGCCAGCTCGGTGTACTCCGCCGGAATGTCGCTCTCTTCGATGTTCTGACCGAGATCATCCAGATAGGTGTAGGCGCGCATGTCGACGAGGTCGATAATGCCCCTGAACGAGTCCTCTTGGCCCATCGGCCACTGAATCGGCACGGCGTTAGCCCCGAGGCGCTCCTCCATCGAGGTGAGCACGAGCTGAAAGTCTGCGCCGGTCTTGTCCATCTTGTTGGCGAACGCGAGACGCGGAACGTGGTACTTGTCGGCCTGCCGCCAGACCGTCTCGGATTGCGGCTCAACACCCTGCGAGGCGTCGAACACGGCGACCGCCGCGTCAAGGACGCGCATTGACCGCTCGACCTCCATGGTGAAGTCGACGTGTCCGGGGGTGTCGATGATGTTGATACGGTAATCTTTCCAGAACGCCTGCGTCACCGCCGAGGTGATGGTGATACCGCGCTCGCGCTCCTGCTCCATCCAGTCCATCGTGGCCGCGCCCTCGTGGACCTCACCGGTTTTATGAATGCGACCTGTATAGAACAAGATGCGCTCGGTTAGGGTCGTTTTACCCGCGTCAATGTGTGCGGCGATCCCGATGTTGCGCGTCATGTTCAGGTCAACGCCTGTTTTGGTTGCCATTCTCTCTCCTGAGTCTTTAGGAGCGCCTACAACACTAAGCGGAGCCTTGTACAAAGTTTGAGCACCGCGTCGCGTCGAGGACGCTTTCAGCTGTTTTTACCAGCGGTAATGCGCGTAGGCGCGGTTGGCCTCGGCCATGCGCTCGATGTCGTCTTTTTTCTTGACGGCCCCGCCGCGTCCGGCAGCAGCGTCTAGCAGCTCACCGGCAACGCGCTCAACGGCGGTGCGCTCAGGACGGGCGTTCGAGGCGGCGACAAGCCAGCGCAGCGCCAACGACTGTGCGCGGCGCGGCGCGACCTCGACGGGCACTTGGTAGGTGGCCCCGCCGACGCGGCGACTTTTGACCTCGATGCGGGGCTTGATGTTGTCCAGACCCTGACGGAAGACCTTTAGGGGTTCCTGACCGCTACGGTCCTGGATCAGCCGACAAGCACCGTAAAAAATGCGACTTGCCAGGTTTTTCTTGCCGTCGCGCATGAGCTTGTTGACAAACGCGGTGACGGTTGTATCGCTGTAAACCAGGTCGGGCTCGAGGCGGCGGACTTCGGCTCTTCTTCTACGTCCCATAGTGCTCCTACTTCGCTTTCGGCTTTTTGGTGCCGTATTTGCTGCGGCCCTGGTTGCGCTGGACGTAGCGGCCCACGCCGACACCCTGAGCGTCGAGCGCCCCACGGACGATGTGGTAACGCACGCCCGGCAGGTCCTTGACGCGGCCACCACGGATCAGCACGACCGAGTGCTCCTGAAGGTTGTGCTTTTCACCCGGAATATAGGCGGTGACCTCCGCGCCGTGCGAGAGTCGGACGCGGGCAATTTTACGAAGCGCCGAGTTGGGCTTTTTCGGCGTCTGAGTTTTAACGATAGTACAGACGCCGCGGCGCTGCGGGCTCCCTTTAAGGGCGGGGACTTTATTTTTCTTCGGGAGCGCTTTGCGCCCCTTACGCAAGAGTTGGTTAACGGTTGGCAGAGCAATCACATCCTCTCAGGTCATACTTAAGGTTGTCTCAATGCTTTGGGCGGCGGACGTAAACACGTGAAGGGTCACTGGTCTAGCTGCACACGACAAAACGGCTCCCGAACCCATCGCTGCGGGTCAGGGAGTGCAAACACTTGAGTATAGCCGAATAACACGTCTAAAAGCAAGCCTCCAGCGACGGAACGGCGCGGCCTCAGGGAATGAAAGCGTCCGCCCCTACAACTCTTTGAACTTAGGTGAGGTTTGATCAAATTGTAAAGGTATGACCAAATTGCAATGGTGACTCCAAGTTCTCAACACAAGACAGTCTTTCAAGCGTCTTTAAGCACAGCGAGAAACCAACGTCATCCTCCTTGCAGCCTTCACGACTCAGTCGTAATTCAGCTTGCGCCGTCCCCTCTATGGGACATATACCCACTCCAAGTACACGACCGAAAAAGCGTCCGTGCGCTCAAAATTACGTGGTGCGTGGTGCAAGAGTGGGGACATGAAAACTTACAAGCTTGCACACACTGATCTCGAGGTCAGCCGTATCGCCTTCGGTACCTGGCACCTGGGCGGCAGTTGGGACAAAACTCCGGCGTCTCAAGACATCAAAGACCGCGCGAACACGCTTATCACCACAGCCTATGAGCACGGTATCAATCACATCGACTTAGCCGACATCTACACCCTGGGCAAATCCGATGAGGTCGTCGGCTACGCCCTAAAGCAAAATCCGGGTCTGCGCGAAAAGTTGGTGCTTCAAGAAAAAGCGGGCATCGTCATCGGCTCAGACCAGGACTATCGGCAACCGGGACGCTACGACTACTCGTTCGACCATCTTGTCGGGGTCGTCGAGGGCAGCTTGAAGCGGCTCGGGACGGACCACGTCGACCTGCTCGCCTTTCACCGCCCGGACGCGCTGGTCGAACCTGAAGAGGTCGCGCGCGCCGCCGAACACCTCCACAAAAACGGCATGGTGCGCTTTTTCGGCGTCAGCAACCACAGCCCTATGCAGATCGAACTGCTTAAGAAGTACATAGACTTTCCGCTCGTCGTCAATCAGCTCGAGCTGAACCTCCTGCACTCCTACATGATTAGCAACGGCGTCCTAGTCAATCAGACGGCGGCCGTCTACGCGAACACGCAGAGCGTCTTAGAGTACTGCCGCCTAAACGACATCACTGTCCAAGCGTGGTCGCCGGTCGCGGGTGGGCAGCTGTTCGACCCGAAAGAGGACGCGCCCGAGAACGTCCGGGCGGTAGCGAAGCTTATCGCCGAGATGGCAGAGGCGAAAAACACCACCAAAGAGGCGATTGCCCTCGCCTGGCTTTTACGTCACCCGGCTGGGATTCAGCCAATTTTGGGTACGCACAAAGCGGAGCGCATCACCGACTCGGTGAAGGCAGACGATGTTGTACTCGAGCGTACCGAATGGTACAGCCTGCTCGAGGCGGCGCGCGGGGCGAGCGTTCCTTAAGTCCCAATTCAGCAAGTGAAAAGGCGGCCGCTACACAGGCTGCCTTTTTTGTCGGGGTACCGAACACCCAGCCAAGCTAGTGCTCCCACGGGCGCAGGATGATCTGGCCGTTATGCAGCTGCGCGACCTCGGGGCCGGAAACGGTTTTACTGTCGCCGCCCGCTTGCGCGAGCGCCCCAGCGATGCGGAGCTGTTTGGACTGCACCTGCTGCGCCCAGATAAACGCTGCCTCGTTGCCCCCCGCACCCGCGTGGGCGACGCCGCGCAGCGTTCCTAAGACGATGATGTCGTCCTCGGCGACTACCTCGGCACCGGCGTTGACGTCGCCGATAATGATGGCCGAGCCACGCGACTCGACGCGGCCCCCACTGCGGACGGTGCGCGCCACGATCTGCGTCTCGCCACGCGCCTGCACCACTGCTCCCGGTGGTCGCACTTCGGCCAAGGTACCGCCCGCCTCGGTGACGAGCGCCTCGAGCGCCTTGAGGGTGGCCCAAGAGGCACGCTCGGCGAGTTCGACAAAAACTTTGCCGGACAAAAGCTCGAGCTGTGTACCCTGTACCGTCTCGGGTGTGTCTTTAGCGTCTAAACTGAGCAAAATACCGTTTCGTGTACCGCGTGTTTTCATAGGGCCATTCTATTCACCTACCTGTGCCAGTCTACCTGTTCGCGCCCAGTACGCCTGCATAAAGTCGCGGGCCAGGGGCTGTGCGACGGCGCTGCTCGAGCCTCCATTCTCGATAAATACCACCACCGCCAGGTCTGGGTTCGACAGCGGACCGTAGCCCATAAACCAGGCGTGGTCGCTCCCGGTATTCTGCGCGGTACCCGTTTTTCCGGCAACGTCTACAGCAAAGACCTCCGGACCCAAAAACCAGCGCCCGCCGTAGTCGGTCACCATCTCGCGCATCCCTGCCTGCACCACCCCCCACGCCCCCGGCAGGTCGCGTACGGAGACCTCGGTGGGCACGCCCCCGACGCGCTGTACCAGGTGCGGCTGCACCTGCTCGCCGCCCAACGCCACCGTTCCCACAAGCTGCAAGACCTGAACCGGCGTTGCCAGCAGGTCGCCCTGACCGATGGTCATGTTCATGGTGTAGCCGGGATACCAGGCGTGACCGTAGAACGCCTCGGCCCACTCCTCGTCAGGGACGCGGCCCGCTTGCTCTTCGGGAAGCCCTACTCCGACCGGCGCGCCGTAGCCGAGTTCACGGGCCGTTCGGGCTAAACGCTCGGAGAAGCCTCCCCAGCCCTCGGTGACGCCGGGCGTCGCAGCCGCCGCACGCCAGAAAAAGGTGTTGCACGAATCGGCCAGTGCCTGCGTCACGGTATAGGGGCCTTTGGCCTCATCGCTCCAGTTCTGCATCAGTGTGCCCTGAAACGAAAAGCTTTGGGAACAGTCGAGCCGGGTTTCGGGGGTAAGGGTTCCGCCACCTAGAAGCGCAAGGCTCGAGACCACCTTAAAGGTCGACGCAGGCGGGTAGGCGCTCACCGCGCGGTTGGTGAGCGGCGTCTCATCACCCTCCAACAGGGCGCGCACCTTCGCGGCCTCGACCGGACGGCGGGCAAACACGTTAGGGTCGAACGTCGGCGCGCTTGCCAGAGCCAAAATCTCCCCCGTCTGCGGATTCATCGCCACGAGCGCACCCTGCACGACCGTCTCCTTCGGCAACCCTTGACGTTCGCGCTCGTCGTTAACATACCGCAGCGCCCCGCCCAGGACGCGCTCGGCAACCCGCTGCGCGCCCACGTCGAGGGTCAGCACGACATCTCGTCCCGGCTGCGCCGCCGCTACGGTCGTCCGTCCGAGCGTGGTGCGCACACTGTCGACCCGCAAAAGGTCGCGCCCCGGCACGCCGAACAGCTCGTCCTGAAAAGCTTTTTCGATCCCCGTCTGACCTACCAGCTCGCCGAGAGCGTACCCGGCGAAGCGTTCGGGGTCGGCTCCCGTGGTGGTGCCGACGGCGTGCGCGGCCACACCCGCCGGGTAGATGCGCTCGAGCCGCCGCCGCAGGTAGAGGTTGGGGTGTCCGGCGATGAGTTCGGCAACCCCCGAGACCGTCTCATCGGGGAGGTTCCAAGCCAAAACCGCGCCACTGTAGGCTTCTTCGGGGTCCCCCAGGTCGGGCACGCGGGGAGGCCCGGAGAGCCCCAGGAGGAAACGCAGGCGTGGCCAGCGGGCAATCTCACCCCCCCGGTAGAGCAGATCGACCGCGACCCTGTTTCCGGCCAGGACGGTGCCGTCGCGCGCCAGAATGCGCCCCCTGAGCGGCGCGACCCGCTCGGGCTGCACCGCGTTGGCGCGGCTCAGGGCTAGGTAGTCTGCGCCGTGCAGCAGTTGCAGGTAACTGAGGCGACCGGCAATGACGACGAGGCCGGTCAGCAAGAGGGCGAGCAGCAGGCGGACACGACCGGCACGCCCCCGCGCGTCAGCGGCGTCTTGAGGAGGCTTTAGAGCGGGCGCTACCCGGCTCACAGGTAGAGGCTCCGCTCGCGGCGGCGGTGAGCGCGGTTAAGTAGTGGTTGTAGCAGCGCGAATCCGACCACGGTGAGAAGCGCCTCGAGCGGTCCCACCCGCAAGGTCTCAGCGAGCGGCGCGGGCTGTCCGGTGTAGGTCAGGAGCAGCAGCAGCGCCGTCCATTTACCGGCGAGCGCGGCCAGAAGGGCGAGCAGCTGCCAGTCCGAAACGGCGCGGCCTAACTCGAGCCCTCCCGGTACAACCACCCCTGTCACGAATACTCCCGCCGCCAGAGCGAGCGCGTGCAGTCCCGGTACACCCCCACCCGCCACGTCCTGGGCGAGCCCGAGAAGGTACGCGAGCCCTACAGCTTGCCAGAGCGGCCTGCGCCCGAGCGGCAGCAGCGCCGCTAACAGCAGCAAATCTGGAGGCGGCCAGGGTGCGATCAGAGGCGTGAGAAAGCCCTGCAAAGTAAAAACTAGCACGATCAGCAAAAAACGCACGCGGTCAGTTTACCGTGCCGGGGTCTCGGGCAGTGGGCGTGGTTAGATGGCTTATGGCAACCATCCTCATCCACGGCGGCGCAGGCACCATTCCAGAATCCGACCGCGCCGCCTATCAGGCAGGCCTCAGAGGGGCCCGAGACGCCGGTTTTGCACTTTTGGCAGACGGGGCCGACGCGCTCAGCGCCGCGCTCGTCGCCGTCTCGCTGATGGAAGATAACGCGGAGGCTTTCAACGCCGGGACGGGCGGGTCGCCCAACAGGGACGGTGTGGTCGAGTGCGACGCCGCCGCCGTATCCGGATGGGACGGCAGCGCCGGGGCGGTCGGCGCGGTGACGCGGGCGAAAAACCCCGTGCTACTCGCCGACCGCGTGCGGCGCGAATCCCCTCACGTGATGTTGGTAGGTGCCGGAGCAGACATGTTCGTAGCCGACCCTATCGACAACACCCTGCTCCTGACACCACGCACCCAGGCTGCGTACGAGGCGTGGCGTCAAGAAAAGGGCGAACCTACCAATTCCGCGACCGTCGGGGCCGTCGTCTGCGACCGTGAGGGACGGTTGGCCGCCGCAACGAGCACCGGCGGGATGCTCGGCAAGTGGCCGGGTAGGGTCGGCGACGCCCCCCTCGTCGGGGCCGGAACCTACGCCGACCGCTTCGTCGCGGTCTCATGCACCGGTAAAGGTGAGGCGTTTATCCGCGCGGTAACGGCTAAAGGGCTGGCCGAACGCTACCGAGCGGGCGATGACCTGCAAGAGCTTATCGCCAAGGCCTTGGCCGAGGTGTTGCACTTTAACGGCAGCGGCGGCCTTATCTGCGTGACTTCAGAAGGACGGATCGGCTTCGGCTTTAACAGCCGCAACATGGCCTACGCCTGGAAGACCGACTCGGGCGGTGAGCGCCCGGAAGCTGCTGAAGTCGGGCTCGAGCCCGGCGTCTACACGCTTTAAAAGAGGCGGCGCGTGGTCATCGTTGGAACGACCGGCGCAGGTAAGACGACGCTGGCCCGGGCCCTCGCCGCAAACCTTAGCGCGGCGTACGTCGAACTCGACGCGCTGTACTGGCAGGGCGGTTGGACGCCAGCGGCAGACTTTGTAAGTCAAGTTGAGAGGGCGTTACAACCCGAGTGCTGGGTGGTGGACGGAAACTACACCAATCAGGTGCAAGCCCATATTTTAAGCCTTGCCGACACCTTGATCTGGCTCGACTACAGCTTAGGCACAAAGCTCTGGCGACTCCTTAAAAGAACGTGCCCCCGCGTCCTGAGGCGTGAAGTCCTCTGGAACGGCAACACAGAGACGATAAGGTCTCAGTTTTTCAGCCGTGATTCCCTGTTAATATGGCTTTTCAAAACGCACTGGCGTCAGCGTCGCCGGTATAGGACGTTCTTTAAGGACGCGCCGGAGCATCTCACTTTGCTCAGGCTTTACAACCCGGAGGAGCCTGAGCGGTTGTTGGGCGTTTAACCGAGTCAGTCCCCTAAAAACGCTTAGAGACCGCGCAGACAACGCGCGGTCTCTTTTGTCAAGGTTTAAGTGGACGCGCTTACCAAAGCTTATCGCCCGCCTTAAGCCGCGATACGCGCACGTACTCAAAGGTCGTGGTAAAGCCCGAGCCGCCCATCGACACAAGCCCCAAACGCGCATCCTCACCAAGCGCGTGCGTATAGGTACCGCCACGGACCCACTCGCCGCCGTCTTGCCGGGTATAGGGAGTGTAGTACTCTTGGCCCCGCTCCGCACGCCGGACGACCCGCAGGTCCGTCCACTCGCTCGGCGGGCCGACCACAGTGTTGCCGTAGCGCGGAAAGCCCTCCGGAACCGGCGACAGCTCCTTGGCGAACTCGGTTTGGCGCGTCTCAAAGATAGAAACGTGCGTGAGCTTGATGAAGTTGTCGTCGTCGCCATAGACTACCAAACCGGCCTGAACGAAGTTCTGACAGCACCCTTCGGCAGGCACGTCGAGTTTGACGCGGGTCTGAATCACCAGATCGCCGCGCGGCAGGTCGCGGGTCAGAACAGAGGCGTTGTTGCTGTCTACAAAGAGGTCGGCGGCCTGCGTCTCGAAGGTGAAGGTGCCGTCCGCAACCCCGTAGCTATCCGCAGCGGGTTCACGCACCCAGCTCCAGCTATCGTCCAAGGTGTCGCCACCGAAACTGTCGGTCAGCAGGCGCTTGCCGGTGCGGTCACGGCGGGGTGGGTCGGCCTCGTAGCGCGACCGCTGTCCGGGCTGCGCGGCGGGAGCGGGCTGAGGGTCGTCCGAGGCCCAGCGACCCGCGCGCACGCTCGGCCAGCCGTCCACCCACTCGAGCGGGTCTAACAGCACGGGGCGTTTGGTAAAGCCGACCGCACTCGCAAAGTAAGGGTCGCCCCGGTCGACCGCGTGGTAGACGAGCCAGTCCTGACCGTCAAAGTCCCTCACGGTGTCGTTGTGCCCCGGCCCCATCCAGCGGTTGCCGTTCATGCTGATCACAGGCGTGCCGCCGACACGTCCGGCTAAAAGCGACACGCCCTCTTTGTCTACAAAGGGACCCGTCGGGCTCCGCGACCGTCCGGCGAAGACGCTGTAGCCGGTCAGGGGGCCGTTGCAACAGTTTGTCGCCGACGCCAGTAGGTAGTAGTAGCCGCGCCGTTCAATAATCTGCGCGCCCTCGTAGCGGTTGGCGATGGTGACTTGGGTTTCGGTGTCGGGAAGGCTTTCGAGCCCATCCTCTGAAAGTTCCCGGACAAACACGCCACCGTAGTACGAACCGTAGTAGAGGTAGTGCTCTCCCTGCGCTTCGATCACCTCGGCGTCGAACGTCCAGAAATATCCGGGGTTGTTGGGGTCGGAGTTCGGGTCCTGTCGAGGCGCAACCACCGGCCCGCCCGAGTCCGTCCACGGCCCGGTGGGGCTGCTGCTCGTCGCTACGCCAATGGCGCTGCCTCCAGCGTCGGTATTCGGGGCCGTGTAGTAGAGATGGTACCGATCGTTGAAGTAGACGACCTCGGGTGCCCAGATACCGGCGTCGTCGGCGACCCACTCAGGACGCTCGGAGAACGCGTTGCCTTGGTAGTCCCAGTTCACCAGGTCGAGCGAGCGGAAGGTAGGGATTAGGTTAAAGTTGAAATCGCCGTTTTCCGCCCGGTCACTGTCATTAAGCGGGTCAGTGGTGCAGTAGAGGTACCAGTAACGGTCACCTTGGGTCTGACCCCGGAGGACAACCGGGTCGGCGCAGGTCTCGGCCAGCTCACCGTCCCCGATATTAAGTGTGAGCGGATTTGTAAACTTCCCTGGATTCTTGCCTCCCCGATGTTGCACGTCCAAGTCGGTCTCGAGCTGCGAACACCCGGCCAGCAGCGCCAGCAACACCACACCGACCTGGTAAAACCTTAATTTTCTCATTTTCTCCCCATCTCTTTGCGAAAGACTTCGGTCCACTGCGGCCTCTACTGTCTACCTCCTCTATATAGTCGACGCGTAAAGCTCTCTAAGGAACATACTGTTTAGAGGTTGCCACACCAACAGCGCTGCCACCCCCCGAGCGTCGCCTTTGTAACGGTGTAGAGAAGGCGGTGCTTTTGGGTACGCAGGAGTGGTCGATTATGTCTCCCTATGGTTTTTTCGTAACCCTTTGAAACCGCCATACCCCTGCTTTTCCGCTCTTCTCACCCCCTTTCACCTGCTATGGGCCTCTAAAGCTCCGCAGCAGGTAGACGCAAGTTTAGACCTTGGAAACAATTGCCGAACGAGCAGCCGAAGAGGTTGAGGCTACCGATATGCAGCACGTCCGGTTTAAGCCCGGGGCGCACCGTCATAAGGCGCTGTGTCTCAACCGCCAAACTGGGAACGGTGTCCCAGAAAATTCTGACTTGGGCCGCGGTGGTCGATCGTGGCGTCGCCGAAGTTTCTGCCGCCTCATTGACCGAGCGCCCCTGCGGTTAGAGGCTCGAGGATGTGCCAGGAAGGTCCAGGGGTGAGCGTGCCCAAGCACGCTTCGGCTCGGGTGCTGGCTTCGAATTGCAGCGTCTTGCCGCGCAGCATGTTCTACATCCTCACGAGCGGATGTCTGAGCCGACCCTTAGGAGGGGAGATCGACCCAGCAAAATGCAGATTGATGCGAGAAAGTATAAGTTGGTTTCCCCTTCCTGTCAATCGGAGGGGAGTGAGAAGGACCCGGCGCTTAAAGCCTCAGCCCGCACCGGGTCTTTGGGGTTGCACTAAGGACAGTGCCTCGAGGCAGCGCACCGTCAGATCATGACCTTAAAGGTCGGTTCTCGAGCCAGACTTTCGACAGCTAAGTGCGACGTAGCACTGCATTTCGCACAGGTCGCTTTAAAGGCCACGACCCTGTCACCGTCCGTCAACATCACCGGCTCAGAGGTAAAGATTTCAAACTCCTCGTTGCAGTATGGACATACAAGTTCTTCCAACTGTTCTAAAGCCATAACCACCCCTATATGAGAATAATGCTGGGCGGCTACAGCTTTGCAGATGTGCAAATACCGAGTTTCAGAAGCAGCTGTCGCAGTGGTACACGACCCCGGTTAAAAACGAGGTTGGGCCTCCTTTCCGCCCAATTCATATTCGGTAACAGCCAGCCTGTTTCACAAGTTTAATAACCCAGCTTAGGACTTGGTCGTCTAGAGGGCTAACCGGGGCCACTGACGTTGGGGTGGCGGCGTGGAACAAAAACAGGCGCTTTAGCTCCCCTCTTGAAAGGTGCTGATCTCGGTAACCTTACGAATTTGATTGGTCACATCCCCAGGCACGGCTTTCGAAAAACGTGTGGTGATCGCTCTTAAGGTTGAGGGATCGAGCTTGGGGGTGCGGTCGGCGCGTAGCAGCCCGTTGGTCTCCTGCTCGGTGTCGGTGAGCTGTGTATAGCAAAAGCCCGCGATGGGGGCGCAGTCGAGCACCGCGAACATCAGCTCCTCGTACTTGGCGAGAAAGCTTCCGGGGTCCCCCACGGTGCCGTAGCCCCACCAGCGCTCGCCCGAGCGAGGCTTGAGGCTGATGCCGCCGAACTCGGTCAGCATCAGTGGCTCACCCGCATGACGACCCCCGCTGATAGCGATGTTGCGGTGGTGGGGCTGAACCGTCCGCAGGGTGCGCTCCACCGCCTCGGGGGTGATGTAGCGCTCCCGCAAGGTGGCCCCATCAAAGGCGTAGTCGTGGACTCCCCAAAGGTCCGCCGCGAAGTGCTCCCAGCCGTCGTTGCCGATCACCGGCCTTGTAGGGTCGAGCGCTTTGGTCAGGTGGTACAGCGCCCTTACGTAGTCGCGCTGGGCTGGGTCGCGCTCCAAGTTGGGCACGCCCCAGCTCTCGTTAAGGGGCACCCAAGTGACGACGCAGGGGTGGCTGTAGTCGCGCCTAAGCACCTCGAGCCACTCGCGCGTAAGCCGCTCGGCAGCCTCCTCGCTGAAGATAAAGGCGTTCGCCATCTCTCCCCAGACGAGCAGGCCCAAGCGGTCGCACCAGTAGAGAAAGCGCGGGTCCTCGACCTTTTGGTGAATACGCACGCCGTTAAAGCCAAGCTCCTTGATCAGCTCTACCTCACGGCGGAGGGCGTCTTCGTTCGGGGCCGCGAGGTGTGACTCGGGCCAGTAGCCTTGGCCCAGCACCAGCCGCAGGTAGAAGGGACGACCATTGAGGAGAAAGCGCCCGTCCTGAACCCTGACGCTGCGCAGCCCGGCGTAGCTCCGCACCTCATCTACGACCTCGTCGCCCGAGAGCAGGGTGAGTACCGCGTCCACCAAGTTGGGCCGGGAGGGGGACCAGAGGAGCTGGCCGCTCTCCATCACGGACTCACCCGACTCGAGGGCAATCTCTCGGTGGGTTTCCTGCTTTGTGAGGGTGTAGAGATCATCGGCGAGGGGGGTTCTGCGCAGGGACAGCTGCACACGTAGCCGTAGCGGGCGCTCGGGAGGCGCGTTCAAGCGGACCTTGAGCGCGAGTAGTCCCCGGTCGAGGTCCGGCGTCCAGCGCACCTCCTGGAGGTAGCGCTCCGGCACGGGCTCGAGCCACACCGTCTGCCAGATGCCGGTGGTGCGCTTGTAAAAGATGCTGTGGGGCTCTCTGCGCCAATCCTGCTTGCCGCGCGGCTGCGCGAGGTCGTCCGGGCGGTCCTCGGCGCGCACCACCACGACCTGCTCGGCGTCTCTCTCCAAAAGAGCTGCCGTGATGTCGGCGCTAAAGGGCGTGTGCCCCCCCTGATGCTCCGCGACAAGCTGGCCGTTCACCCACACCTGAGCCCTATAGTCCACCGCGCCGAAGTGCAGCAGCAACCGGCCCGCGCGGTCTTCGGATGAGACCTGAAAGGTGCGGCGGTACCACACCACCGGATGGAAGTCGGGGTCCCCTATCCCGCTGGCCTGCGACTCGGGTGGGAAGGGCACGGTGATAGTGCGCTCGAAAACCTCGGGACGCACCACCCAATCCTCGCGCAGCCCGACGTCGGCGTCGTCGCAAGCGAAGCTCCAGGGACCGTTTAGGTTCGTCCAGCGGGCGCGAGTAAGCTGAGGGCGGGGGTAGAGCGGATCATCGGTCATGTTCGGTGTCCTCCGGGTTTTAAGGATATAAGGCAACGTTCACATCTGCAACGACCTCTGCGCCACCAGTTTAGTCTCCTACGGTTTCGGCAGATAGACGAGCCAGCGTCCAGCGGCTGAGGATCACGAGCACTACGGCCAAACGGCGGATGTTTAGCGTCACCTAGGGTCCGTTACCTTGTCGTTCTCGCCCACCTTCGGAGCTGCATAGGGCAATTTAACCCCGCGGGTGGGGCACCACTCACCAACTCGCCACAAGGGGTTAAAAACTACGATACGTTTCAGAAGCAGACAGCTCCTCAGGTAACAAGGTTATGGTTGAGGACAAAGCCCCGGCTGAGTTAGCCATCTAGCTGCGTCTACGATACTCGCGCGGATGACGTAGGCGCGCGATCCCCGCCCGCGTGCGCCGCACCCACCCTTGGCATTAACTATGCCCGCTCCCTAGCCCGCTCACTCCGGACGCCGTTAGTCCAAGATCAACTCATGAACCGTCCCCTACCGGGAACCTGCGGCGCGGGTTGCGGGGTCGTACTCGGGCCTACGGTGCGTGGCCCCTCGGAGGTCCAGACAAGCCGGTCGAGGCACATACGCCTGCCTGTTTTTTGAGGATCCCAAGCGTGGTAGACGAGATAGTCTTCGCCGTCCGGACCGCGTATCACCGAGTTGTGACCGGGTCCAACCACCCTCGGGTACGAACGCAAAAGGGTGGGGCCGTCACTTCGGGGTTCGGCGTAGGGACCGAGCGGCGACTCGGCGACTGCGTAGGAGACGCCGTAGTTTGGCTCCTCCCAGGCCCCGCCAGAGTAGAAAAGGTAGTAGCGGCCCCCGTGCTTGCGAACGAACGGTCCCTCGAGCGTGTACCAGTCGTAGACCGCGCCGTACATTTCACGGCTGCGCCTAAAGATCTGCCAGTCCGCTGTGGCGCGCAGCACTGTGCGCGGGGGTCCCTCTAACCGCACCATGTCCACAAGCGGCGCTACTGCGAGCGCCGTGCCGACCCGCTCACCGTCTAGAAAGTCACGGGCGAAGAAGAGGTACCATCTCCCGTCGTCGTCCCGGAAGGGGTGCGCGTCGATGGTAAAGGGGTCATCGCCGGTGAGCACAAAGCCGAGGTCGCGAAACGGCCCTTCAGGACCCTTTGAACTCGCCACCCGAATCTGATGACCCTTGTCTTCGACCCCCGCCGAGTAGTAGAGATAGAAGATGCCATTATGGAAGGCGACCTCCGGAGCCCAGAAGTCCCGCCCATGAAGACCTTCGGGAGGCTCGAGCGCGCTCCCCAGCGAGGTCCAGGAGACGAGGTCGGGCGAGCGCAAGACCTCGAAGGCGCGTCCACCGAGAGTTGGACGCCCGCTCGTGCCGTAAGCGTAGTACATCCCCTCATGCTCGAGCACGAACGGGTCGGCGAAGTAACCGGCGTAGATGGGGTTTGTATAGGTGGGCTCGGTCATGAGTAGAAGAATAAGCCAAAAGGTTGGCTGACAGTAGCGGCTGGTCGGTGACGCAGCACATAAACATGCACAACAAACCCGGAGTTTTGAAGGCGGGTAGCATCTTAGGAACTACGTGCTGGACCCTGCCTTTCGTTTAGGCGCGTCTATAGCTCGAGGTTGCCTGCTAACAGTATTAAAGTGCATTTAGGCGAGAACAGTCAGCCGCACCGAGGCCGTCGTCCACGCCCTCCATCCGTTTTTACGGAGCCCGTTTCGACACAGTTTGGACCTAGATACAGTGGTACAGAAGGGTGAAACAAGCAGTACGCTTGTAACTGGCCAAAACGCTGATGGGCACAAATAATAAAGAGAATAAGTAGCGAGGAGGCGTTGAAGTGTGACCTTC
>CADCWP010000001.1:59473-65604 GCA_902806425.1 uncultured Truepera sp.
CAAGGGACGAATGAGGGTAAGAACGCTGTTCTCCGCCTCCCTTACTCGAACAACCAAAAGCTCGAACATTCCGACCTAACACTGCGGTCTGCTACACGCAGCCGTTTAAGCCGTCAGAATTGTCTCAAGGGTATGAAAACGCAACTTCTGGAGGGCGAATACAGTTTAGTGTGATGTTGAGAGTGTTATTCGTGCCTGATGGTCTCATTACTCGGGGGGTGAATATGCCCAAAAGCTTAAATGTGACTTTTACAAGGATTGGAACAAGCAGTTGCACCCGCTTTCCCATGCGACGGCGCGAAGTGGGTTGGAGGAGTTGCGGCTCCAGGACTCTGTTGGTGCGCACCCTCCAGCGGCTCCGCGCACGGTATAGCCCGGTGACGGGCGGTCGAGAAGCCCTCATGCACCCCCCGGGCGCGCCCACGGGGTTTGAACACGGTCTAACAGTTGTCCAGCTATCAAATCTGCGGCGGCAGATGGCCTCCACGCCCCGGTACGTCGGGTTGGATTGTGGTGCGCCTCTCCCCTGCTGCGGTGGGGCCCCTCCGTAGATTCTCGACTAATAAACGAGCGCGCTGAGAGGTTCACGCACCTCCACACGTTACATTTTAGCTAAGCGCCACT
Organism: uncultured Truepera sp.; assembly: GCA_902806425.1. GTDB lineage: Bacteria > Deinococcota > Deinococci > Deinococcales > Trueperaceae > Truepera. The sequence goes on from CADCWP010000001.1 coordinate 60,098, forward strand.
CCTAACCAGGTCTGGTCAACTTCGTGCCAAACAGTGCCTCCTGCTAGAGCTAGGGAGCACGAGGGGGTAGTTATAAAAGTATCACCGCTGACAAAGCCTACCGTAAGGCAGTCCGACCTAAGCCGTTGTTTAGAAGAGACGGCTTCACCCGGCAAAACCCTTTCACCCACCAGCGGGGCACCATCCACCGGGTACGACCTCGTCTGCTTCTCCCACCTGCGCTGGGACTTCGTCTGGCAGCGGCCGCAGCACCTCCTGAGCCGCTTTGCGCGGGAGGGCCGCGTCTTTTTCCTTGAGGAGCCGATTTTTGAACCCGGGGGTGTTGCGCGGCTCGAGCTTAGCCAGCGTGGCTGCGTCTGGGTAGGGGTCCCACACCTCCCTGAGGGTATGGACGAGGCGGAGGTGCGGGCGGCGCAGGTGGGGTTTGTCGATGAACTCCTCGCCGCGCACAAGGTGCGCGACTATGTCCTCTGGTACTACACGCCCATGGCGCTCCCCTTCTCACGCCACCTGACGCCCTTGGCAACCGTCTATGACTGTATGGACGAGCTGTCCGCCTTTAGGGACGCCCCTACCGCTCTCGAGCTTCTCGAGCAGGAGCTGCTAAGGCGCGCTGACCTCATGTTTACCGGGGGGCAGAGCCTCTTCGAGGCCAAGCGCCATCAGCATAGGCGCGTTTACGCCTTCCCCTCGAGCATCGACAGGGAGCACTTTGTCCGGGCCAGAGGGCCCCTTAAGGCACCCGCCGATCAGGTAGACATCCCTAGGCCGCGCCTCGGCTTCTACGGGGTGATCGACGAGCGCATGGATGTGGACCTCGTGACCGGACTTGCCGAAACGCGCCCCGACTGGCAGATCGTTATGGTCGGCCCCGTCGTTAAAATCGACCCTGAGAGCCTGCCGCGCCGCCCCAATATCCACTACCTGGGGGGCAAGACGTACGACGAACTACCCGCCTATCTCTCGGGTTGGGAGGTCGCGCTCATGCCCTTTGCGCGCAACGAATCAACCCGCTTTATCAGCCCGACGAAGACACCCGAATACCTCGCTGCGGGCCGACCGGTCGTCTCCACCTCCATCCGCGACGTCGTGCGGCCTTACGCGCAGGGAGGGCTTGTGCAGGTAGGGGACACCGTGGAGGCGTTTGTCGCCGCTATAGAGGCGGTACTAAGGGACACCAACCGGGACGCTTGGCTCCGCGAGGTCGACAGCTTTCTCGCACGGACCTCTTGGAACCGGACCTGGAAAGAGATGGCTCGGCTTATTGGCGAGATCGTCCAGGTCAAGCAGATGACCCCACCCCTCATGGGCGCAGTTAAGTGAACGTATTCGACTACCTCGTGGTCGGGGCGGGGTTTGCCGGGAGCGTGTTGGCCGAACGGCTCGCCGCGGACGCGGGCAAGCGCGTTCTGGTGGTCGACAAGCGCGCCCATATCGGCGGCAACGCTTTTGACGAATATGACGACGCGGGGCTGCTCATCCACCGTTACGGGCCGCACATCTTCCACACTAACTCGAAAGAGGTGTTTAACTACCTTTCGCGCTTTACCGAGTGGCGACCCTACGAGCACAGGGTGCTGGGGAGCGTCGACGGTCAACTCGTGCCGATCCCTATCAACCTAGACACCGTCAATCAGCTTTACGGGCTCCGCCTGACCTCGTTTGAATTGGAGGCTTTTTTCGCCTCCGTGGCCGAGCCCAAAGAGCGCGTGCTGACCTCCGAGGACGTAGTGGTCTCCAAAGTCGGGCGCGAGCTGTTCGACAAGTTTTTTCGCGGCTACACCCGCAAACAGTGGGACCTCGACCCCTCGGAACTCGACGCTTCGGTCACGGCGCGGGTACCCACGCGCACAAACCGCGACGACCGCTACTTTACCGACACCTACCAGGCGATGCCCGCCCGCGGCTATACCCGGCTGTTTGAAAAGATGCTCGCGCACCCCAACATCAAGGTGATGCTCAACACCGACTACCGTGAGGTTCAGGGGCTCATCCCCTACCGCGACCTCATTTATACGGGTCCTATCGACGCTTTTTTCGACTATCGTTTCGGTAGGCTCCCCTACCGCTCCCTCGAGTTCAGACACGAGACGCACCAGCAGACAAGCTACCAACCCACCGGAACGGTCAACTACCCCAACGAACATCTCTACACCCGCATCACCGAGTTCAAGTACCTGACCGGGCAGGAACACCCTAAGACCAGCATTGTCTACGAGTACCCACGTGCCGAGGGCGACCCCTACTACCCGATCCCACGGCCCGAGAATGCCGAACTCTACCGGCGCTACAAGGCGTTGGCGGAGGCCGAGGAGGGCGTGCATTTCGTCGGGCGGCTGGCGACGTATAGGTACTACAACATGGATCAGGTCGTCGCGCAGGCGCTTACAACGTACGCGAAGCTGAGCGGTGCCAAAGTCACCAAACCTAGCGGAGCGCGCGGGCTCGCCCTGAGCGGGGAGAGCGGTTGAGTCAGTTCCTCGCGCCAGAACTTTGGGGCGGGCTCGAGTGTACGGTTAACCGTGTCGGAGACCGCTACTTCGACCAGGTGCGGCGCTCCGGCCATCATGACCGCCCGGAGGACCTGGAACGCTTCGCCGCACTCGGGCTCCGCACGCTGCGCTATCCGGTGCTCTGGGAGCGCACTGCCCCAGACGGGTTAGAACGTGCCGACTGGTCGTGGCCCGACGCGCGGCTCCGCCGCCTGCGTGAGCTGGGTGTCAAACCGATTGTGGGCTTTGTCCATCATGGCAGCGGCCCGCGCCACACGAGCCTTTTAGAATCCAGCTTCGCTTCCGGGTTGGCTGCTTTTGCGGGCGCTGTAGCCGAGCGCTATCCGTGGGTTGAACTCTACACGCCCGTCAACGAACCGCTCACCACGGCGCGCTTCGGTTGCCTCTACGGGCACTGGTATCCCCACGCTAGGGACGCCTTAAGTTTCTCCAAGGCGCTCCTCAACGAGTGCCGCGCGACCGTGCTGGCGATGGCGGCCGTTCGCCGCGCCAACCCGGAGGCGAAGCTTGTTCAGACCGAGGACCTGGGCAAGATTTACAGCACCCCCGGGCTGCGTTATCAGGCTGACTTCGAGAACGAGCGCCGCTGGCTCTCGCTGGACCTCCTCTGCGGCCGTGTAGACGCGCACCACCCCATGTGGGGATTTCTGCGCTTTGTCGGCGTTTCTGAACCTGAACTGGCCTGGTTTTTGGAGCACCCCTGTCCGCCTGATGTGCTAGGTTTTAACTACTACCTAACCAGCGAGCGGTTTTTAGACGAGCGGCTGGAGCACTACCCCCTCTCCTCACATGGAAGCAACGGCAGGCAGCGCTACGCTGACGTCGAGGCGGTGCGGGTTTTAGGAACGGGACTGAGTGGCCCTTACGGGCTTCTGCACGAGGCGTGGTCGCGCTACGGCTTGCCGCTGGCAGTGAGTGAGGCCCACCTCGGCTGCACCCGTGAGGAGCAGCTGCGCTGGCTTCTCGAGGTCTGGGAGGCTGCCCAGAGACTCAGAACAGAAGGCTGCGACGTGCGCGCTGTGACCGTCTGGTCGCTTCTGGGCGCGCACGACTGGAACTCGCTGCTGACCCGCGACGAGGGCTTTTACGAGCCCGGTGTCTTCGACGTGCGGGCCCCTGTGCCGCGCCCGACGGCGCTCGCCGAGACCGTGCGCGCACTGGCCGCCGGGCAGCGCGTGAGCCATCCTGTGCTCGCCGAACCGGGCTGGTGGCGTCGCCCGGAACGGCTTCTCTACCCTGTCTACCCGGCGAGTGCCCAGACACGGTTACCCGCAGGCGCGCCCGTGCAGGCGCGCCCACTTCTTATCGTGGGGACGTCATCCAGCTTTATAGAGGGCACTACGCGCGTTTGTAAGACCAGAGGACTCCCCTATCGGCTCATCTCACAAGAACAGCTAGACGGACAACCCGAGCCCCTACATGAACTGCAACCCTGGGCCGTGGTTCACGCTGGGGGTGCGCCTAACGGCTTTTGCACCGAACCGGAGCCTGCTTCGGCAGAGTTTCTGACGCGACTTGGCGACCTTTGTAGAGCCTCAAAGCTTCCCTTGCTGGCATTTTCATCGAGCTTCGTCTTTGATGGCCGGAAAGCTGAGCCCTATCTCGAAAGTGACTCTACCTCTCCTCGTAGTGCATCAGGAACTGCCCTTGCAGAGGCCGAACTCTACCTTAGCTCCACCTCGCTCATCGTCCGCACCGGCCCCCTCTTCAGCTCTTGGGTAGACGAAGAAACGATGGGCGAAGCCCTGGAGTACGAGGACGCGCTCGTGTCCCCCGCCTACCTGCCGGACGTCCTTCACGCTGCCCTAGATCTACTTGTCGACGGGGCGCGCGGTCTCTGGCATCTTGCCCCCACCGACACAATCCTCCTAAGCGAGTTAAACACGTTGTTGGGCACAGGGGTTACGCCAAGGCCCACCCAGGCGCGCATAACGGGGCCGCCCGAGCAGCCTAACTGGACCCTGCGAAGCGAACGCGGTGGACCTCTACCACCCCTCGGCGACGCGCTGGCGCGCTACGCCCACGAGAGAAAAGAGCAGCTTGCGCGCTCCGTGACCCCATAGTTTTCTGAAGCCGCGTCGCTTAAATCAGCCCGGGTAAACCTGTTTAGCTGAGTAAGTGAGTTGAGCAAGCACCCACTTGACTCCCGTCGGGATTTGTCGGTGTGCGGCTCGAGGATCGAGGGCGGCTCTATCACCCGGTGCGGGAGAAGCCATCTCATCAGGAGGGAAATGCTACCTAACTTTCTCATTATCGGTGCGGCAAAGGCCGGGACGACGTCACTGTACAGGTACTTGGCACAACACCCACAGATCTATATGTCGCAGATTAAAGAACCCAACTTTTTCGCGCTCGAGGGGCAAGAGGTAGATTTTCGCGGGCCCGACGACGAACTCTACATTCGGCGGTTCTCGGTTACGGACCTCCAAGCTTATAAGGCTCTATTCAAGGACGCCACCGATGAGGTCGCCCTCGGTGAGGCGTCGGCTCTCTACCTTTACAGCTCGGAGGCGCCCCTACGGCTCTGTGAGTATGTCCCGGAGGTGAAGCTGATCGTGATCCTTAGACATCCCGTCGACCGCGCGTACTCGGCGTTTCTCCACCTGCTGAGGGACAAGCGCGAACCGCTGAGCGACTTCGCCTGTGCGCTCCGGGCAGAGGGGGAGCGCGTACGGCGCAACTGGGAACACATCTGGCATTACCGGGGGATGGGCTTTTACGCGGCGCAGCTCGAGCGCTACTATCGTCATTTCAGACGCGAACAGATTCGCGTCTACCCCTACGACGCTTTGCAGATGGAGCCCCTCACGGTTATTGCTGACATCTTTCACTTTTTAGGTGTGGATGAAACGTTCCAACCGGACATCTCGGTTCGCTACAACGAACCGGGAATCCCACAGGCGGAGCAGCCTCATGTATGCCCTGAAGTGCGGCAGCAGCTGCTGGCAGACTACCGCGACGACATCCTTAAGCTACAAAACCTTCTCGAGCGGG
>CADCWP010000002.1:0-301 GCA_902806425.1 uncultured Truepera sp.
TAGGGCGTTTCAGGAAGAGCGAGCGACACGCTATGACCCTAATTGTCACGGTGTGTCGCAGCTCCCTCCTAACCCCCCTTCAGGACGTCACCTTTTGTCACTCCATGACACGCCATATCGCATAAATATCAGGAAGTTGCATGAAATTAACTACTACTCGTCAAACACGCACTTCCTGACATCCGACCGGAAGTTCCGGCAAAAGGGTGGCGGCTTGGGGAGCCGGGTCGGGCGCAGAGTGCGCTTTTGGCTGAAGCGTTACGTCCCTACGGCCCAAACGTCGTCATCACAAGTGACGAAC
>CADCWP010000002.1:311-1913 GCA_902806425.1 uncultured Truepera sp.
AAGGATGACGAACCGAAAGCCGCCGAAACGGGTGAAATCGTCTCTAAAGCTCTAAACCTGCCATGTCACACCGCGCCCGGCCTGCATGAGCACGACCTCACCGGTGAACCGTATCTCACTGACCCAGCTGCTTTCGAGGCCGCTGTGGCGTCGCTTTTCAGCGTGCCTGATAGGCGCAGCTTCGGGAACGAGAGTGGTGATGAAGCCCTGCGGCGCTTTGCTCAAGCGGTAAAGGTAGCGTTAGAGCCCTACCCTGAGAAAAACACCGTGCTTGTTACTCACGGAAGAGTCAACACGCTTTTTATCGCCGGGTACAACCCGGTTGAGTCCTTGACGTTTTGGAAAGGTTGGGCGCTCGGTACATTCGCGGTTTTGTCGCGTCCCGACTTTAAGCTGCTCGAGCCTCCTCACCCCTTGGCGTAAATTCGTGAGGCTCGAGCGCAGCACCTGACTTAAGGGGCGCGGCCATAAGCGCGTCCCAGCTCGTCTTCTTCCTTAACCATATCGTCGTAGTCGCGCTTTTTGTCTAGCTTGTCGATCACGACCGGCGCGCTGACGCCGTGCACCAAAACCGACACCAGCACGACGAAACCCACATCTGCCCAGAGCGCATCCGCCCCCGGAAAGGTAGCCTCGTTGATGGCGTAGGCCAGATAGTAAAACGAGCCGACGCCGCGAATACCGAAAAATGACAGCGCCAAGCGCTCACGCCACGGCAGCGGCGTACCTAACAGACCGAGTAGCCCAAAAAGAGGCCGCACCAAAAAGACGACGGCGGCCCCCGCGACGACGCCGCCCCAGGTCAGGTCACGAAAAAGCCCTGTCGCAATAGCCCCGCCAAAGACAACCAACGCGATGACCATCAGCAGCCGCTCGCTCTGCTCGATAAAGCTGTGCAGATGCCCGTGATACTCGTGTCCGCGTTCAAAGTGCCGGAGCGCGAGGGCGGCGACGAACACGGCCAGAAACCCGTAACCTTGAAGAATTTCAGTGACGCCGTAGACGAGCAGCACGGCGGCTAGCGCGACAAAGCCTTCGCCGGTCTCTGCCAGCTTGGTCTTGACCTCGGTTCTAAAGATCAGCTGCATCAGCGCGGTACCTAAAAGCCACCCCACCGCTACCCCGACGACGATCTTGTAGACCAGGTAGTAAACAGCCCATTCGCCGAACCACCCCTGTGGGGCCAGTCCATAGGTCGCGGCCAGAATAGCCAGGTAGGTAAAGGGGAACGCCAACCCGTCGTTAAGGCCCGCTTCGGAGGTGAGGCCGAAACGCACCTCGTCCTCCTGACCCTCGCTCGGCCCACCGACCTGCACGTCCGAGGCGAGCACCGGGTCGGTCGGGGCCAAAACCGCGCCCAAGAGCAGCGCCGACACCGGAGCCAGCCCGATCACCCACCAGCCGAGCAGCGCGGTCGCGGCGACGCTTAGCGGCATGACGACGCCCAGAAGCCGCCACGTCACCCTCCAGCCGCGGGGGTCCAGCGGGCGGTCGAGCTTAAGACCCGCTCCCATCAGCGCGACGATAACGAGCAGTTCGGTAAAGTGCTCGGTGAGCTGGCGGTTGTTTAGCGGGAGTGGGTCGGGTAGGCCGAGGGGCAGG
>CADCWP010000002.1:1923-44681 GCA_902806425.1 uncultured Truepera sp.
AGGGGCAGGCTGAAAAGCGCAAACCCCAGCCCGACGTAGAGGATCGGGAATGAGAGCGGCCGCCCTTGCAAAAAGCGGGGCAGCCACGCCGCTCCGATAAAGGCGACGCCCAGGAGGGCAAGGATGACTTCATAGGTGCTCGGGGAGGTGAGGTCTTTAAGGAGGCTCTGAAACATAAAAAAGTGCGCCCTTCGCGCAGAAGGTCAGCTTAACGTGAGCTGCGGAGGGCTCGATGTCATCTACTGTGTTATTTACTGTGGCGTCCGCTGTAACCAAACCTGAGCATCACGACGCGATGACGACGAGATTCGGCGCGCGGGTATGGAACCTGCCTCGGCTGAAGTCGCCGTACACTTGAATCTGGGTAAAGCCGTTTTGTAAAAGGGCGCGCTCGAGCTCGAACCGGTGAAAATACCGCTGCGTGAGGGTGCTGCGCCGCCGCCTCAAAAGGCTGTCCACGCCCACCGTATCCCAAAAATAATGTGAGGTCAGAAGCTGCGCGTCCGGGTCGTGGGTTTGTAACAGAAAGAGGTCGCCGTCCTCGCCCCCGACGTGTGCCCATTCGGGCTCGAGCCTCAGCACTTCCAGCTGACCGAAGTTCGGCGTGTAGAGGTCGAGCGCGAAGCACCCGCCCGCCTCCAGGTGGGCCCTAACGGTCTGCAAGGTGGCGTCTTGGTCGGACAGGGTATAGGCGTGCATGAGGGTGTTAAAGGGCGCGATAATAAGGGGGAAAAGCTGCCCCAGCCGCACCGAACGCATGTCACCCTGATGGTAGCTGACGTTTGTCAATCCCGCCGCCGCAAGGCGCTCCTTACCGCGCGCGATCATCTGTAGGGAGGGCTCGAGGGCCACCACCTCATGTCCGGCTCGCGCGAGCGCCGCCGCGACGCGCGCCGTACCCGCGCCCAGCTCGAAGACCGGGCCGCCGTAGTCGCCTGCCAGCCGTGTGTAAAAGGGCAGGTCGTCGCGGTAGCTCCGGTATTGCAGGTCGTACAGCTCAGCGAGCGGGTCGTAGTTCATGCGGGGACGGTCTCTAAAATGCGACCGTGCTCGAGCCTCAGGGTCCGCTCCGCCGCCCCGATGAGCGCCGGACGGTGCGCGACGACGACGACCAAACGCCGCTGCGCTTGACGCTCCAAAACCTTTACGAGCACCTGTTCGCTGTCGGCGTCTAGACTGGCGCTCGGTTCGTCCAACAGGAGCACGTCGGGGTTTCGCAAAATTGCCCGGGCGACGCTGAGCCGCTGCCGCTGCCCGCCGGAAAGCCCAGCGCCGCCCTCCGCCAGGGGCGCACCCAGCCCGCGCTCCCTGAGCGTTTCTGCCAAACCTACGTCGTGGAGAGCGGCCCACACATCGTCGTCCGAAAAGGGTTCGCCGAGCGTCAAGTTGTCGCGTAGGCTGGCACGAAAAAGCGTGTTGTCCTGCGGGACGTAGGCCAGGCGGCGCTGCCGTTCGGCACTGGGGTACAGAGACAGGTCGGTACCGGCGAGCAGCACCCTCCCGGACGTCGGGGGTAGCAGGCCCAGGAGAAGTTTAAGCAGCGTGGTCTTGCCGCCGCCGCTCGGGCCGGTCAGCGTGACCAGGGCGGGACCGGACATCGTGAGCGTAACACCGTCCAGCACCGTCTCAGTAGGCCGCTTGAAGGTCAAATTGGTGAGCTCGAGCACCGGCAGGCGCGGGGGGAGCGGCACGAGGGGGAATGATTCTGCCGGACGCTCCAGGTCGCGCAGGTCAGCGAGCCGCGCCGCCGCCGCGCGAGCACTTTGCAGATGGGCGTAGCCGCGCGGCAGGAGCTGCGCCGGGGTCGATAAAAGCGCCAGCAGCGTGACGAACGCGCCCACCTCACCCAGGCTCATCCCTCCGTTCTGGACGCTGCGCGTGAGGACAATCAGCAGCAGGGCCAGCGCGACGAACCCCAAGGTTTGCGCTAGCGGCGTCTGCACCGCCGCCCAGCGCGCCCGCGCCGCCTGTGCCCGCGCTGCCCCCGCATTGGCGACGCCGAAGCGCCCGAGCAAAAACGCCTCCAAACCAAACGCCCGCACCACCTCGCGCTGCGCCAGACCCTCTTGCAAGTGGGCGCTGGTCTCCTCCAAAAGTCTCTGCGTCTGGAAACTGCGCCGTTTGATCCCCCGCCCTGCCCAGACCAGCGCCCCCGCCAGCGGCGCGCTCAACCCAACGAGCAGGAGCGTCGCGCTTCTGTTGACGTAGAACAGGTACGCCACGCTTAGGAGCAGCGTCAACGACTCGGCGATAAGCGTCCCCAACCCGACTTGCAGGTACGCCTCGACCTCTTTAAGGTCACTCAAGACGCGCCCGGTGAGGCCGCCGCTGGTCTGCCGGGTGTTCTCCGGCACCGAGAGCAGTGTGCGGTAGAGCCCCGCGCGCCACGCCGCCGCTGTGCGCGCCGCGACGCCTCCGAAGACGGCGTCCTGCGCCCAGAGCGCCGCCGACCCCACGAGCAAGGCCCCGCCGCCCAGCCAGAGCACTCCCGGCAGCGCGTCAAAGTCGCCGCGGATGAACACCTGGTCAAAGAGCGGTTGCACTAGAATCGGCGCGACTGCGACCCGGATGAGCGCGTTCAGTGTGGCGGCGAGCGCCCCCCAAGCGCTTAGCGCGGTGCGGGGGAGGAGGAGGTTGGGCAAGTTCATGACAGCAGGCGTGAGACGAGTTTGGCGGCGGCACCCGGCCTCGGCATGGTTTCCAAGAGCCTTGCCCGTCGCCGCTCGAGCCCCGCTGCGTCGCCCAAAAGAGTCAGGACTTCCGCGAGCACGCCGTCACGGGTGAGCGTGCCCTTTAGCTCGAGCATCAAGGGCTCACCGCTCAGGCTGTTCGGCAGCGACACCGGCAGGTGCGGCGCGGCGAGCAGCACAGCGCGGCGTTTAAGCGCGGTGCCGACGAGCGGCACGAGCGACAACCAGTGCCCCGGCCCCTCGAGTGGGATGACCTCGGGTTTGTTGAGTGGGAGGAGAACGACCGACGGCACCCCGGCGATCCCGAGTTCTAAGGTGTTCGTACCGGGGATGGTGACGGCCAGGTCGGCGGCGCGCATGTGGGCGTAGCGCGTCTCCTCGGGGACCAGCTCGAGGCGCGCGCCGCTCGGCGTCATCACCGTGCTGCCCGCACGTCTGCCTGAAATACCGCCCAAAGTATCCCTCTGCGCGCCGGAGATACCTCTCTCTACCGCCTCCGGGCTCAAGAGACGGCTGACCGGCCAGATAAAGCGCGCGTTCGGATAGTGCGCGTGGAGCGCGTCGGCGAGCGCCAGCATAAAGGGGATCATGTGAACGGCGAAGGTGTCACGGGAGCCGCAGAGCATGAGGATATGCGGGTCGCCGCGCTCGGGAACCGGCTCGGCGAGGTCTACGGCGTCGGCGACAAGGTTGCCGACGACCACGAGCTTGCTGGCGGGCGCGCCCAGAAGCCGCGCCCGCTGCGCCGTACGGGGCGCGTCGACGAATAGCGTCGAGAGCTTTTTATGCCAGTAGGGAACGAACGAATACCGGAAGGTTGGCGCGTGCAGGCGTTCGGCCAGTTGCAGCGCTAACCCAGCGCCCCCGCCCAGCCCGAGCACCACGCCCGCGCGGGGGCCGAACGCTGAACGGTCTCCCGCCAACAGTCGCACGAAATCGTTCGGGCTGGTTACGCTGTCGGCTCCAAAGGTTTCGGCGATGCGCGTCTCGTGTCCGCTGGCGAACTGGCAGGGCACAAGGCTCACGGTGACGCGGCGCTCGGGCGCTCGCCGCCGCAACTCACTCAGCACCGGACGCACCCAGGTATAGAGTTCACCGGGGCCATTACTGACCAAGATAATGTCTGCGGTGGAGGTGACGGTATCCGCCATAGCTTTAGCTAACGTTAAACAAACCCGCAGAGTCCACGTGTGGACGACATCTTGAACTCGAGCAGCGCCCGCACGTCGGGGCTGAGGGCGGCGAGGTGCTCTAGTAGCGCCCAGTCGCGGCGGCGAAGGGCGCGTATCGCCCGTTCCAGGTGGCGGTACCGCTCCCCCACGACGCCCCGCCGCTGCAACCCCACCCGGTTGAGGCGGTAGTGACGCGCCGGGTTTCCCCGCGCCATGCTGAACGGCACCACGTCCCGGTTCGACCCGCTGCCCGCGCCGAACATGGCGCAGGTTCCGACGCGGCAGTGCTGATGCAAAATCGCCGCCGACCCCAGCACCGCGTAGTCGCCCACCTCGCAGTGACCACCGAGTTGAACCTGTGTGGTGAGGACGCAGCCCCGACCGACCCGGGCGTTATGCGACACATGCGCGTACGACATCACCAGGGTTTTGGCCCCGACGCGCGTCTCGTTGCCCTCACCGCTGGCCCGGTGGACGGTCGCGTATTCGCGCAGCACCACGCGGTCTTCGAGCACGGCAAAGCTCGGCTCGCCGCGAAAGGCCGTGTCCATCGGCTCGCCGCCGACGACCGCGTACGGTCCGACACGGCACCCTTCGCCGACGCGGCTGCCCGTATGCAGAACGCTGCCGGTCCCGATTGCGGCGCCCCTGCGGACGCTCACGCCTTCTTCAATCACCACAAACGGCCCGATCACACAGCCCTCAAGGTCGGCGCTCCGCGCGACGACGGCTGAGGGGTGAACGCTCGCGGTGACGCTCACGCGGCGAAGACAAACGAAAGCGTGGCCTCCGCGGCAACCTCATCGCCCACCAAGGCCCGCGCCGCGACGCGGCAGAGGCGGCGGCGGAAGAGCATGATCTCACCGACCAACCTGAGCACGTCGCCGGGAACGACCTTGCGTTTAAATTTGGCGTCGTCGATTCCGGCCAAATAGCCGATCTTTGGTTCGGTGCCTGGGGCGGTCCACCCTTCGCGCACGGCTAGGCCGACCGCCGAGGCCTGTGCGAGCGCCTCTAAGATCATGACGCCGGGCATCACCGGCTCGGACGGAAAGTGTCCCTGAAAAAAGGGTTCGTTGTAAGAGACGTTTTTACGGCACTCGAAGCCGTCGCCGTCTTGTGACACAAAGGTGTCGACCAGCAAAAAGGGGTAGCGGTGAGGTAAAACCGCGCGGACGTCTAACACCGGGGCCGCGTCTAGAGGTGTGCTCACGCCAACACCGCCTCCTGCTGGGCCGTTTGGGTTTTGGGCGCGTGAAGCTGCGCGATAAGCTGCGTCGCCAGCTTTAGCGAGCGTAGGTCGTCGTCAAGGGTACCAATCGGCGGCGCGCTGCGGCGGATGCGGGCGAGAAAGTGCTCCAACTCGCGCCTGAGCGGGTTGTCCTCGTGCACGACCACGCGGTCCATCTGCACTTCGGAGTGACCTGCGCCCTCGGCTACGGGGCGGTAGACCGACACCTCGGTGTGCGGCTCCTTCCCGAAGTCGACGCGCAGCGTCTGCGTCTTTTCGGCGATGACGAGCGTGCGTTCGGCGTCGGGGGCGACGCGTGAGGCCAAAAAGCGGGCGATACAGCCGTTTGCAAAGGTGATCTGCGCGGCGGCGACGTCCTCATAAGCGCTCGCGCCGAGCACATGACCCGTGACGTGAACGCTTGCGATGGGGGCGGGAACGATGCCCAGCACGATGTCGATGTCGTGGATCATGAGGTCCAAAATCACCCCGACATCCCGGATGCGGGCGTTCGGGCTCAGGCGGCGAGCGTCGATCAGATACGGCGCGCTGATCCGTTCGCCTAGAAGTTCGACGGCCTGGTAAAAGCGGGTGATGTGACCGACTTGCAAAATGAGCCCCAAGCGGCGGCTCAGCTCGGCCAGCTTTTCAGCCTCGGCGACGCTCGCTGCCACGGGTTTTTCGACCAGCACGTGAACACGCGCGGTTAACAGCTCCTTGGTCACCCCGTAGTGGTGGCTTGTCGGCGCAGCGACGCTCGCCGCGTCTACAGGTGTGGCCGCGAGCATCGTCCTGACGTCTGGAAAGGTCGCTACCGCGAAACGTTGCGCCGCTTCGGCCCGCCGGTGTTCGCTCGGGTCGACGACGGCGACGAGATCAGTGTAGGGCAGTGCGGCGTAGACGTTTGCGTGGTTTTTACCCATCACGCCGAAACCGACGACGGCGACCTTTAGGCGTTTCACGACGGCTCACAAACAGCACAAATAGGTGATATCAAGGCAGCTCCCCGGATTCGCCCGCAGCAGCAGGCAAGAGTGAGAGTAACATAGCTTCGCGCACCATCGTCCGGGCGAAGTGAACGTGCGCCCCATGCGAGCCCCGAACGACCTCGAGCCCCCCCAACAGGGGCCGCCCGAGCAGGTAAAAGTCTCCCAAAGCGTCGAGCGCCTTGTGACGCACCGGCTCGTCGGCTACGCGCAGAGGCGTTAACGGCCCGTCACTGCCGTAGACGATAGCATTTTCCAGGCTTGCGGCGGTTGCCAGCCCCGCGCCGCGCAGCCCCTCGAGTTCGCTTAAAAAGCCGAAGGTTCGGGCCGGGAGAAGCGTTTCAAACGCCTCCGCTGGGCCGCACCAGCGCTGCCTGCCGATAGCCGGATGGTCGAAGTCGATCTCGGCGCAGAGGCGCTGCTCGCCCGGCAGGACGCGGCAGCGCGTTCTGCCCTGCTGAAGCGTAAACGGCGCGCTGACGACAAAACCTTGGGGCGGTGGCGGTGGCGCGCCGAGCGCGTCGATAAGCCCCAGCCAAGGTGCCGCCGAGCCGTCTAAGATCGGCACCTCGTCGGCGGAGACCTCGATGACGAGACCCCGCCACCAGCCGCGCACGTGAAGGGCCGCTAAAAGGTGTTCGACCGTCAAGACCTGATAGCCGCCGCACGCGAGCGTCGTGCTTCGTTTTGTGTCGGCGACGAACTCGAGGCTCGCCGGAATCTCCTGCCGCCCCCGCCGGAATCTCACGCCACCCTCCGCCGGATGCAGATGCACCCACGACGGCGCGCCGGTGTGGAGGCCGTGCCCGCTAATCACCGGTGACTGCCTCATCCGGGACCTTTGCGGGAGCGTTGAGGCGCTTCCAGAGGGTATCGAGTTGGCCGAGCAGATAGAGTTCGCGGACCCATTTGCGCTGCGGTTTGGCCGGGTAGCCCGCCCAGGTCTGGCCCGCTGGGACGCTTTTGGTCACGCTCGAGCGCCCCGCGACGCGCGCGCCCACCCCGAGCCGCACATGGTCTTTAACGGCGACCGCGCCGCCGAGCACCACGCCGCGTTCCAGGACCGTGCTGCCGCCTATCGCCGACGCTCCTGCGACGATACAGTCCGGCCCCAGGGTCACGTTATGACCGATTTGACAGAGGTTGTCGATCTTGCTGCGCGTCCCGATACGCGTCTCGCCGAGGGTGCCCCGGTCGATACAGCTGTTGGCCCCGACCTCCACGTCGTCCTCGATCACGACCGTTCCCAGATGATGAATCTTGAGCGCGCCCTGCGCTGAGAATGCGTACCCGAAACCGTCCGCGCCGACGACCACGCCGCTGTGGAGGATAACCCGCGCTCCCAGCCGGACGCCCGGATAGAGCGTGACGTTGGCGTGCAGCACGGTATATTCGCCCAGCACCGCGCCCTCGCCGACTACGCACCCCGGCCCGACGCGGCAGCCCGGCCCGATGCTCGCGCCCTCACCGATGACGGCACCCGGCCCGACGCTCACGCCTTCACCGAGGGCGGTGCCGGGATGGATGAGGGCGTCCGCGCTGACCGCGGGTTCCGGCTGAGGTGGCGCGAAAAGCGAGCTGAGCCGCGCGAAAGCGAGGCGCGGCTCCTCCACGAAGATGGTCGGACAGGGGAGCGCCGCGCCCAAACCGGCCGGTACGACGGCAGCTCCTAGGGTGTGCAGCGCCGTCCCCCTCAGAAGCCCCTCGAGCTGAGCGGGGGATTCGATGACCATCACGCCCCCCGCCACCGCTCCCTGCGACGGGTCGATGAGCGCGGACACCGGGCGGTTCTCGCCCGCCAAGCGTCCGCCTAGAGTCCGGGCCAGGGTGTCGGTATCTAGGGTCATGGCTAGCGGCCTACACCCAAGTCGATAGAGGGCTCGAGCGGCGGCCCCTCCTCGAGCGGATCGTCTTCGGGCGGGGTTTCAGGCGCTTCCTCGGGGCTTGGTTCGTCCGCAGGAGCCCGTGCGGGTGCGCCCCGTTTCCCCCGCACGGTGACCTCCACCTGTTCGCTGCCTCCGACGAGGTAGGGCAGGCTCAGGCGCTTTAGCACGCGCGTTTCACCCTCTATCGTCGTCTCCACGACGAGTTCGCTCGACTGCACGTTCTCCTCTAGGGCCGTCAGCAGCTCGGCAAATGATAGGAGCGGGGGCGCTTCGGCGTCGTCTTCGGGCGGGGTCAGGCCGCCCCTCACCGTGAGCGTGAGCGCGCCGCGCAGCTTCGGGGGCAGACGCACGCTCAGGCGTTCGACCTGAGGTTCGGCGCGGTACGGCTGCAAGCGGAGGTTGAGGCCGAGCGACCCGCCCGGTCCAAGGGTCCGGCGCTCGGGAACGGCGTCGACGATCTCGGCGACCCGCTCCGCCCGCGCGTAGGTCGCGCTGATGTTGATGCGCTCTACCTCGGCGGCCTGAAACGGGTTTCCGGAAAACAACCCAAGCGGTTCGGCGGCGAGTTCGGCGGCGGCGAAGGCGAGGTCGTCGGGCGAGGTCGCCTGCTCGAGCACCCGCACCGTTCGGCCCCCCCGGAGTTCGATCTCCCAAGCCAGGTCCGCCGTACCCGCGCCGGTTTCCTGAAGGAGCGCGTCAAAGGCTTCTAGCGTCGCGGCGGCTAGGAGCGGCGCGTAAAAGCGCTCGTCGTCGGTGACCTCAAAGCGCTTGGTCAGCGCGCCCGCGTCGCCGCTAAAGCGGAGCGTCACCGGGATAAAGTTGGGTTTTTTGCCCAAGAGACCGCTGATGGCGTAGGGCCGGTCCTGCGTCACGCTGCCGAGGATGCGCTGCCCGCTGTCGGCGAGCTTGAAGGGGACGCTCCGGCTCGGCACGAGGGCGGTGACGTACGCGGGGGTAAGCGCGAACGAGACCGCGCCGCGCCCGACCAGCGGGTGCCCAAAGGCCCAGAACGCATCGCCCTCAAGGAGCGTCACGGTGCCGACCGCTGCCACCGTAACGTCGCCCCGCACGAGTTGGGCGCTGACGGCGCTTCCGGGCTCGAGCCGGTATGCATCGTCGTCGGCCCGTCCTCCGGCGCTTTGAAGCGGTACGGGCGCTACCACGTCGGAGAATAGGGGCGCTAGAAAAGTGCTCGCCCGCGCTGAAAGACCTGAAACCAGCAGCGGCGTCCGCACGGGAACGGCGTCCCCCAAGTCGAACTGAGGGCCGAAGGCGGCAACATCCCGCGTCCGTGGGTCGGCGCGGCGCATGGTCGCTATCGGCGTGACGAGCCCGAGCCCACCGGTCGTCTCCGGGAAGGTAAAGCTGATCGCGCCTAGAAGCGCGTCCCGGCCCACGTGCCCCAGATACACCGGGCTCCCGCTCATCCCCGAGGCGATGCCCCCGGCGGCGGTGATAAGCGGCCCGCTCGCCCGCACGAGTACGACCGGGAATCCGGTGCCGACGTCGTGCTGGAGCGCCAGCACCTCGACACTAAAGCGTTCAATCACGTTGCCCGCTCCGGCGGTGAGGGCGTAGCCGGTCTGGCCGGGCTCGAGCGCGGCGAGTGGAAACAGGGGCGTCGCCTTAGTTGTCGTTTGAGGCGGTTTTTGAAACGGTGTTTGGGGTGTTGCCCTGGATGTTGCAGGGTACGAGAGGCAAAAAAGCGCCAGCAGCGCGCCCAGCAGAGCCCGCCTGGTCACGAGGTCGTCTTTACGGGTGTCAAGGTCTGCCGAGTCGGTGGGCTGATGGTCGTCACGGTCTCCGTCATGCCTACAAGCTTACCGCCCGCCGACTTAGAACCCGGCGGGTCGAACCCCGTCACCCTAGAACCAGACGTCTTAAAACTTGGCGTTTTAAAACCTAGCGCCGCAAAAATCTATCCGAAACGAGCGCGTCCTCTAAGGATTCGGTCATCGAAAGGGCCTTGCCGGTGCCCAAAGCCACGCAGTCAGCGGCGTTTTCGGCGACCGCTACCGGGATGCCGGTCGTCTGGCGGAGCATATCGTCGAAGTTGCGCAGCAGCGCGCCACCCCCGGTCATGATGATGCCCTTGTCGATGACGTCCGAGATGAGTTCGGGAGGGGCGGTCTCCAACACCCGCTGCACACCGGCGGCAATCTTTTCTAACGGGTCGCGGAGCGCCTCGACGACGTCGTCGGTGGTCACGACCGCCGTTTTTGGGAGGCCGCTGGTGATGTCGCGCCCGCGCACCTCGAAGCTGCCGACCTCGCCCGGGGTTTTGACGCTCGCCGCGCCGACGCGCAGTTTGATCTCCTCGGCCGTGCGGTCGCCGATGAGCATACTTTCCTTATGCCGGACAAAACGGACGATGGCCTCGTCGAACTCGTTTCCGGCGATACGCAACGATTCGGCGACGACGACCCCACCCAAGCTGATGACCGCGACGTCGGTCGTGCCCCCGCCGATGTCGATCACCATCGAGCCAGTCGGTTCGGTGACGCTGAGCCCCGCGCCGATAGCGGCGGCGAGCGGTTCTTCGATCAGGAGCGCCTTCCTTGCCCCAACCTCGCGCACGGCCTGCAAGACGGCGCGCTTTTCAACCTCGGTGACGCCCGACGGCACGCAGACCATCACATTCTGACCTAAAAACCGGCTGGGGCCGCCCGTCACTCGGCGAACAAACGCCTTGAGCATCTTTTCGGTCAGGGTGTAGTCGGCGATCACCCCGTCGCGCATGGGCCGCACCGTGACGATGCTGCCGGGGGTGCGCCCAAGCATCCGGTAGGCTTCCTCACCGACCGCCCGCACCTCGCCTGTACCCTTGACGAGGGCGATCACCGAGGGCTCGCGGAGCATGATGCCCTTGCCCTTGACGTAGATGAGCACCGTCGCGGTACCTAGATCGACGCCGATCTCTTGAAACGGTCTAAACATCGGAGGTAACGCGCTCCCAGGGAGCTTGAAGGGTCAGGTTCACAGTATACCTAGTATACCCCTGCACCTTCTTCAAGATTACCCGATCTAGAGGTAAAGCGGTGTGACGGTGTTTGCCCCGCGAGCGGCGCACTGGGCTAGGTACGCGGCGTCTGGGGGTATTCCTTCAAAGTAGGGCAGCCCTTGTTCTTGAAGGGTCTCTCGCTGACCTTTAACCAGCTCGCCTTCTTGCGTGATACCCTCGGGCCGCCAGCGAAACACCCCGGCGTAGACGCCCCCACGCCGCGCGTCTAGAGCGACGACGCCGCGCGGCCTGCCCTCGCCTAGCGCTGTTGCCGCCAGCGCTAGCAGGCTGCTCTCGCCGCGCAACGGGAGGTCCAGGCCCTGGGCGATACCTTTGGCCGCCGCGACGCCGACCCGCAGGCCGGTATACGACCCCGGTCCGACGCCGACGGTGACACCCGCGAGGTCGTGAGGTGTGAGACCGGCTTGTGCAAAAAGAGCGTCGAGTGCTCCGGTGATGCGCCCCGCGTGGTCGCGGCCTACCTCCTCGCAAAAGCGCGCCAGAACGCCGTTTTGGTACAGCGCCAAGGCGAGGTAGGGGCTCGCGCAGTCGAGACCGAGGTAAACCATAAAGGGAGCATACCTGCGCGTTACACGAGTGTTCTGTCGCCTTGCGTCACGTAAACGCGCCGCGCGTTGCCCGTCAGCGACAGGTTTACTATGAGCGCCTCTGGAAACGCCCTCAGCAGTGCCTCGCCCCACTCGACGGCGACGAGCCGCGCCCGCTCCAGATAGTCGTCCAGTCCCAGTTCAAAAAGTGCCTCGGCAACGTCCGAGCGGATAGCGCTCAAGCGGTAGGCGTCGATGTGAACGAGGACGCCCGCTGGGGTCGGGTACTCATGGATAAGCGTGTAGGTAGGGCTGCTGATCTGAGCCGCGCTGCCGAGCGCCCGCCCGAGCGCCTGGACCAGCGTCGTTTTGCCCGCGCCTAACGGCCCGCTGAGAACGAGCAGCGTGCCAGGCGGTGCGTGCTGTACGAGCGTCCTGGCAAGCTGCTCGGTGTCGCTCAGCGAAGAGAGGGTCTTGGGCACGTTCTTCACTATGACAGCTCGCAGCAGCTATTTTAAAACCCGTCGTTGCAGCTACCACGCCCGATACGCTCGGTGACATAACGGAACGTCCTTCAGGCAGATGGCTATACGCGGGGTTCGCGTCGCAAGTTATGTCCCTGAGAACTGTCCGGCGCGTCTACTCCGGGCTAATACCGGAAGCTGAGACCTGCGCCCAACTCTACCAAGTACGAAAACCGCTCCAGCCTCACTTAGACGGGGCAGAAGTCAGGTGAGAAGCGCGGCGAGTTCGGGTAAGGCGTCCTCGAGCCGCTGCCGCGCCGAGCTCCCCCAGGTCGGCGCGCGGGTGACCAGGACCAAGCTGCGGGCGCGGGCCAGCCACATGGCGACCAGCGTGTGCTCCGGCGTTTCGACCGTCAGGGACGTTGCCGCACCCTGCCCGATACCGAGCCCGAGGGTGTCGGCGCGGCGTTTGGCGAGGCGCACGGTGCGCCTGAGCGTCTCCACATCGGTCGGCAGTTCGCCTGCGACCAGCGTGTCGGCGTCGGCGAAGAGGGCGATTCCCGCGACGCCTTCGTAGGTAGCTTGGTCGCCCAGCCAGTCCTGCAAAGCCGATGATGAGGCCCTCGGAAACGCGCTTAGATCCAGCACGTCGTCTAGGGCACCGCTTTGGAGCAGCTCAGTGGCGACGGCGCGGGTTACGCTGGACTCGTCTTGTAGGCCGCCGATAAGGGCCTCCGCCTCCTGTAAGCCCACCTCCAACTCCGCCAGACGTTTCGGTGACACGCGGTGCACAGACCCCTGCTGCGCGCTCAGCTCGCGCAGACGCCAGCGCAACGTAAGCGCCTCTTCGGAGTTGAGGGCAGCGAGCGGCGCGGCGGCGCTTTGGGCGGCGGCGACGCGGTCTGTAAACCTTTGCGCGCTCCCCTTCGCCTCGGCCTGCGCCCGCTCGAGCAGGGTCCAACCTTCTGTTAGCTCGGGCAAGCGCAGGCTGTGCTCGAGCGACTCCCGCGCCGTCTCCAGAAACGCCGTCAACTCCTGACCGAGTGGGCTGGGCAGGTCGCGGTAACGCTCGGCTTCGGCCTCTAAGCGGTGAAAGTCGGCGAGTTCGGCGCTACCGACGCCGCCCGCATGTAGGTCGCGTACCCGCTGCACGTCGGCGGCGGGGGTAAGGGTGGTCTCGAGAACCTTGAGCGCTAGAGTCAGCACCTGGCGCAACTCGGGACCTTGCGCCTCGTCTAAAAGTGCCCCGAACTCAGCTTGGAGGGCGTCCCGAAGCCCGTCTTGGGCACCTCTTAGCTCAGCGCGGAAGGCGGGAAGCGCCTCGCCGAGCAGCGTTTGCGCCTCGACCAGCTGACCCTGTGCCACAAGCCGCTCGGCGAGGGCGGGCTCGTGGTCTAAGAGCGTCTTAAATTCCTCCGCCAAGACGCGCAACTCTCGCTCCTCTTCGCCCAGAAGTCTGGACTTCTCGGCGCGCAGGTCAGCGGCTAACTTGTGCGCCCGCTCGACCTCGGCGGGGGCGCGCTGCTGCGCCTCTTGGGCACCGCGGATAAGCTCGAGCAGCCCGCCCAGACGGCGGATTTTGGGGGTTTTTAGACTGCTGCTTTCTGAGAGCGCAGCTTCAAGGACCGTCAGCTCGCGCGCCTGCACGGAGAGCTGGTCGCTGAGCTTTTGGTGCAGGACGCCGAGCTGCACCTGTGCGGCGGCGATCAGCTCGCCCGCGTCGCGCCCAGCGGCGTGCTCGGCTTCGATGAGCAGGAGCTGCGCGCGCAGTTTTTGCGTCTCACTCCACTCGAAATAGATGTTAAACGGCTTTAGCGAGTCCCGCAGAAGCCGTACCGCTTGAGCCTGCGCGCCGAGGCTCAGGGGCGGGGTGTGGGGGTTATCCGGTACCTGTGAAAGCCGCTCCAAAAGTCCCTGTAAAATCTCTTGGGCCTGGGCCTCACCGAGCGAGGACGTCAGGCGCGGCAGCACCCGGCTGCGGAGGATCGCCTCGGCGTCTTTTGACGAGACCGTGTCGGCGGTTTTGCCGACAGCCGAAAGGCCCTCGTGCAGCGCCTGTGAGACGAGGCGGGGGGAGAGGAGTTCCTCGAGTTCGTGGACGGTAGTTTTATAGAGTGCGTTGGCCATAACCCTTAGAAGTCTTCGTCCCAGTTAAGGTTGGAACCCGCGAGTCGGGGATGCGTCGCCGGTTCTGAGGGGGATGGTTTAGAGGAAGGTGCCTTGAGCTCGGCGTCCTTCGCCGCGTGTACCGGGGTACGCCAGCCCAACGCCAGACAAAGAACCGCTACCGCCGTCAAGAGCGGCCAGACAAGCTGCGTGACCGGGTTTGTGAACACCGAGTAACGCCCGAGTCCGGTCAGCAGCGGCAACTCGGCGCGTGGTCCCAAGGTCTCCGCCAGCGCGATAAACCCTTCGCCGAGGGTGGGTAACAGTAGGAGCGCGAGCGCTGCGTTTTGCCAGGGCGAGAGGCCGCCGCGCAAGGCGCGCAAAGACCCTGCGAGCGCGACGAGCGCGAACAATCCTGCGGCGATGAGTAGGGGTGCGCGCAGTTCGCGTAGGGACCCAAGCGCACCCTCCGGCTCGACTGAGGTTGAGACCGCGCCGGTTGAGGCGTCCTCCGTCTGGTCTACAGCCCTTGTGACGGGTGCGTCAGGGGTAGCCCCTGCGGTGTCCGTTAGGGTTCTCGTTACGTTTTTAATGGGCTTCGCCTCGGTCTCGGCTGCCCGGTTTACACTCGTCTGGGGCGCACGTATTTGAGCGATTACAGGCGGCGTCCTCTGCGCTGCGCGCCTAAACTGTGTGAACTGCGCCCGCACCGCCTCTAGGGCTGGCGCGGGTGGTTCACCGGCGACGAGCGCCTGAATCGCGCCTAAAAGGTTTGTCTGCGTCGCTGCGGGGAGGCGCGGCGAGTCTTGAACTACCAACACGTAGCTGTAGAGCCGCGCCAGGGTTTCGTAGCGGCTTTCCCTGTCGTCCCCGAGGACGTCCAACCCCGCTAAGCCTAGGGTCGCCAGCTGACGTTCAAAGCTGGTTTGCAGCGCCTGCCGGTCCGTTCCGACAACCGGCCCTGCAAACCCGAGGTCGGCGGCCAAGACATCTAGAAGCGTGCGGGCACGGGGCAGGTTATCCCCGGCGGCCTGCTCGAGCGCCTGTGTGTAGAGGACGCGCTGAAAGCCGCCCCGCAACACGGCGGCCTGAACGCGCAAGTCGGTCCCGCTGCGGTTGACGATGGCCGCTTCCGCGCGGGTAAAGGTTGCGCTTAAACCCCGTTTAAAGGCGGGCTCGAAACCTTCGGACAGGGGTGCAAAGGCCGCCTCCGCACGCCGCAGGGCGTCGAGGCTCGCAACTGGGTCGTCAGGAAACACCGAAACACTTTTCTCTAAACTACCTGCTGCACGCCTGTAGTCGTCCAAGCGGTTTTGCGCCGCGCCCCACCCTAGACCGAGCAGGCACAGCGCCAGCAGCAGACGCCCGAGAAAGGGGAAAGACGGCGCGTTTTTCCGGAGCCGCTGCCCTAGAGCTACCACTAGGGGTCGAGGGGTTACGGGGAAAGGCATGAAATCTTAGGATAGCTTTAGCGCCGAGGGGCCGGTGTGAAATATCAGCTAGCTCGCCTCCAACCGCCCCCGTGTTACATTTTTGCCATGCTCTTGACGCCGGTTTCCGTGCTCCGCCCCCAACGCCCAGCCGCTGGACACCGTGCCGTTTAACCGTCCGGGCATCCTGTTCGTGATGACGGGCGCGTCGGGTGTCGGCAAAGACACCATCCGGCAGGCCGCTCTGCCGAGCATCGACGAGCTGTTCTTTTCGGTATCGGCGACGACCCGCCCCCGCCGCCCCGGCGAGGTTCACGGCAAGCAGTACTTCTTCTACGAGAAAGCCGCGTTCGAGAGACTTTTGGCCGAGGACGCGCTTTTAGAACACGCCGAGTACGTCGACGACTTTTACGGAACCCCCGCTGCGCCGGTTAAAGAGGCGCTCGCGGGTGGTCGGGACGTGCTTCTAGAACTCGAGCTCGTCGGCGCGCGCGAGGTCAAGCGCAGAGTGCCGGAGGCGGTGATGATCTTTATCGCGCCGCCGAGTCTCAGCGAGCTCGAGCGCCGCCTGCGCGGCCGCGGCACTGACTCCGAAAGCCGGATTCAGAAGCGACTCGCGCGGGCGCGGGAGGAGATTCGCGCCGTAAAGGAGTTTGGGTACGTGGTCGTCAACGACACCCTGCCGACCGCCGTGCGCGACTTTTGTAGCATCATCTACGCGGAGCGCGCCCGCACGGCGCTGTTAAGTAGGCGCGACATCGCCAACTTTTTGCGCGAGTTGTGAGGACTGGGGTGTTCGCGGGTACCTTATGTAATCCCCAAGGTATATCTTTTGGTCACGACGTTTCATAGTGGCTGAGGTTTGGGTCCCTGAAGTTGGTCCGGCCCAAACGTGAGGAGTTAAAGATGGCCCAAGAAGGTTTCGACACCCTGATGACGCTCACCGAGTCGCGCTACCGCCTCTCAATGGTGACCGCCCGCCGCGCCGCACAGCTCAAGCTCGGTATCCCATCGGTTTTGCCCAAGGACGCGCAGCCGCAAACCCGTAACACGGTGACGATTGCCATGAAAGAGCTCGAGGAGGGCGCGGGCATCCGCTGGGGCGACGACCTGCCGAGCACTGACGAACTCAGAAACATGATCGAACGCGAGCGCCGCGAGGAGCCGAGCGGGTACAGCGTCTCGAGGCGGCCCCGCGACGACGATGACGACGAGTAGGGTCTTGTCGTGAGCAGGGTTTAGTCGTGGACAGGGTTTAAGCGAGCGGCGTGCGCGTAATCGTTGCCGCGTCGGGCGGTGTGGCGGCGCTTAAAACACCCTCTTTGCTGCGGCGTCTTGCCGGGGCGGGTCACGAGGTGCGCGCCGCCGCCACCGACGACGCGCTACACTTCGTCACCAAGCTGTCGCTCGCGGTCGCCGCGGGTGGCGAGGTCTTCGACCGCGCCGCCTGGTTCAGGCCGGACGGTGAGGCGCGGCATCTGTCGTGGGCACGTTGGGCGGACGTGCTCGTGGTCGCTCCGGCAACCGCCGACGCGCTCTCGAGCGCAGCTACGGCGCGGGCCGACGACGTGATTTCGGCCCTCATCGTCGCCGGGACCCCACGGGTCGTCTGGGTTCCGGCGATGAACACCGCCATGTGGCACCACCCGCTCGTGCAGGAAAACGTCCGCACGCTTCGGGCCGTCGGCCATCACGTCCTGGAACCTGCTGACGGGCTGCTCGCCGCCAAAGGCGAAGGTTCCGGCGTGGGCCGGATGCCGGAGCCCGAGGAGATCGCCTTGCACCTCGCCGGACTTCTCGGCCCCCGCGACCTGGCGGGCAGACGGGTGCTGGTCTCGGCGGGACCGACGCGCGAACCCTTGGACCCAGTGCGTTACCTCTCGAACCCTTCCTCGGGCAAGATGGGCTTTGCCGTCGCCGAAGCCGCCCGCGACCGAGGGGCCGGGGTGACGCTCGTTACGGGTCCGGTGACTCTGGCCGACCCGGTGGGTATTGCGACCGTGCGGGTCGAGCGCGCCGAGGAGATGCTGGCGGCGCTTAGCGCGCACTTTGACGCTACCGACCTCGTGGTGATGAGCGCCGCCGTCGCCGACTGGCAGGCCGCCGAGATCGCCTCTGAAAAAAAAGCCAAGGGGGGCGAGCGGCAGACCCTGGAACTCGTTCGCACTCCCGACATCTTGCTGACGCTCGCCCCGCGCAAACGTCAGCAGGTGGTCGTCGGCTTTGCGATGGAGACGCACCAGGGTGTGGAGAGGGCTGCGGATAAAGCGCGGCGCAAACAGCTCGATTTCATTCTCTTGAACTACCCCACCCGTGAGGGTTCGGCGTTTGGCGGCGACGACAACCAAGTAACGTTCGTTACGCCTGAAGGAAGAGTGGACGAACTGCCCCGGATGTCCAAACGCGCGGTTGCCGAGCAGATCTTGGACCGGGCACTCGGCATCTGGGCGTCACGCGCTGAACATGCCGAATAAAAAGTTGCTGAAAGGGACGTTGAAGAGGGTCTACGCCGGAGAGAATACCTGCTATAATGAATAAATATGCCGAGTAAAGAGTATAGACAGAGGCTCATCGAAGAGCTCGTCGAGAGCGAATTTATCTCGACCCAGTCCGAACTGGCCGATCATCTGGCCTCGAGAGGGGTCCGGGTAACGCAGGCGACCATCAGCCGCGACGTCAACGAGTTGCGGCTCGTACGGCTTCCAGCAGGCGACGGTCAGCACCGCTACCGCTCGACGCCGCTAGCAGCGCAAGAGGACGTGCTGGGCGAGCCCAAGCAGCGCTTCCGACTGTTTGTCCGGGACATCGACCGCGGTGAAAATATCATCATCGTCAATACCGACGAGGGGCACGCCACGGGGATCGCCTACGTCATCGACAAGCTCGAGCGCGACGAGATCATCGGGTCGCTGGCGGGGCAAAACACCATCATGATCATTACCCGGGGTACCCGCGAAGCCGAAGCAATCTTAGAGGAGCTTGAGGGGCTGCTCGAGTGAAGCCGCTGCGCCTGCTGGTGGTTTGGTTTGCACTTCTGGGCGGCGTCGCTGCCGCGCAGCCCCGTCTGGCCGTATTCCCCTTTGTCAGCGATGAGCCGCGTCTAGGCGTCGCCGTCGCCGACCGCTTGACGCACGCGTTTACCGACCCGAGCATCCCCCCCGAACTCGCGCTCGGGCTGGTGCCGCCCCTCGTGCTGGGAGAAGACACGTTTATCAGCCCGCTGAACCTTTTGGGGAGTCGGCAGACCGGCAGCCGCTACGCCGCCACGCTTCTGCGCGAGGTGCTCAGCTTGGAAACGGTCGTGACTGGGCGGGTTCGCTACGCCGGGGCAGGTCTCGAGCTCGAGCTTTTCGTCGCCCGTGAGGAGGGGACAATAAGCCTTCTCTTTCGCGCGCCCGAAGCCTTTCCTGACCGGCTGGTCAGAGCGGCGCAGGCGGCTCTGGCTGGCGCTACTGAGCTGACCCCCGATCCCAACGCTCGCCTCAGCCTCGACCTGTCGTCGCCCTACGGGACCTTTGTCGATGGCCTGGTCAACTTGGGGAGTGGTTTACCAGAGGAGGCGTCTCCGCTCATACAGCGCGCGGCGGCGGCTCTGAGCGCCGAGGCGCGTTGGAAACGGCGCGCTTCGGCGTTAGAGGCGCTTCTCTCGGAACGTCCGGCGCAGGCGCAGGCGCGCTATCCGCTCCTGGCCGCCGTCGTCGCGCTCAACACCGAACCGCTCAGGGAGGCGAGCGTCGCCCGCGCGTTTTCGCGGAGCGAGCTGCCGCTGGCGAGGCTCTGGGAGGTGCTGCTGAGCGTGCGGGAGGCCGACGCGGCGGCCCGCTCAGGTTTCGATGTGCTGGCCCATGGGTCGGACGCGTATCCGTTCGCTGCGGCTGAAGGGCTGCTCTACCGTCTCAGCAGGGGTGAGGCTGAGCGTGCTACAACTAAAGCTGTTCGGGCTGAACTTCAGGAGTTGTTGCAGCGTGAGCCGAACGCGCTAGGGATCTCTGTCGTCGGCCTTTTCGTGGCGCAGACGCTTCAGGACGGCGTGCTCGAGCAAGTTTTGGCAGCCCGCCTGACCCGCCTTGCCCCGGCTTTCGCCTATCCGTACGAGCGGCTTTCACAAAGAGCCTTTGACCAGAATGACCCGAACGCGGCGGCGGTCGCGCTCCGCACCGCGACGCGCCTTGAACCGAGCAGCGACCTTTACTGGACGAACCTAGGCTGGGCGTACTACCTTTTGGGTGTTTTGGGCGAGAGCGAAAACGCGTCCGAACAGGCGCTCGCGCTCAACCCAAACGAACACATCGCCCGCTATAACCTGGGTTTGGTAGAGGTCGTGACGGGACGGCTGGGGGTGGCGCTGGACACCTACGCGGAGGCCGCTGCCCGCGATCTGGAGGCGGACGGCCTCCTCGATCCGGCGGCCGCCGCCGACCTGCGGGACGCGTTGACCCGTTACCCGGAGGTGCCGGGCGTGCACTACGCGCTAGCGACGCTGCTCGAGGCTGAGGGTAGGGGCCGAGAGGCCGCCGAACAGTACGCGCGCTACGCCGAGCGGGGACGCGGCGCGCTCGCCGCTGAGGCCGGAGAGCGCTCGAGGGTGCTCCGGGCTCCGCCGCCGCCCCTGCGGATCGCTCCCGCCGCGCGGGTCGGGCTCGGGCCGGAGGCGCTGGCGTTTCCTGACTACCTGCCTGGCGACGTTCTCTACACTAGATTCGAGCTTTCAACCCCAGGCGATGAACTGCCGTCGCCGCAGCGGATCACGCTCCGGTTGCGTGACGCTTCGGGAGAGGTCGTCGCTGAGTCGGAGGCGACAAAGCGCGATCCGCTGCCGCCGAATACGGTCGCTCTGGAAATCGAGGACGCCGCGCTTACGTTGCCGCGCGCCCTGTCAGCGGGTCGTTATCAGCTGAGCATCACCGCGCGCGCGCGCGGGCGCGAGGGACAGGTGGCGGTGCCGATCAGGGTTGCGGCGCGGGCACCGTCGCTTGTACGGCAGCTCTTAGGCCGAGGCGTCATCTTGCGAAGTCTCGCCGCCGGTCTGCCTCTCTACGCCCCTCAGGATGTAGCGGCCGACGACCGGGTGCTGCTCCGAACGCTTATCGGCGAGCTGTCGCAGGCGGCCGCTGCTGCCGCCGAGACGCTGCCGGAGCCCACCCGGGGGCGTTTTGCCGGACAGAGCGGGTCGGCCCTGTTCAGCTCGAGCCGTTCCGGAGATGTGCGCGACTTTCTGGGGTATCTTTTGCAGACGGCTCCCGGAACCGACGCGGCTTTCGCCGAACTGTACGCCCGCTGGGTGCTCAGCGGCGCACCAATCCCTTGATTACGGCTGGGTCGTGAGCGGCGCGCCGTAGAGAGTACCATCCAGCGTCAACCTGAAAGTCAGCGGGCCGCTCGCGGTCGTCAGGTAGGTTCCCTCCAAACGTTTGTCAGCACCGACCCGCCGCCCCTGCATGACGGTCTCGCGGGCACCGCCTTCGAGTTCAACCGTAATGCTGGCGAGCTGCCCCTCAGTGCCCTCTCCGAGCTGCCAGACGTAGCGGGCGCGGCGGACGGCCCCGGTTGTCTCGGTAGTTACCGACGCCTGTGCCGGGGAGTGCAGCGCCACCGGTGGCGCGTTGGGCTCATTTACCGTGACGCCGACGCCGCTCTCTACCGGCGCGCCGGGTACCGGGCGTTGCAGCACGACGCCGTCTGGAAGTTCGGTGGTGCTCACGCTCCGGGTGACGGTGACGCTGAGGCCAGCCTCACGGGCGCGTCTTTGCGCTTCGCCGAGACTTAAGCCGACGAGGTCGGGCGTGCCGCTCCCCTGCGCCAACACCTCACGGCTCTCGGCGACCGTGAGCCGGAGCTGCGCCTTCACGGGCACCCTTACGAAGGGTGCGATGTTCTGCGCCAGAACCGTACCGGCAGCGACGCCGTTTCCAGGGGTGCGCTCGCGCCGCACCGCCTCCCGCACAAATCCCGACGCTTCGGCGAGGCTTAACGCGTCCTCGAGGGCCAGGCCCGTCAGCTCGGGCAAAAAGGTGAGGGCTCCACGGGGCCCGTCGCTCACCAGCAACCCGACCCGGCCCCCCTGGGCGGTGAGGCTGTCGGCTGCGGGCGTCTGCGCGATCACGGTGCCGACGCCCGCGGCGCTGTAACTGCGGGCAACGTCGCCTACACTAAACCCCGCTTTAAGCAGCGCCGCCTCGGCGCTTTTCAGGGCTGTTCCCGTGACCGCCGGGACGGGTTCGGGAGCGCGTCCGGCGGGCAGCGCGTAGCGAACGCTTATCGTGCGACCGGGTCGCAGCGAGGTTCCGACGGGAGGGTTGACCTCGAGCACCTCACCCGCCGGACGCGCCGAGGTGAGGGCGACCGGCGCGCCCTTAAAGCCCGTTTCATAAAGCCTCTGTAGCGCGTGGTTGACCTCCTGCCCGCGCACGTCCGGCACGTTGACGAGACCGTTTTGCAGAGACCTTTGGGCGCTAAAGAGCAGGAGCAGAACCCCTGTAAGAGCAAATATGCCACCCAACGCCCAGGGCCGAAGCGTCACCCGCACCGTTGTCCACAGGTTATCCACAGCTTCTGCCGAGACTGCGGTAGGCACGCCCACCTCAGGCAACGTCTGCGACCCTGAAACCTGTGCGCTTTCAAAGGCGAGCGCGTAGACCTGTGGCGGTGTGTTCGGTCGGGCGCAGATGCAGGCCTCGCTGAGAGTGCGGCCGTGTGCGGCCAAAAGGGTTTCTATAACCTCGAGGCCACCTTCACCTGTGACCGGCGCAGCCCCCACCTCTCCCGGCACCCGCCAAGCCACATAATGCGCTCCCGGACGGGCGACGAGGTCGTAGATGGCCGCGTACCCTTCCCGCCTAAGTTGCCGCAGCAGCGTTCGGTAGCGTTCAAAGCGCCTTTCGTCCTCCGCGCCACTGAGGTCGTACCAGCAGATGTGCAGCGCGGTACCGTCCGGCGCGGTCGCGCCGAAAAGCGTCTCGCGGGAACTTAGTTCCCGCTCGGAGGTGATCTCGTACTTGCCGTCTAACACGCCTGACTATCTTATGACGTAAGGAGATGGCAGGGGTTGGAAACCACTTAGCGGCTGGCATCTGTTACGATCCCTTTGCCCTCGCCTTACGCGGAGCTATCCAGACGTGTTGGTATATTGCCGCTGGTCCCGGCCGGAACGGCTGAACAAGGTCCGAGCAACGCTCGCACAGAGCGGACAGGCCAACTAGGTCGCACGCGAAAATATAGGTTCTTGCTAACGTGCCCCAATGGTCGCGGGATTCTGCAACAGCATCATAAATAGTGCCTGCTCTCTACACCGACGTGCGCGCGTCGTTTCTGGGCGCGAAGCTTCACCCCATGGTGAGCGTTCCCTTCGACCACATTGTTGAGGCAGAAGAGGCGTTGATACGCCTTTTGCTGGAGGTGACCCCAACACGGAGCGGCTGATTGAATTTTTCCGGCGAAACTTCCGGCATTTTGAGGGACCAGGCAAGGGCCAGCAATCTATCAGCGAACGCTTTTGCAGCTGAGGGCTCTACTATCTGCTATTCAGGGTGACGCCTCGAGCCTAAGGTTTAGCTACTCTAAGAACCCAAAGAGAAAGGCGCGGGGACGCCGCGCCTTTTGTGCGAGTTGCAAGTTATAACAACCCTCAGCTGCGCGGCCCCTCGGAGGCCGGGCGCGGGTCGATAGTCGGTGCCGGACGTTCGGCGCGTCGCTGCCGGTCGGCTTCGGCGGCGCGCTGCGCGTCGGCGGCCATACGGCGTTCGGCAGCGTCGACCTCAGCAACGATCATACGGGTGATCTCGTCGGCGCTCATACCCTCCCGGGCGCGTTCAAAGGCTTTTTCGATTAGCGTACCCTCTATGGTCTCGCGCTCTAAAAGCGCCCTAGCCACACCCTCTACCGCCACCCAGTTGTTGCTGATGACCGTCTCGGTAGCGCTGTAGGCAGCCTCGAGAATCTTGTTGACTTCACCCTCTAGCTCACGGGCGGTCTCTTCGGAAAAGTCCTTGCGGCGGCTTATCTCACCGCCGAGGAATACCGGCCCCTGATCCGAACCCCAGGCGACGAACTCCTCGCCGCCCATACCGAGGTCGAAAACCATCTGCTTCGCCATGTCGGTTGCCTGTTTGAGGTCATTCGACGCGCCCGACGAGATGGTGCCGGTAAGCTTTTTCTCGGCGACCCGCCCGCCAAAGGCTACGACGAGCTGCTGCTGAAAGCGTTCACGTGAGAAAAACATCTCCTCTTTTGACAAGGGTGCCATAAAGCCGCCTGCCCCGCCGCGCGGCATGATGGTGACTTTACGAATGTGACCGAGGTCGGGTTGCGAGGCGAAAGCGACTGCGTGACCGGCTTCGTGGAAGGCGAGAATCTGCCGCTCCTTATCGCTCGGTACCAGCGACCCGCGCCGGAGGCCAAGCACGATACGGTCTAACGCCTCGTTAAAGTCCGTCCAGGAGATGAGCTGCTTGCCGGTGCGGGCGGCGATCAGTGCAGCCTCGTTCGTGAGGTTTTCCAGGTCGGCTCCGGAGAACATCGGGGTCGCACTGGCGAGACGCTCGAGGTTAACGTCGTCGGCTATCGGCTTGTTGCGGACGTGGACGCGCAAGACCTGTTCGCGTTCGCGCTGCGTCGGTAGGCCAATCGTGACCTGCCGGTCGAAGCGGCCCGGACGGAGGAGCGCCGGGTCCAGAATGTCCGGGCGGTTCGTAGCTGCGATGATAATCACCGAGGTGTCCTTCTCGAACCCATCCATCTCGGACAAGATTTGGTTTAACGTCTGCTCGCGCTCGTCGTGACCGCCGCCAATCCCGGCTCCGCGCCGTCGCCCGATGGAGTCCAACTCGTCGATAAAGATGATTGCCGGACTTGCCTTGCGCGCCTCTTCAAACAGATTACGAACACGGCTCGCACCGACGCCCACGAACATCTCCATAAACTCACTTGCCGAAACTGTCAGAAACGGTACGCCCGCCTCGCCTGCGACAGCCCGCGCGAGCAGCGTCTTGCCCGTTCCGGGAGGCCCGACGAGCAGCATTCCCTTGGGGATCTCCGCGCCGATGCGCAGATATTTTTGCGGATTTTTAAGAAAGTCGACGACCTCTTTAAGTTCTTGCTTGGCCTCTTCGTGCCCGGCGACGTCGTCAAAGGTCGTCTTGACTTTGTTTTCGCGCCCGTAGGTCTTGGCTTTCGACTGCCCGAACTGCATGACCTGGCTCGGGCCACCCTGGGCGCGCATAAAGACGAACCAGAAGAAGCCGATCAGGATCACGATAGGCAAAAACGAAAAGAGCAGACCGGGCCAGGGAGACGGGACGCGCCCCTCGAGCGAGACGCCGTTTTCCTGCAACAGGGGGATAAGCGTCGGGTCCTCGACGGTCGTGACCTGAAACGAACGGATGGCCCGCGTCTGACCGTCCTCGTCGACTTGCGTCTCCGCCTTAAGTTCGCCGCGGATCGTGTTTTGCTCGATTACGACCTCAGCAACTTTGCCCCCTTCGACGAGGTTGGTAAATGTCGAATAGGAGATTTCGCTGCCGGGGGGCCGCGCGTTAAACTGGTTAAAGACCACCACCCCTAAGATGATCAGGATGACAAAAAACCAGGGGTTAAACGTTCGTTTCAAAGGGTGCCTCCAGAGGGCGTGCTGCGTAACCCGCCCGTGGGGCGTACAGCATAGAAAGGCGTTAGAGCGGGCGTGTTCAGTAGGAGTATGGTAGCACCTCCGCATCCCGTCGGGCTGTAAGCTGTCGGACCAAAGAAGTGCCCGCCGAGCCGTTCGCCAAGCGTCTAAAAGGCCTTTCCTGGACCCTAAAAGCGGTAGCCTTTAGGAACGGCTACCACGCCGCGGTCGGTGACCTTAAAGCCCCTGGCACGGTCGTCGTCCAAGTTGACGCCGATCTGCGTGCCTTCTCGCACGGAGACGTTTTTGTCCAAAATAGCGTTGCGGATCGTGCAGTGCCGACCAATTTCGCAGTTGTCCATGATGACCGAGTTTTCGATCAAGGTGTGGGAATGAACCCGGATACGCCGCGCCAAGACCGAGTGCCGCAGCGTCGCGCCGGAGACGATCACGCCCCCGGCGACAAGCGAGTTAAACGCCTGCCCGCGCCGATTGTGCTCCTCATGAACGAATTTGGCGGGCGGCGAAAACTCGGCTGAGGTGCGTAGCGGCCATTCGTAGTTGTACAAATCGAACTCGGGTTTAACCGCGACCAAATCCATGTTGGCCTCCCAGTACGAATCCAGAGTGCCGACGTCGCGCCAGTAGGTGTTGGGACCCGTTTGACCGGGTATGGGATTCGTGGCGAAGTCGTAGGCCATCACCCTGTAGCCGTCCTCCATCGCCATCGGCACGATGTTGTGACCGAAGTCGTGCGACGATTCTTCAATCGCGGCGTCTTTGGTCAAAAGATCGACCAAAGCCTCCGTGGAAAAAATGTAGTTGCCCATCGAGGCCAGTGCGTGCGTGTCTCTGCCGGGAATAGGGTTGGGCTTGGCGGGTTTTTCCTGAAACTCGGTGATGTTAAAGTCCGTGTCGACCTGCAAGACGCCGAAGCGAGTAGCGTCCGCGACCGGGGTTGGATAGGCCGCGACAGTGACGTCCGCGCCGCTCTCCTGATGCTGCGTGATCATGTGGCGGATGTCCATCTTGTAGATGTGGTCACCCGAAAATATCGCTACCAGATCGGCCTCGTTATTGTGAATGAGGTGGACGTTTTGATAGATCGCGTCGGCGGTACCCCGGTACCACTGCTCGCCCAACTCGTCGTAGCGGTACATCTGCGCGGGGGCCAAGGTGATGAAGTAGCTGTCTAAAAACGACCCGAAGCGCCAGTTGCGCTGGATATGTTCGGTTAAGGACTGCGCCTTAAACTGCGTCAACACGTACATGCTGTAGATTTCTGAATTCATCATGTTGTTTAGGGCAAAGTCGATGATGCGGTATTTGCTGCCGAAGGGAACGGCGGGTTTTGTCCGTTTGGCGGTTAACGGCTCGAGCCTCGAGCCCCGCCCCCCGGCTAAGACCATTCCCAAGACCTTTGCTTTTTTGCTGCTCACAAGTCGCTCCTTTGGGCGCGCTTTAGGCGCGCTGCGCGCTGCCGTGCGCCGCTCAGACGTTGGTTTATGAGCACTATAGCCCAGCCGTGTTTGCAAAACATAAGGTCACGGCCCGGCGGGTATGGCTAAATCCACGTGAGGTCACGTTAGTCGTTGCGAACGCGCCGCGTCCGCCTGAAGTCTCCTAGAATAGAGCTGTGACGTCTAGACCCATGGATAGACCTATGGAGCAGCTGCTGGAATATCAGGATTACGTCTTGGCCTACCGCTTGCGGGCGCTTGTCGGCGGTAGGGCGCGGCCTACGGGCTATTTGTCGATTTCCGAATACGCAGCGCGGCGGCTCGAGCGTCAGGTCTTAGCTAAAGAGCTCCTAAAAAGCCCCGACTACCGAGGACAATTGCGCCAGGTCGAGGCGCTCACCGAGGCGCTCAACTTCGGTTTCTGGCACAACCCAGGTGAGAGTATCGCGTTTTTAGAACGGGTGATCGAAGGGGGTGGCTGCGGCGCGCTCGAGTCGTCGGGCGCGTTTGTTGAGGGACTGCTGACCCAGCGGGAACGTGCCGAACTGACCCCTGAGCACGCCGACCTCGTAGCCGTCTACTATCTAGGGCTACTCAGGGCGTCGGCTTCGTACCTCGACGGGGAGACGTTTACCCGCCTGCGCGCTGAACTCGAGCCGCTGCGCGAACAGTTGCCGTTTTTCGTTCTGCCCCAAGACGCACCCCCGGTGGAGGCCACGTGAGCGAAACTACCAAGCCGAGCCTGCTGGGGCTCGAGCCGGACGCCTTGCCCGCTCCCGAAGGACAGCCCTACCGCCGCCGTCAGCTGGCCGACTGGGTGTACCTTCACGGCGCGAGCAGCTTCGCCGCCATGAGCAACCTGCCCGCGTCGTGGCGTACCGAACTGGAAACCGGCTACAGCCTCATCCCCTTTACCCGCAGCGAACGCTTCAGGTCGCACGACGCCTCGGTGCGCTACCTCTTTACGCTCGCCGATGGCAGACAGACCGAAGCCGTCTATATGCCCTACAGCGGACGTAAGACGCTCTGCTTGTCGTCGATGGTGGGTTGCCCGGCGGGGTGCGCCTTCTGCGCGACGGGCGCGCTCGGTTTTGGCCGCAACCTAAGCCGCGCCGAGATCGTTGGGCAGCTTTTGGCAGTCGCGGTCGGCGAGGGTTTTTCGCCGCGTGAGGTGCGCAACGTCGTTCTCATGGGTATGGGCGAGGCGCTCTTAAACTACGACAACGCGCTGGGCGCGGTTCGCACGATGATCCATCCGCAAGGTTTGGAGATGTCGCCGCGCCGCATCACGCTCTCGACCGTCGGCCTGCCGGGACGCATCCGCAAGCTCGCCGCCGAAAAGCTGCCCCTGGTGCTGGCGGTGTCGCTGCACGCACCGGACGAGGAGACGCGCCGCCACATCATACCGACCGCGCACGCACACTCGCTGGACGACATCATCGCCTCGCTGCACGACTGGCAGAACGCGGGAGGGCGGCGCGTCACCATCGAGTACACCATGCTGGACGGCGTAAACGACGCGCTCTGGCAGGCCGAGGGGTTGGTCGAGCGGCTCTCGGGTCTGGTCGCGCACGTCAATCTAATTCCTTTTAACCCTTGGGGCGAGGCGAGGTTTCGCTCGAGCTCCCGCGTCACCATTGAACGCTTTGAAAAGGTTTTGGTGCGGGCCGGGGTGTCCGTCTCGGTGCGTTTCAGCCGGGGCCGCGACACTGGTGGGGCGTGCGGGCAGTTGGCGCTGACGCGGGGCTAGCGAGTGCACGGGCGAACCGGGCTTATGCTACCGCCGCCTCAAAACGCGCGCGAAAAAACGCCAGCTCGCCTGCTCCGCGAAGTCCGCCCTGTCGTTCAGGTGAGGAAACGGCCCCTCAGGAACAGGGACGCCCAGAAAGGCGCATAGGGGTTCCCACCCTTCCCTGACGTCGAAGACCAGCAGCTTCTCCGGCGGCACCGTACGCTTGACCTCTTCGATGTGTGCGTTAAACACCTCTATCGCGTAGGTCTTGTCCTCAAATCTTCCCCCGAAGGTACCCTGCCAGACGATGGTATCGACCATGCGCGCAAACCTCCGCACTTGGGGGATGGCGGCGAACAGCCACGACGCGGGCGGACGTTGCCGCTTCATGGTGTAGATAGTCCTGAGGGTGCTTTCGTACCACCTCTCCGGGTCGCGGACCGACACCAGCACCTTAGCCTCCGGATACCTCTGCATCATCTCCTTGTAAAAGGTACAAATAGGCCAGTCCACAGCTGCCCTGTAATCGCCGAAAAGCGCCTCCCACTCGGCGGGCTCTCCTCGGTTGACGGCCAGCCACAAGGGAACGTGCTCGGGACGCCGAAAGACTTCCATCATGTGGTAGCACCTGCCGAAGCCGAGTTTTTCGAGGGCCGCTTTAAGCGACGTGGTACCGGTCCGTCCGAAACCTGCGCTGATGACCTCTAAAGACATGACGCACCGTAGCTCTAGCTGCCACCGTAAACAGTAGGTGTTCCGGCTTTTACGGCTTGATCACCGGTTCGGCCTTAGGGGTGATGAAAGGTGGAAGTAGCTTTAGCCCGAAGCCTACACTCTCGCGTGGCGTAGGCGGGGGTGCACGATTTAACACTCCTTTGGCCGTCGGAGCCGTACCATGCGGCTACCTATGAGGGTTTATCCGGTTCTACTCGCAGCGTTTCTCGGGCTTCCGGTCTCTGCTCAGCCCGCATGGGCCGCGCAGGCCCAGACGCAGGCCGCGCCACGCCAAACCCGGGCGGTACCAGCGGAGACGTTGGACCGCCTTACCCACTTGCAGGGGCGCGTTCAGGCCCGACCGGACGACCTCAACGCTTGGCTCGACCTTGGCCAACTCCAGCTCGAGCTTGGACAATCGGGGCGGGCCAAAGCCAGTTTTTTAGAGGCGATCTCGCTTGACTATCTGTCCGCCGACGCGCACTTCGGTCTGGGGCTCAGCGAATACAGCCGCAACAATCTCCGCGCCGCGCTGTTCGAGTTCGGTGAGGTGACGCGGCTTTTCCCGGAACGTTTCGACGGTCACTTTAACCGCGCTGTCACACTGGCTCGGCTCAGGCGCAGCGAGGACGCGGTCGCGGCGTTTGAGGAGGCGCTCGCACAGGCGTCGCCCGAGGCGGGCCGGACGGTGCGGGCAGACGCGCAGTTGGGCTTAGCGGGGCAGCTCGAGGTTTTGGGCCGCTTCGAGGAGGCCGCCGACGCGTACGGCGCGGCGATCACCCTCTCGGGGCGCACGCCGGACCTTGTGCTCGCCCGAAGCGAGGCACTCTACCGCGCCGACCGCGGACTCGAGGCGCTCCCGGCGCTGACGGCGCTCGAGGCGGGCGGCGGCGACCTCCGCGCAAGTACCCTGATCGCTAACATCTATTTGCAGGCCAATCAGACCGATTACGCGCTGAGCGCCCTTAACCGCGCCCGCCGCCGCGCCGCCGCGGACAAAAACGCGCAGGTTGAGGCGGACGTGCTTTTACAGCTCGGGCTTTTGCAGCGCAGCCTAGGCCGCAGGGCGGCGGCTACGGCGTCGTTTGCCGCCGCCACCGCCCTGACGCCGAGCTCCGGAGGGGCGTTTTACAACCTGGGGGTGAGCTACCTCGAGGGGGGGCAGCCGCAGGCGGCGCTAGCGCCGCTCCAACGTGCGCTCGAGGCCGAGCGCGCCCAAGGGGAGGTCACCGGTGAGGTGTTTCTGGCGTTGGCGACTGCCTACGATCAGCTCGCCCAACCCGCCGAAGCGCAGCGCGCCGCCGAAGCCGCTGCCCGCCGCCTCGATGATCGCCGTCTGCGCCTGGACGCGACCGCCATCATCGGGCGCGCGCTGTACCGCCTTGGCAACCTCCGGGGCGCGCTCATCGCCCTGCGTGAGGTTGCCGAGGCGCGTCCGAACGACGCACAGGCCCTTTTATGGGTCGGTCTCGCATACTACGGACAGGGCGACTACACCGAAGCGGTCTCGTTTTACGAGCGTGCGGCTACGCTCGACCCGAGCAACCTGGACGCTCGCCTCAACTTAGGGGCTGCCTACCTGGCCTCCGAGCGCTACGCCGACGCCGAGAGCGTCTACACCCTGATTATAGAGCAGAACCGTGAGGACCCAGAAGCGTTTTACAACCTCGGGTGGTCGCTCTTCTCACAGGGACGGGGTGACGAGGCGCAGCGGGCCTGGACGCAGGCTTCAGAACTCGGCTATGAACCGGCTCAAGCTGCGCTGAGCGAGTACTTCGAATAGAGCTTTTTCTGGTTTCGCGCAGTGCGGGTAACAGTGGTTTACTGGACGCCCACACCCGAGTCGTCACGCCTGGGTGCATTTGGTCTTACAATAGGGGCCATGGATTGGTTTAGACGCAACTGGCCCGACCTGCTTATCGGTGTCGCGCTCGTCGCCGTAATTGCGATGATCGTTGCTACTTTGCTGAGCGGCGGCTCGCTGGCCTCGCTCGTGCGGCGAGACGGCCCCCCCGAACTCCCTCTTACGGACACTACCGGCACCGCAGGTGGCTCCGCTACCGGCTCGAACGCCGACGTTGCGGGAACAGCAGCTACGTCCGGAGAGGACGCGGCTGGGACGGACCCGGTGCAGACCCAAGATAACTTCGACGTGTTTGTTCCCGAGGTACCGGGGCAAGAGGTGGATAGCGGTACGGGCCGCGTGAATACAGGTACAAGTGTAGAGACCGCCGCGCCGCAAGAGGGGACACAAAACCTTGCGGGCGCGACCTCGCAGGTTGACGGGACACTGCCGGAGGCTTCGGCCAGCGGGGGATACCGGGTTGCGGCGGGGGCGACGCCCTCGAGGGACGCTGCTAGCGACCTTGCCCAGAAGTACCGCGACAGTGGTTATGAAGTTGCCGTCGAGCAGCAAGACGACCTCTATCTGCTTTGGGTCGGGCCGTATACCACTCGCGCCGACGCTGACTCGGCTGCCGAACGCATTATTGCGGCTGGAGGTGACGCGCTCGTCTACACCTACAACAGGGATAATGAGAACACGGCCGACAACGGTTCGGACGGTGATACCAACGCCGCCTCAGCGCAGTTGGGTACGGGTACACCGGGCACTGCTACAGCGGCTACAGGTACAAACGAAGCGGCTGAGATCACCGGGGCCGAGCTAGCGGACGCTGGGGACGTTGACGGTGACAGGGTAGCGACCGAGAACACGGGCACCCAAACGCAACCCGCAGGCTCGGTGAGCGGGGCGGGAGAGCGGTTTTTGCAGGTAGGGGCGTTTGCTTCTAATGAGAGCGCTCAACCGCTTCGGTCGCAGCTTGAGGGGCTCGGCTTAGACGTTACGCGTAGCGAAGATGCCAGCGGCTTGGTCCGGCTTTTTGTCGGACCCTTCGGCGGCGCACAGCTCACCCGGACTCAGCAGCGTCTTACCGCTGAGGGGATTGTGGATTCGTTTCCGGTCACGCGCTGAATGTCCTCCGTCCCGACCGCTACCGTCAGCCGCCTAGTTACCTACCTGCGAATCCTGACACAGCTCGAGGCTCAGGGAGTCAAAAAAACCTCGTCGGAACACCTCGCCGACGAGGCGCAGGTCTCGGCGTTTCAGGTGCGTAAAGATCTAGCGTACTTCGGTCGCTTCGGCACGCGCGGCGCGGGCTACACGGTGCCGACGCTGCGCCGCGAGCTGCGCCGCATCTTGGGGCTCACGCGCCCCTGGAGCGCGGCCATCGTAGGAGTTGGGCGGCTCGGCGAGGCTATTTTGCATTATCCGAATTTTAGCGACTACGACTTCGTGCTTAAAGGTGCCTTCGATATCGACCCGAACAAGGTAGGCTTCGAGCTTGGAGGCGTAAAAATCGACCATATCGACGAGCTGCCTAGGGTCGTCCGCGAAAAAGGTATCGACATCGGGTTTATTACGGTGCCGCAGACCGCCGCGCAGGGGGCTGCCGACGCGCTTGTGCGCGCGGGCGTCAGAGGCATCCTCAACTTTGCACCGACGATCATAGATGTACCCAAAGAGGTCCATGTTGAACCCGTGGACTTTCTGGCGGGCCTTAAACGGCTGTCGTTCTACATCCTAAATCCACAACTTCGTGAAGAGTTGGTCTAACGACCTAAGCTGGTTTTTTCACATCTGCGCTTCCACAAAGGTTGCCGCTCGCGTTGCAACGGCGGACTTTTGTTTACACGAACGGCTTTCGAGCTCTGAAACTTTGTGCTACACAGGCGGTTTGCGTTTTTGCCGGTTGAGTGCTCAGCTCGTCGTGCGACCCTGTAAATTAGGGCTTAAAAGGTTGCTGTAGGTGCTGTGGCCTTTTTACTGAGCGACCCCGAACGTGCGGCTTATCCTGGACGATATGAAGAACGTTCGGGGCTACGCCTTGCTGACACCTCTACTGCTGCTTCCCCTGCTGAGCGCCTGCGGCGGTGGGTCCAGCGCTGCGCCCTACGCGTTTGACGTCGGGGTTGATCCCAATCCTCTAGGCTTTGATGTCGACCTCGACGCGGAAACTGGAGCCGTTGAGTTTATAATCCCATCGCATATCGTGACCTTTGCAAGTAAGGCCGGTGCTGTAGGTGCGACGATTGAAGGGTATGACATCGAGTATTACGAGGCCAGTAACAACCCAGCTTTCCCCGGTGATTATGTTCAGCGCAGCAGCGGTAGCTTGAGCGTGTACGTTCCGCCTGGAATCGTCTGTGACGAGCTGAGAGAGCCCGACCCTGAGCCCGCCTTTGACTACTGCACCGCTAACTCGGAAGGTGCTGCCTTTGCACGCGGGCCCGCACGCAACTCGCCGCCCAGCTTTATGGTTCCAATTGACGTCGCAATTCAGCTTTATGACCTCGTGGGAATCGGCGGTGCGGTAGGTGCGTACGCCAATATTTATTTCTATGGCACTGACGACTTGCAACGGCCTTTTCGTACGGAGGACCCCTATCAGATAGCGATTCAAATCCCACTTGGCACAGCGCAGTAGATGGGGTGGCGTAGCGCAGGGTTAGTTTTTGCCCTTTTACTCACTTCCTGCGGTGGAGATGACTCGAGCCTCTCGCTCAGCGACAACCCGGCGGTCGCTATCTCGCATGTCGACGGGCCGCTCGTCGGGGGTCGGGCTGGCGCACTTGTCGACGGCGTCGACGCCCGCAAACCTAGGACCGGGGCGCTTTTGGTCGCGGCGGCGCAACAGTACGACCCGGTCACCGGACAGACGACGGAAAATCCCATCTCCGTCTACGTCACGGTTTCGGACGCGTTAGGCGTAGACAGCGTCGAACTACTGTTTAACGACACCTCGATGGGAACGTTTTTTGAAAGCGACGGTCAGGCGTTTAAAAACCCGTTTATCTTTCCGGCACCGCGCAGCAACTACCCGTCGGTGCCGATTCCGGGAAGCCCCAGCGGTTTGGTCGGGTCGCAGCTGCGCGCCTTGGCGAGCGACACCACTGGGCAGCTCAGCGAGGCGGCGGTTCTTACTGTCGCGGCTGACGGTAGCCGCCCCGCCATCACCTTTTCCGCCTCCGGCGACGGCCCTCCCTACACCGGGCCGGTCACCCTGACCGGACAGGCCACCGATCCGGAAACGGGCATCCGCAGCTTTAGCGCCTTTCTAAACGGCGCAGCTATCGAAATCAACCCGGCTACGCCAACCT
Source organism: uncultured Truepera sp. (assembly GCA_902806425.1). GTDB lineage: Bacteria > Deinococcota > Deinococci > Deinococcales > Trueperaceae > Truepera. The sequence goes on from CADCWP010000002.1 coordinate 36,105, forward strand.
CATTTAACGTCCGTGAGGAGGGCCTCACAGCCGGGACGCAAACCGTGCGGTTGGTCGCTGTAAACGGCGTGCTCGTTCCTAACGAAGCCGTCTTTACCTTTGAGGTCGCCGAAGAGACTGAAACCCCGGTCGACCCTGAGCCTCCGGTCACCCCCGACCCGCCAGTCGATCCTGAACCCCCTGTTACTCCCGACCCGCCTGTTGACCCGGACGACAACCAAGCGCCGACCGTCTCGCTGAGCGCTACCCCGGCCTCGGGCGACGCCCCTTTAACTGTAGATTTTTCTGCTGACGCGCAGGACGCCGACGGCGACACGCTCTCTTACTTGTGGGACTTTGGCAACGGTGACACGGCCCTTAGCGGCACCTCTCAGAGTGTCACCTATGATGAGGCGGGCGACTACACCGCTACGGTCATGGTCATGGACGGTAATGGTGGGCAAGCTACCGATGAGATCACCGTTACTGTAGGTGGTGACGACGATGGCGGCGGGGGCGGTGGGACCGACAACGAAGCGCCCACCGTTACGCTAAGCGCCAGCCCAACCGAAGGCGACGCCCCTCTTACGGTCGCCCTGACGGCCTCTGCAACAGACGCTGAGAACGACGAGCTGACCTACATGTGGGACTTCGGTAACGGCGAAACCGCGCTGGACGGCAGCACGCAGTCGGTGACTTACGACGCCGCTGGCAGGTATACGGCGACGGTCGTGGTCACCGACGGCAACGGTGGAACGGCCTCGGATGAGGCTACGATTACCGTCGGGGACGGTGGTGATGACGGTGACGTGACCCCACCGACCATTACGAGCTTTGTAGCCAGCCCTACCTCGGTGACGAGTGGGCAAGCCTCCACACTTTCTTGGGAAATTGACGGCACTACAACAGAAGTAACGATCAGTCCCGGTGTCGGCGATGTCACGGCCGACGAAGATAAGCAGGTTACGGTCAAGCCAACTCAGACGACAACCTACACGATCACCGCCACAAACGGTACGGCAGCCGCCGCGTCAAAAGAGGTCACCGTTACGGTCACCGGTCCCCCCAACGGGGGTGTCGACGCTGTAGAGGACACCGCCGAAACGGCGTCCGGTCAGCCTGTCACCATTGACGTGCTTGGTAATGACAAACCTAGCGCTCGAGCCCTCACCATCGTCGCGGCGACGAGCCCACGGCAGGGAGGCTCGGTAGAGATCAGCAGAGACAGCAAGACCATCAGCTACACCCCGCCCGAGGGTTTTACCGGCGAAGACATCTTTACCTACACGGTGAGAGATGAAGACGGCAACAAAGCGAGCGCCAACGTCTCCGTTCAGGTGAACTAGAGGTTTCGGCCTACCTTTAAGAGGTCCCGGTGTAGAGGGCGCTTCTACGCCTACCGCGCTTTAATCTTTAACCTCAGCCCCTATACTAGCTTGTGCTCGAGCTTATTCAGACTGAGTTGGAAGATTTTGAAACGCAGCTGGGGGCGGAACTGCGTTCGCCCGTAGCTTTTATCGGGGCCATAGGGGAGGACTTGGTCAGCGCGGGAGGCAAACGCTTGCGCCCGAGCCTGACCTTTTTAGCGGGTCGGCTGTTAGCTGCGGGCCGTGAACAGGCTATGCAGGTCGCTTTAGCGGTCGAGCTGCTGCACTCGGCGTCCCTACTGCACGACGACCTCATCGACGACGCCAACACCCGGCGCGGCGTCGACGCCGCGTTTCGGCGTTACGGCAACGTTGTCAGCGTGATGTCGGGCGACTTTATGCTGGCCCGTGTGCTGGCGATCCTGGCGCGTTCCGGGAGCCCGGACTTGACCATGCTGCTCTCAGATACAGCGGCGCGACTATGTGAGGCCCAGGTGCTCGAGTTCCAGATGGCGACGCTCGAGACCTATTCGCTGGAAAACTACTTCACCATCATAGACGGCAAGACGGCGGTGCTGCTGGCGGCGGCCTTGGAGGGTGTTGCGCTCCTGACGGCAGCTCCAGAGCGTGAGCGCCGAGCCCTGCGCGACTTCGGAATGCACTACGGGCGCGCGTTTCAGATGCAAGACGACTACTTAGACCTCCTAGGGGACGCCGTGGCGCTCGGCAAACCCGTCGGCGGCGACCTGCGCGAAGGTAAAGCAACGTTTGCGATTTTGAAGCTGCTGGGCGCAGGCGTCGCGGAGGCGCGTACAATTTTGCGCCGTCACGCGTCGGAGACGGGAGACGTTGCGCGCATGGCCGACTTGGTACACGAACACGGCGCAGACGTCCTAGCCCGCACGGAGATCACCGGGGCAGCCGGGGCGGCGAAAGAGGCGCTGACGGTGTTTGGAGACGGGGCTGCTAAAACGGCGCTTGTAAGCCTTGCGGAGCGCGAGCTGGCGCGGGCGCGCTAGGTGATTCCGTCTTACTGGCTTTCTAAACCCACGCTCCACTATGACGCGGGCATTCAAGGCGAATTGGAGCACATCTTTGCCCACAAGATAGCCTCCGTGTCGGGCGAACCCTTGGAGGGCTCCCCGTTGCCGAAATGGGCATTTCTCGACGGGCTGGTCACACGTAAAGCCGTGGTACTTCACGGGTCGGGCAACCCGAACATCCGCGCATTTAGCCCGCGCGCCCCGAAGGACCGTTCTCCCGACGACTTCAGCAAACAGACGGCTGTTTTTGCGTCAGACGATCCTATCTGGCCGATATTCTACGCGGTACTTGACCGCACCAGCTACTCGCTCGTGATGCCTAACGGCGCACTCCGGTTCGGGCTGCCCGACGAGACGTTCTCCCAAACGCACTGCTTTTTTTCACTAACCGAGGCCGTGCAGCGGCGTCATCCCTGGCGCGAGGGCACAGTCTACATACTTCCCAAAGGCAGCTTTAGTCGGCAACCGCCCTACCAAGGCGGCTTTGAGGTGCTCGAGCCTCACTGGGCGTCACCCTCGCCGATACACCCGCTCGCTAAGCTGCGCGTCACGCCGGAGGACTTCCCCTTTCTAGACCAAGTTCGCGCTACAACGACGAGGTCGTCAGCCGAAGGGCGCTACAGAACCCTTACGGCTTTCCCTGGCTTGATCCCCCTAGCTAAGCGAGATGGAGCTGACCGTGCGTTTCGCGCTCGAGCGCCTCGGCCCGCCTGCCGATAGCCTCAAGCATCGACGGAAAGATAAACAGGTGAAACGGGTACACCGTCCACCAGTAGAGAAGTCCGAACAGTCCCTTGGGTTCAAAAAAAGCCGTCTGCCGCACCACGCTCTCGCCGTCAGCTTCCCACACGTCGAAGCGCAGCCACGCCCGCCCCGGCAACTTCATCTCGGCGCGGAGTTGCAGGTGATCTCCGGGCACCACAGATTCGACCCGCCAGAAGTCGAGCGCGTCTCCGGCTTGAAGCCATTCCGGGTCGCGTCGCCCGCGCCGCATCCCGACACCGCCGACGAGCCGGTCTAAAATGCCGCGCAGCTGCCAAAGCCAGTCGAAGGTGTACCAGCCTTCTTCGCCACCGATCCTAAGAACTGCCCGAAAGGCGTTTTTACGGTCTGCTCGAACGTGCCGAACGCGTCGGTCGAAGAGCATCCCCTGGGTATCGCGGAGTTTGCGAGCGTCCGGGGTACCACGCGGCACCGAAGAGAGCGCGCCGCTCCAGAGCGTTTCGATAGCCCCCTGCGTGGTGCGGTCGAGGGCGAGTTTTACAGCCGTTTCGTACGAGATGGGGCGCACCCCGTAGGCTGTGGCCGCTTCAGGGTGGTCGACGACGACTTCGCTCGTCAGACCTTCGACCAAGGGGCGGGCGATGGACGCCGGAATCGGGGTGATGAGGTTGACCCAGTAAGACGACAGTTTCGGGCTCAAAATCGGGGTCGAAAACATCCGCCGCCGAAGCCCACGTAGGCGCGCGTAGGTCAGCATCATCTCGCGGTAGGTCATCACGTTGGGGCCGCCGATCTCGACGGTGTGGTGGCCCTCCGGCGGGCGCTCCAAAGCTCCTTGCAGATACGAGAGCACGTCGCGGATGGCGATGGGCTGCACCTTTGTCTCGACCCACTTGGGGGTAATCATGACTGGCAGCCGTTCGGTAAGGTAGCGCATCATCTCAAACGAGATGCTCCCCGAGCCGACGATGATGGCGGCTCGGAACTCGGTCACCGGCACCCCGGCGGAGGCGAGTGCGCGCCCGGTCTCCTGCCTCGAGGCGAGGTGTCTGGACATCCCCTTGTGTCCCGCGCCGAGCCCTCCCAAATAGACGATGTGCCGCACTCCGGCCCCTCGGGCGGCGGCGGCGAAGTTGCGCGCCGCCCGCAGGTCGCGGTCTTCAAACCCTGGCGCGGCTGCGCCCATCGAGTGCACCAGGTAGTAGGCGGTATGTACGCCCGTCAGCGCGGCGCTCAGCTCCGAGTTGAGCACGTCGCCTTCGACGACCTCGACGTCGTCAAACCACGCCTTGCCCCGCAGCCGCTCCTTATCACGAGCCAAACAACAAACCGTGAGGCCCGCCGCTAAAAGCCGTGGGACGAGCCGCCCGCCGATGTAGCCGGTAGCGCCCGTGACGAGTACGCGCGTATTTGCCTGCTCTGCTGGTGACATAGCCTAGTGTGTGCCTCTTTGTCCCTAAAAACAACGTCCCAGGGCGTTATCGTCGGCCGCTACGGTCTTCCCAACGGCCTAAAAGTACAGCGTTGGCGGTGTTGCCGACCACATCTAGAGCCGTCCGGAAGCCGTCGGTAAAGCGGTCGACCCCGGCGACTAAGGCGACGCCCTCGAGCGGCACCCCCGCCGCGCCTAAAACGGTCGTCATGATGATGCCTGACCCCAGCACCCCGGCGGTGCTAAACGAGACGAGCAGCGCGCTCAGAAAAATTGCTCCAACGAGGGCGGGCGTGAGCGGAACACCAAAGGGCTGCGCCACGAAGACCGCGTTAAACCCCTGTAAAATGGCCGCGCCGTCACTCGTTCGCACACGCCGAGGTGAACGCGTTGCTCAACTTTCCGTTCTGCTGCACGCTGCTGACAACCACCGAGCCCTGACCACTCTGCGTGGGCGCGGCGCGGATGAGCAGTTTAGGCGGTCTGACCTACGCCTCGAGAGACCCTTGGGCGGGGTCAGCGGCACACTTTGAGACAGTGCCGTACATCCGCCAAGAAGGAATTCGGGTCACGTCGCTGGAGGAGTCGCCCTTAGAAACCTATTTGATCGCCCTTCAAACCGACGCCCACTCGCGCGGCACCTCCCCGAACGTACAGGTCTTTCTCGATTTGTGGTGCAGGGTCATGCCGGTAGGCGTAGCGGCAGGTGAAAAACTCCACGAATCAAACACCCTGCTTACATTAGCCCGCTCCGGTGCGGACGTAAGAGAAGCTGTAGGCGTTACCGAGCAAGCCGTCTCGGAGGTCGCTAGCTGACGGCGGGCTCGAGCAGTTCTACTGTCCGTTTCTCAGCATCTACCGCCACCCGGCAGCCGAGCGGCAGCGTCATCATCGGGCTGGTGTGACCGATGTCCACGTCCGTCACCACGGGCATGTCGGCGCGGTCAACTTCTAAAAGAACCTTTTTGACGACACACCGGAGCGCCTCTTTCTGCTCCGGTGTGTAACCGCGTGGCCTAGCGATGAGCAGCGCCGCCGCTTCACCCAGAATGCCTTGCGTGGCGTAGTTGCGGAGCCAATATTCGACCTGGTCGGGTGACGGTCTATCCTCGCTCGTCTCAAAGAAGAGCACCGCTCCCCGCCACAGCTCTGAGCTAGGCCAGAAGCGCGTACCTTTAAGCATTTCCAAGACCTCGATACAGCCGCCGATGACGTGACCGTCGGCTCTCATTTCCCCTTGCAGCCACCTCCAGCCGCCGGGGTGCAGCGTCTTTGAACGCGCGACTTCGGCCTCAAAGTCGGTCGCGTTCCAGTCGGAGAGGTCTTCGGTCCACGTTTCGGACGCTTCGTAAGGGCCGTGCCAGCCGCCTAAAAGCCGCTTCGCCCAAGTTTCGGCGTACGGAAACGCTTCTAAGTCGGCAAAGCCGGACATCAGGCTCGGGCCGTACAGTGAGACGACTCCGGCATTTAGAAACGCCAACTGCGTGACCGTCGTGTCTGAATAGCCGAGCAGCACCTTGGGATTGGCGCGAATCAGCTCAGGGTTGACAAACGGCAGCACCCGCACCGACTCGCAGCCGCCGATGGTACTGACCATCCCTTTGACCTCAGGGTTTTGCAGCGCCCAGTGCAGGTCGTCGGCTCGAGCCTCCGGATTTCTATAGAGCCAGCCGTTATCCCTGAGCGCATTGGGCGTTTCGATGAGGCGCACGCCCAAAGTTTGCTCTACGTTTTGCTTGGCGACTCTGTAAACTTGTGGAAACTCGCCCGCCGCGCCGCTCGAGAGCGAAATCGCCGCCACAGTGTCACCCGCTTGAAGTTTGGGCGGTTTAATAAAGGTCATGCCATCACCTTACTGCTGCGCTGCACCTGATAGGCATAAAACGCATCGAACAGGAGCAGAAACCCGCCCTGAACGATGATGCCGACGCCATTGCCGCGTGCGAAGTCGGTCGTGAAGCTGTCCAGGACGGCTATGCCGACGACGATATAGAGCACGTCGAGCCCGGCGTTGATCAGCAGCAGGCGGCGGAGGTTACGCGCTTTGCGCCCCAGCGTCTCCAGTTCGTTGGCGTCGGGACGTCGCTGTTTGCGGCGCAGCGACAGTAGGCCGAAAAGGGCGATGGCGGCGTCTACGGTGCCCCAGACCAGAGCTTGGAGTCCGACGCCGCGCCAGAAAGGAGTGGCAAACAGCAGCAGAGCGCCCCCGGTGATGCTGAGGGCGCTCCAGAAGAGGAGGTGGCGGCTGATGCGGGCTTGAAGGGGCCAGATGGTCATAGATTGACTCTACGTCAGACGGATTAGGTCTTTAAACTCTTACTCTTGCCTTACACATTGGCGTATGCGGCTGAGACCGCTTTGCCTGCTATATTATAACGGGCATTCCTACCAAGACACACGTAGCTTGCTGGGAGCGCCCGTCTTGACGAGGTGACGGATCTAGTGAGCCATCACTGCAAAAAGCGGCTTCCGTGGGCTTCAGTCCGCTCCAGCGGCGCAGCAGAGGGGAGTGGCGGTGGTGGGGAGGCCGGTTTTTGCGGCCCGTTCCCGTTAGCGGCATCAAAAATATCTTCCGCGATGAGAAGACCCAGCGGCACGCCTCCGTAGGGATTTCCATCGTCGTCCGTTCTGTAGACATCGGGCTTAGGGTCATTTTTGTCGGTGACAACGAAGGCATCAAAGACCCAGTGGACGCCCAGGTAGACGCGACTACGCCCGTTTTCCAGAATCATTTGCCACAACCCCTTGGGGTCGCTGGAGTTCGGCGGGGCTTTGGGGAAACTGCGTAGGTGCCTGGGTCTCACTGCTCCGGTGTTGTCCGTGTTGATGCCATTGAACTCATCGGATACAAAGTCAAGACCGTCGAATAAGGCATCGTTGTCCAGGCTTTGATTGCCATATCTTCCACCCTGACCATAGAAGAGTCGCGTAATGTGGAAGGCGGCAGCACCGAAAGTGGCGTGGCCCGACGGATAGGCTGGGAAGGGAGGTGTGAAGTTCTTCCCAATGCGGTTGGTATTAGGCGCACCTAGAGGTAGCCACAATGGGTCGCAGTCGTTGGATATGTTGTCCTTACCTACTGTCGCGCCCGGCCCCATTGATGTGTCATGTTCGCGGATGCCGACCACCGGCCGCCAGTATTCGTGAATGTACTTTTGTTCCCAGGCTAGGATGCCAGCATCGGCCATCGCCACGTTCACGAGCGCAAACAATCGAGCGTTTTGTGCCGGTGTGTTGGGCGCTCCGGTGGCAGGATTGGGTTCGTTGATTGCAACCTTGCGAATGATCTGGTTGTACAGACGGGGCGGCGTGCCCAGTTGAGGCACGCCATCATACGCCCAGTAAATGCCGATGAGCGTTTGATCGACGGTCCTGCCGGGTGCGAAATTAGGCAGAGTTCCCATCAGTTCAGGCTTGATGCCTCTGCCGCGCACTTCTCTCAAGGCTCTTTTGTACTCAGCCTTAGAGCTACTCGAGGAGCCGGGGCCGTCGAACGGCGGCTTAGCCAGAGCATGCCGCACCGTGATGGCAAAGCCTTTTGACTGCTTTCCATAGTCTGGAGCGTGAAACCCCTGGGTAGGATTGTCAGGGTCGGGGCGATGTTTGCCGCGATCCGGCGAAGGCTTATAGGTAGTCGAGCCAGCGCCAGGGTCGCCCGTCCTGTCCATCAGAATTGCGTTGGCGACGGCCACTCCGAAGCCGTGACTGGCATTGGCCTTGTCGCCTGCTCCGGCCAGGATGGAGTCAAAGAACGGCACTTGACTCGGAAACAATTTTGACAAGGTTGTGTGAGCGGCCGCCGCGACTGCCGCATCGACTGATGTGCCCGGAGCAGGTGACGCCGGGCTGGGCAAGTAAGGCGTGAGGCCAGCCGCCGTATCGACACCGGCATAAGCGTCATACATCGCTAAGTGAACAATCGCCAACGCGCGGGAACTTAGCGTCGGTCCGTTTTGTTCACCCTGTCCGTTGGTATGACTGACGCGGTTGGCTTCGAGTGCGACTTCGTTCCACAGCAAAATCGGGTCTGGCA
>CADCWP010000003.1:0-294 GCA_902806425.1 uncultured Truepera sp.
GGGTTTTTCGGCGAACGTGTTGGGGAGTTTGCTTACCGGAGCCGTGCTGACCGAGACCATCTTCTCGTGGCCGGGCATCGGCTCCTACGCGACCTCGAGCGCCATAGGCCTGGACTTCCCCGCCGTCATGGGCGTGACGCTCGTCGCGGGCCTTACCTACGCGCTCATCAACCTCCTCGTCGACCTGCTGTACGCCTTCTTCGACCCCCGCATCTCGTATGCCTGAACCGCTGCCCAACACGCTGGTCGCGCAGGTTCCGGCGGCCCCTCGGTTCAGGAACCCTGCGCTGCGCC
>CADCWP010000003.1:386-12693 GCA_902806425.1 uncultured Truepera sp.
TTTTGGGGGGCTCGTTGACCTTGGCGCTGGTGCTGCTGGCGCTTTGCGCGCCGCTCTTCGCGGGCGACCCCTTACAGCAAGACCTCGCCGCCCGTCTGCAACCGCCGAGTGGCGCGCACGTATTGGGTACCGATCAGCTCGGACGCGACGTATTCTCGCGCGTTCTCATCGGCTCACGGGTGTCGCTCTACATCGGGCTTTTAGTGGTGGCGCTGTCGCTATCGGTCGGGGCCGCCGTCGGGCTCGCCGCCGGGCTTCTGGGCGGCGTTCCGGACGACCTGCTGATGCGCCTAACGGACATCTTTCTGGCGTTCCCGGCGCTTATTTTGGCGATGGCCATCTCCGCGGCCCTCGGCCCAAACCTCACCAACGTGATGATCGCCGTTGCGGCGGTGTCGTGGCCCAACTACGCGCGGCTGATGCGGGCGCAGGTCCTGACGCTTAAAGAACGCGATTTCGTGGGCGCGGCGCGGGCGCTCGGGGCCTCACAGGGCCGCGTCGCGTGGCGGCACCTGTTGCCCAACAGCCTCGCGCCACTTCTTGTACAGGCGAGCTTTGACATCGGCGGGGCCATCCTGACGGCGGCGGGTCTCGGGTTCATCGGTTTCGGGGCGCAACCGCCGACGCCCGAATGGGGGGCGATGGTTTCGGAAACGCGCAACTTCATCGCTGAAGCGCCGTGGGCTTCGACCGCGCCCGCCGTGGCGATTTTGCTCACGGTGCTCTCGTTTAACCTGCTCGGCGACGGGCTGCGCGACGTGCTCGATCCGCGTGGGCGGCGTTAGAACGTCGACGGTATCCCGCAGGGTCAGCGTGCGTGTCGGTCAGGAGCCGCTCACGGGTTTGCGCGCGAAGGTCAGGTAGAAGGTGAATGAACTCAGGTAGCGGTACGTCCCGGCGTCTATACGGTCTCGAGTCCCGGCCTTCAGCTTGGGGTCATCGGTAAGCTCAAAGTAGCGCCGCACGTCCTCGCCATTTGCCCCGCCCGCCCGCAGATTCTCACCCGTCCAAGCACGCATCGTCTCACCTGTAGGCTCCGCGAAGTCGCGCGTGACGGCGAGCCCGATCCTCTCGTTCTCTTTGTGGTAGGGCGAAAAGGCGTGCCAGGCGCGGTCGTTCTTGCGTACGTCCAGCACCTCCAAACCCATGTCCTGCACCACGAAGGGCACGCGGACGCCGAAGGTGTCGTCGCCCCGGCCCAGGTGCTTTTTGCCCTCGATATAGAGCTGCGAAAAGCGGAAGCGCTCGAGCCGTCCCTCCAAATCTTCAGCAACTGCGTCGTCGAACAACGAAAAGGCTCCGAGGTGGTGGTACTCGACAACAAAAAGGTGCCCGCCGGGTTTCAGCACGCGGACCATTTCAGCCAGCACCCGTTCGGGTTCCGGAACGTGGGTTAGGAGTGTCTGGCAGCAGACCAAATCGAAGCTCGAATCCACAAAAGGTAGGGCGTTCGCGTCGCCCTCCACAAAGTTTACGTTCGTCGCGCCGAGGTTTTGGGCGAGCCCCGCAGCCTCGGCGACGGCCTTCGCTTCGGCGTCGAATCCCGTGATCCGGAGGTCAGGCCGCGCCCTAGCGAGCGGCAGGGTGAGGCCGCCGTAGCCGCTACCCACGTCCAAGACCTGCGCCCCTTCGGGAGGCTCTAAGATAGGCAGCGCGACCCGCTCCAGGTAGTCCGGATTCCAGAAGTGGAAGGCGCGGCGGCGCAGGAGCTTGGCTTCGTCCTCGCTCGCCCAGATGCTCTCTGACGCCCCAGATGACGCCGTGCTCACCAACTCGCCTTTCTAACCCCCGGCAAGTACCCGGCGTTCGCCATCTCCCGAAAGACGATACGCGACACGTCAAAATCACGGAGATAACCGCGCCCACGGCCCGTCACCCGGCAGCGGTTCTTGAGCTGCGTCGGCGAGGCGTCGCGGGGCAGGTTTTGTAGCCCGTGGTAATCTCCTGCCGCTTTGAGCGTGCGGCGTTTCTCAGCGTACTTGTCCACGAGTTGTTGACGTTGCTTATTTTTGGCGACCAGACCTTTGCGTGCCATTTTCGACTCCTTCAGGCGTTCAGCCCGCAGAGGGTTGGGGAAAGTGTCTCGAGATAGACCCACAGGAGCGACATCGCTTCACTGTGGGTGGTAATTTCGTAGGTGATCTTGTCGTCAGTCGTGATCGCAGCTGAAGCCGAGCTGTCGTAGACGCCGAGTGTCCAGTTGAAAGCGTGTTCGGCGAGGGCGTCTTGCAGCGCCACCTGTAAAAAGCTCTGTTGCAGCGCCCCGAGGGTGTTGTCGTCGCCGCACAGGATGTGCCAGTGCTCGCCGATGTTGACGAGGTAACACGCTCTTTCGTGGCGGCAGCGCCCAGGCTCGAGCCTCGCCCACCGTGACAGCAGCTCGCTGAGCGTCCCTTTGACAGGTTGAAAGACCGTTCTCGGCGTTTCCATCATAGCGACATCACCTCTTTAGGGTGTCCAAAAATGCGCAGCGCCACCCCTACCAAAAGCGCTGCCAGCGCGGCCCCTGCCCCGAACCACCGGCCCAAGGCGTAGTCGAAAGCCAGGAAGCCGAGATTATACGCGATCAGGTAACCCCCCGCACCCACCAGCAGCACCCCGCTCAGCGCCTGAACATGGGCTCCAGCGCGGCGCAAGAGGTGAACAAACGCCCCCTTGCCGAGCGCCACCGTCAGCCCGAGAGCGCTCAGCACCGCCCCCATCCCCAGCCCATAGGCCGCGAAGATCAGGAACGCCATCCCGCCCCCTTGAGAGAGTGCTAATCCCGTCACGATCAGGAACTCGGCCAGCGCGCAGCCCAGACTCGCCAACCCGTACGTCGCCCCGAAAAGGAAAAGCGACCCTGCCCCGCGCCCTTCAGGTGCCAGCAGCCCTGTCCGGAACTGGAGCTCGCGCCCGGAGAGGGTGTACACACCGAAGATCAGCAGTAGCGCGGCGACGAGTAACCCCAAATGCGGAAAGTAGCGCCCTAGGGTGTAGCCGACCGTACCGATAAGGAGCCCGATCAGGGCGAAGACGCTCAGCAGTCCGAGTGTCAGCAGCGTCCCTAAGAGCAACCCTGCCCCGAGCCGCTGGCGGGTGCCATGCTCACCGGCCCCTTTACCTTTCGCCAAGAACTGCCCTAAAAACGCAGGCAGCAGCGCGAAGCCGCAGGGATTCACAGCCGCCACCGCGCCCGCAGCAAAGGCGCTCACGACCAGGCTCACAGCTCGAGCTTGATCAGCTCCGCACGGATTTCGTCCAGTGGCACCCACTTGAGGGTGCTGATCTCATGACCATCCGGCGCGTAGAACTTGACGAACTCAGGCATCAGCTCGAGGCCGAATTGCTCGGTGACGCCAAACCCGGACTGGTCGGTGTAGACCGGAAAATCGAGGCCAAAGCGTTCGACCAACGCGGCGGTCCACTCGGGGTCGGCCTGATGTACGATGCCGACCACCGTCAGTTTGTCGCCGTAGCGGTCGCGCAGCGCGCTGATCTCCTCCATCTTCTGCCAGCAAGGCGTACACCAGCCGCCCCACGAGACGAGCATGGTGTGTTTTCCTGCGTACGTGGCGATGTCGAAGTCGCCAAGCTCCCCCTGGATTTCTGCGCCTTGCGCCTGGGCAGAGGCCGAACTGAAGACGAGAATACCAAGGGTGAGAACAGCGAGTTTTTCATGAGTATCTCCTTCTCGGTGGGTTGAACGTTGCTGTTTAGTGCTGTAGGTGATTGGTGTTTGTTTGCTAAATTCAGCGCCCGCGTGAGGTTTTGCTGGGAGCCGTCAGAGAGGCGGGGTCGAGGCCCCGCAACGCCTTGGTGCTCACCCAGACCCGTTGGGCTCTGCCACCTAGCCAGAGCGTCTTCTTCTGTAAGTTCGGCTTCTGCGTGCGTTTACGCACACCCGTGCATTTGAGACCGACGCCGCCGCGCTTTTTAGGCGACCCGCTCCGCACGCTCGTTTTGACCCGGCGTGTTTTTTTACCCGTGATAAAGCACTGTCTAGGCATAGGTTATCTCCCTTGTAGGTAGCGCCGACTCGAGTCCCGCACTTTTGACGATATGCGGCAGCGTCAGTGGCAGATACACCGCCGCACTCGCCAGCGTGTTGGCCCCGAATCCGGCTCGCATCAGCGCGTGCGCCCCCATCGGGTAGAGGGGCGGCAGGTTTTTCCAGCGCCCGGTGTCGTCCAGAATCGGACGGTGCCGGACCGGGCCGCCGACCACGACCGGCGCTTTACATTCACGCGCGGCGTCGGCGATGAGCGGCAGCTCGCGCAGGCGCGGCGAGACGCCGGTTGCCGCAACGAGCAGGTCGAAATACTCGGCGTAGTCGCCCGCGACGGTTTTGTACTGAAGCTGCACCCCGCTCCATAAGGGCGTCGCGTACTGCACGCGGGCATAATGTAAAACTCGTACCCCGAGCGCCTCGGCCCGAGCGGCGAGTCCCGGCAGCGACGTGTTGGGAATGTGCGTCTTTTTAAGGACGCGGAGGCGCTTGGCCGCCGGGAGCGCCATAAACGCCGCCACGCCGTCCGCCCTGAACCAGCCGCCCGGAAAGGGCAGTTGCCACTCGATAGGGGCAGGTGCCCTCGAGAGCAGCGTGACCTTCGCGCCCCGCTCCGCCGCGCAGATGGCCGCCTCCCAGGTAGCGACGTTGGCCGAACCGACCACGGCGACCCGTTTACCCGCTAATTCTTGATAGCGCAGCTCGAGCGCGTGCGCTTTGTTTTTTTCGGGGAGGTGTTGCCACCATACCCGCCACGGCAGCGGAATTCGCAGGTGCGGTTTCAGGCCCGTTGCCAGCACAACCGCAGCGGTCTCAAAACTACGACCATCGGCCAGGTGAACTCGCCAGGTATCTTGAACACGTTGAGAGACGGGCTCGAGCCGCACTACCTCGGCTTTCAAGACGTGGGCGTCGGCTCCGCTCCGGCGCGCGACGCAGCCCGCGTAGCGCCAGAAGGCAAGCCGCGGGGCGCGGTTTTCTGGAGTCGCAGATAGATTGAACGTTTCGCAAGCGGCGTCTTGTAGCGAGTAGACGTTTGCCAGAGGCCTCGAGCCGTCTTCATCGACAAATCGGGCCATCTCCCTTTCCGCGCACCCGAGCGAGAAGTCCAGCTCACGCGGGCTCCGCAGTTCGCCGACGGCCTGCATCGGCCCGTCTGGCCCGTAGAGCGGCAGCCAGTCGTCCGCCGCGTCGACCAGCCGGTAGCCGCTCAGCCCTCGGTCTTGCAGCCACAGGTGAAGGGCGAGGCCGTGCGGCCCGCGCCCTCCCACCACGGTCAAAGGAACGTCGCGCAAAGGTTCAGTGAAATTGGTGTTCATCTAGTGGGTGGTGCCGCCCCCCAGAGCCAATACCGCTAGGCTGCTCGGCGTTCCCGATACATTCAGGCGTCGCGCCACCGTCACGTCGTCCAGGTGAACTTCGGCAATCTGTGCAGCGGCGGGCACACCTATATAAGCCGCACCCTCAGCCACTGCCAGACTCGGCGCGTCGTAGCTGCCGTAGCCGCCGCTGACATCAATCGGCTCCATAACCCGGACGCTGTCACGAACTTCGCTGGTGGCGGCCCGCAGCACGTGAAACATCCCGTCAGCGGTCAGCGCGAGCACGTGCTCGCCTTCGCCGTCGAACTCGAAGCGCAGCGGTGTAGCCTCCGTCTTGGTGACCGTCATCGTTTCGGCCTCCGGGTCGATCCAGACCAGACCCTCGCCGAAGTTGCCGACGAACACGCCCGCGTCGTCGTGTGCCCGGAGCGTCCCGACGTGAACGTCCTCTCCGGTACCGGAGGGATTGGCGAGTTTGGTAGCGCTGACGTTGCCGTCATGGGCGTGAACGAGCAGGACGCCGTCTTCACAACCGAACGCGGCTACGTCGCCGAGCGTCGCTTCACCGTGAAGGCCGGGGCAACCGTCAAGCGTTTTTAAAAGTTCACCGTCACGGCTATAGGCGTCCACCCTTCCAAGCTCGTAGTATCCGGCTAATACTGTGTCTCCCAAGATGACCGCCGCGCCGTGATCGGGTTGCGCGGCCCTAACCTCGGCAAAGTCGAGCGACAGGCCGAAGGCGTCCTCGTCTAATACCGCAATGGTGCCGTCGGCGTCGTTAAAGATCACCATCTCGTCGCCGTGTGCCCAATAGTGCGTCGGTTCCCGCCCGACGTTGAGCGTATGCAAGACGCGGGGTGCGCCCTGCACCAAGTCGGCGTGGTCGCCGTGATCCTCCAAAGGCAGCCCCGAATAGATGACTGAGACGCGGTTCTCGTCGCGGTGAACGACCATGCCGTACTGTCCGCTCGGCGACGCGTAGGCCGAACCCGCCACGCCGGGGGTTGAAAAGCTGCTCAGCACCTCGCCCGTAGTGAGGTCGAGAACGGAAATGGTGCTCGAGTCCTCCGGCGGCTTCGTGGGCGTCACTGTACTCAGGCTCTGTGGGCGGGGTGTCGGCTTGGGCAGAGACTCCGGTCGTTCCCAAGGCGAGTAGAAGGGCCAAGGAAACCCTTTTCCGGTTGCCGGTCACGCTTTGACCTCACGAAAGAGCACGTGCTTGCGGAGTTTGGGGTCGTACTTTTTCAGCTCGAGCTTGTGGGTCGTTGTGCGCCGATTTTTCGTCGTCGCGTAGACCATACCGGTGCCCTCCGCCGAGCGGAGCAAAACCTTGACGCGGGGTCCGTCTGCCATCTTTGCCTCTTTACTGATAATTATTTATCAGTAAGAATTATGCTAGCTAGCCGCGCTCCTCTTTGTCAAGCTACACTCCGCTTCTCCGGGGTATCCGACAACAGCTTCCGTAAGCAACCGCCGCAGGTAATCCCACGCTCGGTGCCTACGTAAAGATAACGCGGTCTCACTTCGTAACTATTTGGTAAACTGATCCCATGAAACGTCAGACCGCCCAGCGCCGCGCCATCTTGGACGCTCTTGAGCACGCTCCCGGCCCGCTGACGCCCCAAGAAGTTTTAGACGCTGCCCGGGAGACCCACGCGGGGCTCGGTCTGGCCACGGTCTACCGCAACCTGGGCACGTTGGAAGAGGCCGGTGAGATTATCCTGGTACACCTGCCCGGTGAAAGCGCCCGCTTCGAGGTCGCGGGGCGCGGCCATCATCACCACTTCCGCTGCCAAACCTGTGAAAACGTCTTTGAACTGACCGCGAGCTGCCCGGTAGCCGTTTTGGAGGGGGTCACTCTCCCCGGCGGCTTCGCCGTCAAACACCACGAGCTGACGCTCTACGGCCTCTGCCCAAGCTGTCAGGACGGCTAGCTTGGCCGTACCCCCGAGCGGTTTTGTGCGGGACTTTGCAGTAGGGTAGGGTTGGGGTTTCGGGTGCTCGAGTTCTTTGAATTTTTTAGCGTCGTCGGGCGCGCCCTGACGTTTGACGAGGGGGTGCATCTGCTCGTGCAGAGGGCTCCCTGGCGCGACACCTTGGTCACCCTCGTCGTCGTGCTGGCGGGCTTTTCCGAAGCGCTCGGGCAGTCGCTGGTCTTGTTTGCCAGCCGGGTTAAAAAGCGGCGCTTTGTGTTTTCGCTTCTCTTTTCGGCCAGTGTGTTTACCTTCAGCTTTTTTTTCCTGGCGCTCAGCGTCTGGCTGGTCGCCACGCAGGTGTTTGGCCGTGAGGTCGCCTTTAGCGTCATCGTGCGGGCCGTCAGCTTGGGGTACGCGCCCTACTTGTTCTCGTTTTTTATCCTCGCCCCCTATTTCGGCAACCCCATCAGCCTGCTGCTCTCGGTGTGGAGTCTGGTAGGGGTCGTCCGAGGGGTGCAGGTTGTTTTGGGACTCGGCGTCTGGCAGGCGCTGTTATGCGCCTTTTTGGGATGGCTTTTTTTGCAGCTGGTCCAGCGCACGGTCGGGAGGCCGCTGATCGGCGGGGTGCGCTGGCTCCGGCGGCGGGTAGCCGGTGCGCCCTTGGCAACGAGCCGGGAGGAGTTACGCGAACTTTTCGCGCTGCCGCAACGTCCGCGCGCGCACCTCGATCCGGACCCTCGTAAAACGCGGGAGCGGGCGTAGTGCCCGAGCCCCTCCTCTTCTTGGGCCTCTTCTTCGTGGTCTTTCTGATCGCCGGGGTCCTCTCCCCTTTCGAGGCGCTCGGCTGGTGGGCCGGGTGGTACGGCGACGACGAAGAACCCGTGGAGACCGGGACACCTGCGGCAGACGCAAGCCGTTTCGTCGTCTTTTTGTCGGGCATCAACAGCGTCTCCGGTGAAACCTTCGCCGAACGCGAGCTTGCCTTTTTAGGACGCCTGAAACGTGAACTCGCTGACACGGACGCCGTGCTGATCGACGACATCTTCCCCTATTCGGTCAGCGGGCGACCGCTTACAGGTCGCCGGGTGTTCTCGTGGTTTTGGCGCTGGGCGCACCGGACCAAGGTCGGTGGGCCGGGCGTGGCGGGTTTTTTAATCAACATCCGCAACCTCTGGCAGGTCGCGGTCTCCGCCGACAGCCGTTACGGTCCTATCTACAACCAGGGCTCGGCCAACATGATCTTAAACGGGCTTCTCCGTCATGGCTACGCGGCCCACAGCGGCGTCCCGGTGACGCTTATCGGCTACTCAGGGGGCGGGCAGGTCGCGCTTGGGGCCGCGCCGCACCTAAGGATCAGCGTCCGCGCGCCGGTGTCGATCATCTCACTCGGTGGGGTGATGAGCGCCGACCCCGGGCTGCTGACGCTCGAGCACCTCTACCACCTCTACGGGGAGCGCGACAACGTGCAGCGTCTAGGCAACGTCTTTTTTCCGGGACGCTGGCCGTTTATCCCGTCGCCCTGGAACCGCGCCAAAAAGCGCGGGCTAATCGACCTCATCGCCATGGGGCCGACCGACCACACCGGGCCGGGAGGTTACTTAGACGACGCGAGCTACCTCCCCGACGGTCGCAGCTATCTCGACGGAACCGTCGAGACGATCACCGGGCTTATCCGGCGCGAGGCGCGGCGGGCGGTGCGCGTTTATCCGGCGGCGGATTAGCTTAAACCTTTATACCTGCTAAACACCCCTGCACGCATCTTTAGCTAAGCCGCTGTCGGCGAACTCGACTGATCACCTAAGTAAAGCTATTTTCGCCAGCGAAAATCACATCTGGGTCATTGGTTCATCCGGTTAAAACGGTATCGGTCGCGCAAACCATTTTTGCGCCTGTAACAAAAGAAGTCAGTTGCCGCAAGGATGCGAAACTTAACGGATGAACCATCATGCAGCATTCGCGCTCAATCACCGCATAGCGCTGTAAGCTCAAAGGTGCTGTGTGGGCTGAACGCTGATGACCACTTTCCCTCGAGCGCGCCCCGTCTCGAGATAGGCAAGGGCTTTGGGCGTGTCTGCCAAGGGATAACAGCGGTCAATGACAGACTTGACCTTGCCTTGCTCGAGCAACGTCGCCAAGGTTGCCAGGTCCTCTCGTTTTACCGCCGCCAGCATGGGCTGAATTTCCCGTTTGCTCGTTTTGGAGGTTAGCGACCCGAGGAGCGCCACCTGAAACAGCATCCGCGACAGGGTGGTAAAACCAGCAACGACGGCTCTACCTTCGGATGTGAGGATGCGCCGGTAGCCTGCGGCGCTGAGGTTGCCGACAGCGTCTAAGACAAGGTCGTAGCGTCTTCCCGCGCGGGTGAAGTCCGCTTCGGTGTAATCGATGACCTCGTCTGCGCCGATGGCGCGTACCAGCTCGAGATTGCGGGTGCTGCAAACCCCCGTCACATCCGCGCCGAAAACCTTGGCGAGCTGCACCGCGTAGGTACCGACCCCACCCGAAGCACCGTTAATCAAAACCTTTTGCCCTGCTCGGAGCTGTTCGTGGTCACGCAAGCCTTGTAGGGCGGTCAGGGCAGCCACAGGAACCGCCGCCGCTTCTTCAAAGGACACGTTGGCGGGTTTGTGGGCGAGGTGGTTTTCAGCGCCGCACACGTACTCGGCAAAGCCGCCCGCACTTACGTTGCCAAAAACTTCGTCCCCTACCTTGAACCGCGTGACCTTGCTCCCCACGGCTTCGACGCGCCCCGCGATGTCCGCACCCAGCACGGGATGTTTGGGCTTGAGGAGCCCTTCAGAGAAGCGAACGAAGAAGGGAGATGCGCGTAGCTTGTGCCAGTCGAGGGGGTTGGTGGCGACAGCGTAAACCTTGATGAGGACTTCTTCGTCCTTAGGGGTGGGCTTTTCGATTTCTCTCAGTTTCAAACCATCCGGCGGACCATAGCTCGTGTATACAACTGCTTTCATGAGTTTCCTTCAAGGTTACCGCGCTGCGGTCGTGGCAGGTAAGGGGCGCTCGAGCCACCTCGCAAGAGCACGACCCCCACCCAGATGAACCACGCGATGAAGCCCAGCCCAAACACCGTTCCTGCCTCATAGAGCGCCGGAATAACCGTGAGAAGACCAGCCGCCCCGATCGCCAGACCCAGGGTGCTGAGCAGCTTGGGAAACCCTCCCGTTCTCAGGGCCGCCCAACTTATCAGCAAAATCCACAAGCCGCCCGGAAGCTCAACCGCGCCGCCTAAGCCCTCCTCCACGGCGGAAAGCGCCGCCAAGACGGTCGCTGCCTGCGCCGGGTCTTGGCCGTAGAGGTCGGCAACGACACCCACGTTGTTCACGATGATCATGCCGCTGCCGATGATCGTAACCGCCCAGATAAGCCCGAACGCGGTCGCTATCTGCATGAGTGCGGGCGAGCTAGCCTTTAACCGTTCGTGAACCGCCAGCACCAGCGGTACCATAAAGACCCCGGCGACCAGGTAGATGATGAGGTGCCATAGGTACAAGAGAGTTTGGTTATCGGCTAGAAACGTCAGGTACTGCTCGGGGCTCGAGTCCAGCACAGGGGCTAATAGGGTGAGCGCCAGACCGATGCCCACGATGTAGGCCGCCGCATTGATCAGCGCGGCGACGCCGCCCAGCCTTTGCAAATGACTCACGGTTTACCTCTTTCTGCCGAAACACCGTTCGGCGACTCGAGCGGGTTTTAGACGGTAGCTGGGGTTGGACGGTCAAGCTGCCTGCGGATAAGCCACTCGGCTACGGCCAGGTTGAGCGCCCAACCCGCCCCCATACACAGCGCCCGCGTCAACTCTCCCAGAGCGGCAGGGAACAGCAGCAGGGGGAGGTGCGTCAAAACCTGCGTGCCCGCACCCAGACCGATTGCGTAGGCACGGATCATCCAGGCGCGGTGCCGGGCGACGTCCCGCCGCCGGATCGCCACGACGCCGAGGACGAGGGCCAAGACCATCGCCGACCCGAACAGGAGCCGCAGCGCGTAGAGGAGTTCACCGTCGAGGTTGGGCCAGGGATAGAAATGGGTCATCCACAAGCCTGAGAGCGCGGCGGTCAGACCGCACACGACCAGAATCCGCCCGGCGGCGCGGTGCCAGCCGGGGCGGCGGCGGCGGAACCCGGGGGCGAACTGAAACGCCCCCAGGACGGCGTACAAACTCGAGCTGAGGATATGCAGCGTGACGGGCAGGGGCGACGCGAAAAACCGTGCGTTGTCCGGGGTGACGTCCCCGCCGCCGGTCAGCTCGGCGATCCGGAAGCTACCGGCGGCGATAGGCACGGCGCTGAGCAGTAGCAGTGCGGCGGGCACAAGCCATTCTGCCGTCACCCCTCTTGTCCTCACATCTGTCGTCATGTTGGCTTTCCTTTCTCGACGCTCATCGTGCTAAGGGTTTGACATCTGGTTCGCAACGTTGCGCTTTCGCGCGGTAGCCGGTCGGCGTGCGGTCTTGCTGCGCTAGTCTGCGGGCTCGTCGCTCGTGCTGTACGAGAACACCTCCTCCAGGGATGAGTTAAAGACGCGGGCGATGCGGAATGCCACCTCGAGCGAGGGGGAGTATTTGGCCTTTTCGATAGCGACGACCGTCTGCCGGGTCACACCCACTTTTTCAGCCAGTTCTTGCTGCGTCATCTCGTTGTGCATAAAACGCAAGGTCCGGATGTTGTTGCTGATGGGGCTTTTGCCCACCTCAGAACCCGCGCTGATAGAGCAGCAACCTTAACGTGTCTCCGATAATCTGTGCCAGAACGCCAAAGAAGATAAGCAGGGTAAACATCACTAGCGGGGGTTGGCCGAAGGCGAAGGTTAGCATGGCGAGAAACGCCCCGAGCGAATAGGAGGTGTAGGTGATCTTGGTACCTTTCAGGTCGATCAGCTGGTCTCGCTCGTCTTCAAAGTCTTCGATTTTCGGGTCTTTTTCGCCCGTTCTCACGGCTTCGACGACGGCGGAGACGACATGCGTGAGGATGGTGGCAGCTATGGTTACGAAAACCGCAAGCACGATGATGACGCCCCAAAGGCGAAAGACGCTCGCCTCATTGAAGTTCTCGTTCTGAACCAGTTGA
>CADCWP010000004.1 GCA_902806425.1 uncultured Truepera sp.
GGGACATCATTTTCTTAAACGAGTCAGACGAAACTTTTTGGTCTTACACACGCTCGGAACACTCCTCGCTGTATTTGATGTTTGAGATTAAAAATACTAAGGAGGTTGAAATGGGTCATTTGAACCAGACGGCGACTTACCTTGGGGATCGTCTGGGTCGTCTTGGTTTCATTGTTACGCGTAACCCGCCCGAAGAAGGTCAGATTAGAAAAGCTATCAGCATTTATAATGATTCACAACCGGGTAGAAAAATCATTCTCTTCCTTACCGATCAAGACCTATTCCGTATGCTTGATGGCAAGTGTCGAGGTAATAATCCCACACGGTACATACAAAATTTATATCGCCGCTTCAGAACAACAGCTCAATAAAGATGTAGGTATAGCCTTTCCTACCTATACCTGTGTAATGATTCTTAAACAAAAGCTATGAGATGTGTCTCAAGTTCTGTACGCCTAACCATCGGCTCGAGCCCCCTTCCCCTCCACCATCCGCCACGCGATCAGCGCGCTTAACACCGCAAGTCCGGCGCTCACCGCCATCACCACCCGAAACCCGGTCACGTAAGCATCATCCACAACCCGCCGCACGGCCTCCTGCTCGAGCGCACCGAGTTCGGCGGGCGGCTGGAGCCCCGCCAAGTCGCCCCGCTGCGCATAGACCGCTGCCTCAGCCTGAGCGGGCAGTCCCAGCTCCGCCAAGCCGCCTCGAAGCGCTCCGCTAAAGACCGCGAGCATCAGGAGACCGAACAGCGCGACGGCTAGGAGCCCGGCGACCCGCGAGGCCGCGTTGTTGACCCCCGACGCCGTACCCGCGTAGTGCCCCGGCACCGACCCCATCACCGCGGCGGTAAGCGGCGCGACCGTCAGGGCCATGCCGAGGCCCAGAATCACCGCCGCCGGGAAAAAGGTTGTCCAGTAAGAGCCGCCGATACCGGGCAGCGTAAAGAGCCCGAAGCCTACCGCGACGACGAGCGGCCCGATGGTCAGCGGCCCCTTGGCCCCGAAGCGGGTGATGAGCCCGCCCGACCAACGCGAGAGGAGCGACAGGAGCAGCACGAAAGGTAGCAGCGCGGCCCCGGCAGCCGTGGCGGTGTAGCCCTGCACCTGGATGAGATTTAAGGGAAGGAAGAAGAGCGCTCCGCCCAGCGCGCCGTAGAGGAGGAGCGTCAGCAGATTTGTACCGCTGAAGGTTTTCGACCGGAAGAGTGTAGGGGGTACCATCGGCTCTTTCAGGCGGGCCTCGAGCGCCACGAAGCCCACCAGCGCGGTTACGCCTACACCGAGCGCGAGCAGCACGGCAGCGTCACCCAAGCCGCGGGTACTCGCGTTCAAGAGCCCATAGGTGAGCGCCCCCAGCCCCAGCGTCACCAGCCCCGCCCCGGCGAAGTCGAGCCGCCTCGCCTGCGAGTCGCGGCTTTCAGGCACACGCGTCAGAAAAAAAAGCACGAGCACGGCTAGCGGCAGGTTGATAAAAAAGATCCAGCGCCACGACAGCGTGTCGATAAGCCAGCCGCCGAGCACCGGACCCAGCGCCGAGGTGATGGCCGAGAAGCCCGACCATAAGCCGATGGCCTGACCCCGCTCGCCCTCCGGAAACGACGCGCTGATGATCGCCAAACTGCCCGGTACGAGAAGCGCCGCGCCGACACCCTGACACGCCCGCGCCACGATGAGCTGCCCGGTCGTCGGGGCCAGCCCGCACCACGCGGACGCCAGCGCAAAGGCCACCACGCCTATTCCGAAAACGTGCCTGCGCCCGTAGTGGTCACCGAGCGAGCCGCCGAGCAGGATAAGCGAGGCCAGAAACAGCGTGTAAGCGTTGATGATCCACTGGATGTCCGTGACCGTCGCGCCGAGGCTCCGCTGAAGTGCCGGTAACGCCACGTTCACCGTCGAAGCGTCGATAAAGGCGAGGCTCGAGCCCAGGATCGTCGCGGCCAGAATCCAGGGCTTGGCCGCCGGTGTGCAGGGCGCGTCCCCGGCTCCGGCACGCAGGACGCCCTCGTCGCAAGGTGGTCGGGTAAAGCTGGACACGGTGGCCTCCTGTAGTGTGGCGTCTCCATAGGCACGCGCTGGTGATTTTATATATAGCTAGTGACAACCCCATGCTAAAACTTTTGCGGCCCGTGAAGGGTCACGTGCAGTGTCCTATACGGTCGTAGCGCTGGCGGCGGACCCACTTGCGCGGGCTGAGCTGGGAGCGTTTTTAGACGGGCTCGAGCTGCTCGTCTTGGCCGAACTCGCCCCGGACGACCTTATGCCCGAAAATTTAGGTGGGTTCCTGGACGAGTCAACCTTCGACGCGCTCGTCTGGGAGGTAGACGGGACCGACACGCTTTTAGGAACGCTTCCCGATGTCCCGCTGCTCGCTCTGGTCTCGAATCCGGAGGACGCGGCCCACGCACTTCGTCAGGGTGCGTCGGGGGTTCTGAGCCGTGACACCGAGGGCGAACGTCTGCTCACCGCCTTGGAGGCGTTGACGCGGGGTTTGGCGGTGCTCGAGCCTGCTTTTCTCTCGATACCTCAACCCGACCCTGACCTAGGTGCCGACCACGAGCCTCTCACCCCACGCGAACGCGACGTGCTGGGGCTTCTCGCCGAAGGGATGTCGAACAAGGCTATCGCCAAACGTCTGCGGATAAGCGACCATACCGTCAAGTTTCACCTCAACGCGGTCCTGAGCAAACTCGGCGCGACGAGCCGTACCGAGGCGGTGACCAAGGCCGTGCGCGCCGGACTGCTCACGCTCTAGACCCATAAACCTAGCCGGATGGGGGAGGCGGAGCCGCCTGTGCCTGCTCTACCCTTGAACCTAGGAGGTCATGATGACCGCACAAGAGGTTTCGGACGTACTGGTAGGGGGACTCAAGGCGGCCCGCGTGGGCGTCGTTCGGGTAGACGGGCGGCGGCGCTACGCGCTTTCCGGCACAGTCTGGGCGGAGGGGCTCGTCGTCACCACGAACCGCGCGGTCGAGCGTGACGAGGATATTCAGGTGACTGTGGAGGGTGGCGAGGCGCACCCGGCGACGCTTGTCGGGCGCGACCCCAGTACCGATTTGGCGGTGTTGCAGGTTGACGTGCCCCTAGGCGTGCCGACGTGGTCCGCAGGAGAGGGGCTCGAGGTCGGGCAACTCGTCCTCATGGCTGGGCGACCAGGCGAAGCTTTGCAGGCGAGTCTGGGCATCGTGGGCGCGCTCGGCGGACCTTGGCGCACGGCGCTCGGGGGCCGGGTGGCGCGCACGCTCCGCACCGACGCGCGGACGTTTCCCGGCTTTTCCGGCGGGCCGCTCCTAACCCCGGCGGGCGACGTTTTGGGCGTCAACACCGCTGCGCTAAGCCGCGAAGGGGCGGCGACGTTGCCAACCGAGACCGTGCGGCGCGTTGTCGACACCCTGAGGGCGCACGGACGGATGCGGCGCGGCTACCTCGGGATGGGCGGACAGCCGGTTAAACTGCCGCTAGAACTGCGCGAGACGGTCGGACAGGGCGCGGGCTTGCTCGTCACCAGCGTTGAACCCGGCGCGCCCGCTGCCGACGCCGGACTGATAGTCGGCGACATCGTACTGCGCTTCGGTGAGGTGCGTGTCCGGCATCCCGGTCAGTTGGCTGCGCTTCTGGATGAGGAGACGGTTGGCCGGAGCGTGACCCTGGCACTGGCGAGGGCCGGAATGCCCACTAAGCTGAGCGTCACCGTAGCGGAGCGGCCCTGACCCGAAATAGTGGCGAAGGAGTACGCTCTGCTGAGGAGGCGTCTATGAGCGAGCAAACCGTCGCGCTGACCTCGGCGCAGCGAGATAATCCGGCGTGTAGCCACACGCGGCAGACGCGGGCGGTGACGCCCGGCTCGAGCGGCTGTCAGGAGTGCCTCGAGACTGGCGACACCTGGGTCCACCTGCGCGTGTGCTTAACCTGCGGCCATGTGGGCTGCTGCGACTCGTCCAAAAACAAACACGCGACGGGACACGCGCGCGGAACAGACCATCCCATCGTTCGCTCGGTTGAACCGGGCGAGACCTGGGCCTACTGCTATTCGGATCACCTTCTCTTCTAGTGGCTAAACCCACGATCCTAAGCGTCGACGACGACCCACAGGTACTGGCGGCAGTTAGCCGCGACCTGCGGCGTCAATACGGCGAAGGCTACCGCGTCGTGCGCGCCGAGAGCGGCGAGGCGGCCTTAGAGGCGCTGCGCGACCTTCACAGCCGAGGTGACCCGGTAGCCCTCTTTTTGGTCGACCAGCGAATGCCCCGGATGAACGGCGTCGAGTTCTTGACCGAAGCCGCAGCGCTTTATCCCGACGCCAAAAGGGTGATGCTGACCGCCTACGCCGATACCGACGCGGCGATTTCAGCCATCAACCAGAGCCGCATCCACTACTACCTACTCAAACCCTGGGACCCGCCCGAGACGCAGCTCTACCCGGTTTTGGACGACCTCTTAGACGACTGGCGGGCGGATTACCGGCCCCCCTTTACGGGGCTCCGCATCGTCGGCACGCGCTGGTCGGCGGAGGGTTACACGCTGCGCGACTTTCTGGCGCGCCACGGCGTCCCCTACCGCTGGCTCGACCTTGAAGGGGGCGGCGAGGCGGGTAGTGAGGCGGCGGACTTAGCGGGCGGGGCGGCTCCGAGTGACCTGCCGCTGGTCGTCCTCGAGGACGGCACCCGGCTCTCGCGCCCGAGCACGGGCGAGGTCGCCCAGCGCGCCGGACTCCGGACCCAGGCTGAAAACAGTTTTTACGACCTCGTGATCGTCGGGGCGGGTCCGGCGGGCTTGGCGGCGGCCGTGTACGGCGCGTCCGAGGGGCTTAAGGTCGCGCTCCTAGACCGCGACGCGCCGGGCGGGCAGGCCGGAACAAGTTCACGGATCGAGAACTATCTGGGATTTCCGGTGGGGCTCTCCGGGGCTGACCTGACCCGGCGGGGTGTGGCGCAGGCGCGCAAGTTCGGCGCGGAGATCATCGCGCCGCAGGGGGTGGAGCGCCTAGACCTGAGGGACGACTACAAAGTCCTGACGCTCACCGCCGGAAAACCCGTAAGCTGCCACGCGCTGGTCGTCGCTACCGGGGTGTCGTACCGCAAGCTGGACCTCCCCGGTGCGGAGGCGCTTACAGGCGCAGGCGTCTACTACGGCTCATCGAACTCCGAAGCGGCGTCGTATGCGGGCGAGACGGTGCATATCGTGGGGGCGGGCAACTCGGCGGGGCAGGCGGCCATGTACCTGTCGCGCTACGCCGCGTCGGTGACGCTGCTGGTGCGCGGCTCTAGCCTCGAGGCCAAGATGTCGCAGTACCTGGTCGAACAGCTCCGCAGCGCTGAGAACATCCACGTGATGCTGGGCGGCGAGGTCGCGGAGGTGCACGGCGACACGCACCTAGAAGCCTTGACCCTGACCTGCAACGGCAACCGGCTGCACGCGCCCTCGAGCGGACTGTTCATCTTTATCGGCGCTTCGCCTCGCACCGACTGGCTGGGCGGTGTGGTCGCGCGCGACCGCTACGGTTTCCTCTACACCGGCCTCGACTTCAGCCGGACGGCTGACGGAGCGCCCGCGTGGAGCCTTAAGCGCCCACCCTTTTTGCTGGAAACCAGCGTCCCCGGCGTTTTCGCAGCGGGAGACGTGCGCGCGGGCTCGGTTAAACGCGTCGCCTCGGCGGTCGGCGAGGGCTCGATAGCGGTGCAGTTTATCCATCAGTATCTGGCCGAGGTCGGCGCGTGAGGGCGCACGACTTCGCGGGCGTTCCGGCGCTCTCTAGCCTGCCGGAAGCGGAACTCGAGTGGCTCGCGTCGCTCTGCACCCTAGAGAGCGCCGAGGTGGGTGAAGCGGTGTTCGAGCAGGGCAGGCCGATGGACCACCTGCGAATCATCCTCTCCGGACGCCTGGACATCATCCGGCGCGAGGCGGGGCGGGAGGGCGCGTTCGTCACCGTGTTGGCGGGCGAGGTCACCGGACTTTTGCCCTACTCGCGGGCAAAAACCTACGGTGGTACGGGTCGTGCCACCCTACCCCTGCAAGCCGCGTGCCTTCACCGGCAGCACTTTCCGGAGATGCACGCGCACGCTCCGGGGCTCCTGGAGCGTCTGATCGGTCTCATGCTCGACCGCACCCGGGAGTTCACCCGCTACAGCGAACAGCAGGAACGGCTGGTGTCTCTAGGGACGATGGCCGCCGGACTGGCGCACGAACTCAACAACCCCGCCGCCGCCGCGAACCGCGCCGCGCAGACGCTGCTGGAGACGCTCCAGAGTTTTGACGAGCATTCGTCCGCGCTGCTGCGTGAGGTGATTTTTAAGACCCAACCCGAATCCGGCGACCCGTTCAGCCCCATCTATGACGCGATGACCCTGAAAGCTCCGGCGAGTGCGCTGCTAAGGAGCGACGTGGAGGACGACCTCAGCGACTACCTAGAAGAACACGGCGTCGAGCGCCCGTGGGACGCCGCCGGGGTCTTGGTCTCGGGGGGACTGAGCCGGGAGACGCTCGAGTCCTTCTCCGCGCGGGTCAGGCCCGAGCAAGTCAGAAACGTATTGGCCTGGACCGCCCGCGACGTCGAGATGCGGCTGTTGGTCGGTGAACTTTTAGAGAGTATAAAGCGCATCTCCGAACTTGTGGGGGCGATGAAGTCGTATTCGTACATGGATCAGGCGCACGAAAAGGGGCCGACCGACCTGCACGAGGGCCTGAACAACACCCTGACGATCCTGAAGCACAAGTTCAAGAAAAAGAGCATCAGGGTCGTGACCGACTACGCCGAGCTGCCCTTAGTCCCGGCTTACGGCGGCGAACTTAATCAGGTCTGGACGAATCTGCTGGACAATGCTGTCGCCGCGCTGCCTGAAGGCGGCAGCGTCACGGTGAGCACGTCGCTCGACCCTTCGGGCCAGTATGCGTGTGTGGACATTGCCGACGACGGCCCGGGCATCCCCGAAGCATTACAGGCACGCATCTTCGAGCCGTTTTTTACCACTAAGGGGGTCGGCGAGGGAACGGGTCTAGGGCTCGACATCGCGCAGAAGATCGTCACGCGGCGGCATAACGGCAGCGTCCAGGTAAGCTCCGAGCCCGGGGAGACGCACTTTACGGTGCGGTTGCCTTTAACCTAGCCTTTACCAGACTAAACCTTTAATGACTAAAGGCGGGCTGCCTTATGGTTTGGCAGCTCCCGTACGCGCACACTTGAAGGGTGACCCTGGAAGAAAAAGCCCTCGAGGTCTACCGCGTGCTGCTGGAGACTTACGGTGAACGCGACCTCGTACCGCGCCGTGAGCCGATGCACGAACTCGTCTCGACCATCTTGTCGCAACGTACGAACTGGAAAAACGAAGAGTTGGCCTACACCCGGATGTGGGAGCGCTTTGGGTCGTGGGAGGCCGTCCGCGACGCGCCGACAGACGAGTTAGCCCAGGAGATCGCCCCGTCGAACTTCGCCGAGGCCAAAGCGCCGCAGATACAAAAGACGGTGGGAACGATTTTAGAGCTTCGCGGAGACACCGACCTCAGCTTTTTGGCCGACCTGCCGGTCGAGGAGGGGATGGCGTGGCTGACCGCGCTGCCCGGTGTCGGGATCAAGACCGCCTCGCTGGTGCTGCTGTTCTGCTTTGCTAAACCCATCCTGCCAGTCGACACGCACGTTTACCGCGTTTCTCAGCGTTTGGGTTTACTGAGCGCCAAGGTCAAGACCTCGACCGCCGCCCACGCACCGCTCTTTAAACTCCTGCCGCACGAGCCGCACCTGCTATACAACTTTCACATCGCCTGCTTACTGCACGGTCAGCGCGTCTGCACCTTTAACGCGCCGCGTTGTGAGCGCTGTTCGCTCGCGCCGTTATGCGACTATTTTCAGGAGACGCGCAAAAAATCTGGGGTGCGCGGCTAGCCGTGCACTTGCCTCTTGCCGGGGCGGAAGTGGGTGCTAAAGTTGAACCTTAGAGGAGGCTTTATGAAATGGTTGTTTCCACCCCTGCTGATGCTACTTTTAGCCGCGTGCGCGCCGGGGCCGCAGGAGCCGGTTGAACTCGAGCCCGTCGCCCCCACTGCCGAAGCGGAGTCGGTAGAATCCGGGGTCACGGTGACGCCTGCCGAGTCCGGAGGACTGCCTGAGGTTCCCCCCCTCACCGGTGAGCTTACAGCTGAACCCGCTACGCCGACCCCCGAGGCCGAGGCCGAAGCTGCGCCCAGCGCCGTGCCGCAAGGCACCATCGGTATAAGCGCCGACAACACGAGTTTTATTACGAGCGCCGCTGACGAACTCAACCCGGTCACGGTCACGGCGGGCGGCAGCTTCTACCTTCAGCTCAACTTTACCGACCCCGATGGCGTCAGCGCTGCTCAGGTCGAACTGCGCAACTCGGCGGCTGCCGGGACGCTACCTACCGGCCCCTTTACCGTCGCTGCCTCGGACTGTGAAGCGGCCTTAGCGTCCGCGCCTACCGACCTCACCTGCACGCTTACGGTAGCTATCGCGCCCGACGCGCAAAATATTGGCGAAGCGGGTGAGACCGCCTACGCTTTTCGTCCGCTCGTCACCGACACGCTAGGCAACAGCGAGTTGGTCACCAGCTGGGCGTACCTCATCGTCGAGCCCCAGTAGCCACCCATACCGTTTACCGGATAGTTTAAGCAAACCCCTTCTGTTCCCGCCGCGCCTGTTATAGGCGCGGTTTTTGTCTTGTTTGTGGGTAGGTGGGTTCCGTAGGTAGCTGGGGGACATTTTTCCACTGTGAGCTGAACGCGGGTGTTGTCGCAGCTCGAGCCGCCAGACCACGGATAACTCAACGGCGTGGCAACAAACGTTGAGTAGTGCGTATGATCCGCAGAGGTTCTCGTCTCACACGGCTAGGCACACCCCTCGAGGCTGCGTTATTGTAGTCGCTAGCGGGTGCCGCTCAGCCGTTCATCCGTCCAGCTAACGCGGCTAAACGTTTATGTGGCTCCACGTAAAGGAAACCAACCATGACCTATACGCCAGAACGTCCCCTACGCGTCGGCATCGTCGGTGCTGGCCCCTCGGGCTTTTTCGCGGCGGACGCGCTTATCAAACAGAACCTGCCGGTCTCGGTCGACCTCTTCGACCGCCTGCCGACGCCTTTCGGCTTGGTGCGCTACGGCGTCGCGCCTGACCATCAAAAGATTAAAAGCGTGACCAAGCTCTACCAGAAGACGCTCGACGACCCACGCGTGCGCTTTTTCGGCCACGTCGCGTACGGCAAAGATTTGACCTTGGCCGAGTTGCGCCGCTTTTACGACGCCATCCTCTACACCGTCGGTGCGCCCTCCGACCGGCCCCTCGGGATTCCCGGTGAAACCTTGGCCGGAAGCCTGTCGGCGACAGAGTTCGTCGCCTGGTATAACGGCCACCCCGACTACGCCGACCTGTCCCCTGACCTCTCAACAGGGAGCGTTGCGGTCGTCGGTATGGGCAACGTGGCGGTCGATGTGACGCGGATTCTGGCTAAAACAGCCGACGAGCTGCTCCAAACGGACATCGCCGACTACGCTGTCGAGGCGCTGCGCGAGAGCCGCGTCAAAGACATCTATATGCTCGGGCGGCGTGGTCCGGCGCAGGGCAAATTCACGACCAAAGAGCTGCGCGAGTTGGGCGACCTTACAAACGCCGACGTGGTCGTCGACCCCGAAGACATGGAGCTCGACCCGATCAGCGAGGCGTCGCTCTCAGAAGACCCGATGATCGCCAAAAACGTCGAGGTGCTTCGTGAGTTTTCCGGTCGCGTGCAGGCGGGTAAGCCGCGCCGGGTACACATCAAATTTTTAAGCTCGCCGGTAGAGGTGTTGGGCAGCGGCAAGGTCGAGGGCCTGCGCGTCGAAAAAAATGAGTTGCGCGACCGGGACGGTTCGCTGGCTGCGGTTGGTACCGGCGAGACCGAGGTGCTGCCGGTTGGGATGGTGCTGCGTTCGGTCGGCTACCGTGGGGTGGCGCTCCCGGAGGTGCCGTTCGATGACAGGCGCGGCGTCATCCCCAACCGGCTCGGGCGCGTTACCGCCTCGGTGGGTGGCGAGGTCGTACCGGGCGAGTACGTTGCGGGTTGGATCAAGCGCGGGCCGACGGGGGTCATCGGGACCAACAAGGCGGACGCCGCCGAGTCGGTGCGCTCTTTGCTCGAGGACGCGCCGGGTCTCGCCCGGGTAGCGGACGCCGACGCCGCCCCGGAGGCGATAGATCACTATCTGGAGGCCAAGGGCGTGCGCTTTTTCCCGTTCGACCACTGGCTCGAGTTGGACGCGCTCGAGCTCGAGGCGGGTCGGTCGCAGGGCCGCCCCCGTGTTAAACTGACGCGCATTGAGGAGATGCTGAAAAGGACCAAGGAACTCGCCTGACGTTTGGGAAACGTTTGCGGGTTCTTCCACAAAGGCGTCACCACGCGGCCCCTATACTTGCGCGTAGGGCAAGGCCGCACCTAACCGGGAGGATACATGACAGCAGCGACACAGACGTGGTATTGGCTCGGCGCGCTCGGGATGATGATCGGCGCGCTCTACTTCGGTTTGGGCGCGTTTAGCGCGCGCAAACTTAACGACGACCGCGCTGAGGTGCTCTATCAGCTCACCTTTTTTATAAGCATCATCGCCACCGTGCTCTACCTGGCGCTGGCGAGCGGCTACGGCGGGATTGACGACGGCGAGGGGCCGGGAACGCGCACGGTTTGGATTCGCTACGTGACCTGGATTTTGTCGACGCCGCTGCTTATCCTGGTGCTCACCTATTTGGGCCGCTCGCGCCTGACGACCACGACCGCGCTGCTGGGCTCCAACACGCTGATGATCGCTACGGGTTTTCTGGCGACCATCGCGCGTGACAGCAGCAAGTATACCTTTTACGTGCTCTCACTCGGCGCGTTTTTGGCGATTATCTACCTACTCGTGGTCCCGTACCGGCAGGAAGCCAAGGCCGCCTACCCCGACAAGGGCGGCGCGTTCGACCGACTTGTCGGCGTGCACGTGGTTTTGTGGGCGCTCTACCCCATCGTCTGGATTTTGAGCCCGGAGGGGTGGGGGCTGTACGGTTCGACGATGGAAGCGTCGCTCTTTACGATTTTGGACATTCTGTCGAAGGTCGGCTTCGGCCTCTTGGCGGTCGCTACGCTCGCGCAGATAACGGGCAGCAAGATAGCGAACCCCGCCAACTTGGGGCGTCCGGAGGGGGCGCACTAGCTGCTCCTGTCAAGCGTAACAGGACGCCGCGTGGTTCTGACCACGCGGCGTTTTTGGTAGAGTGCTGAGGTGTTAAGCCGCGCAGCGTTTCTCGGTGTACTGAGTCTGGTCGTTTTTTTGGTCGCCGCCAAACCTGGGCAAGGCGAAGCCAAGCCCACACAGCCTAGTCAAGTCGAGCGGGGCCGCAGCATCTTTGCCCTGCGCTGCGCTGTCTGTCACGGTGAGACTGGGGGCGGTCTGGCGGAGGCCCGACTGGCGTTCCCAGAGGATCACAGACGCTGCGAAAGCTGCCACAAAGCAGGCAACCCCGATCTGCGGGCGCAGATGGGGGATAGCAGTTTCGAGACCGTACGGGGCCGCGTCGCCGTAGGCAACGCCTTCGCTATCGGCACCGCGCCGCCGCTTCGCGGGCCGCACGCACTCACTGCGTTTAGGGACGCCGGGGCGCTGCAAGCTTTTATTCGCGCCGCGATGCCCCGGCACGCACCGGGCAGCTTGAGCGCAGAGCAGAGCTACGCGCTGACGGCTTTTGTTCTAAAGTTAAACCGCGCTCTCCCGGGAGGTGTAGTAGTGGACCGGAAGAGCGCAGCTCAGATACGGCTGCCTTAACTAGCCGCGCACATCCAAGATGTCTCGGGCAGCGTCGCCCAGAAGGTTCCAGCCGAGTACAAAGAGAACGATGATAAGTCCCGGCCAGAACGATACGTACCAGTAAGCAAAGGGTTGTCCGGGCGGTCCCTGAAGCCATTCGCGCGCAAACGTGATCATCTGTCCCCAGTCGGCGTAACCGATAGGCGCGCCCAGGCCCAGAAACGACAGTGCGGACGCCGTCAGCACCACCGACCCGATATCCAAGCTGGCGATCACTAAAAGTGTGGTGATCGAGTTCGGCAAGATGTGCTTAAAGATCAGCCTGCCGTTGCCCGCGCCGAGCGCCCGCGCCCCGTCGACAAACTCGCGCTCTTTGACCTGCAAGATGTCCCCACGCAAAATCCGCGCGTATCCGGCCCAGCTCACCGCGGCAAGCGCGATCATCACATTTTGCAGGCTCTGCCCCAAGATAGAGACGATAACGATGGCTAGAACTAAACTGGGAATAGCGAAGATGACGTCGACGAGCCGCATAAAGACGTTGTCGACCCAGCCGCCGAAAAAACCGGCCAAACTGCCTACGATGATGCCGATTAAAATGCCGCTTCCAACCACCACGACGCCAACGTAAAAGGCAGAACGAGCACCCCAGACGAGGCCGTAGTAGATGTCGTAACCGCCGCCGGTCGTGCCCAAAAAGGTACCCGCCGAGGCGGGGGTGGGGACCGGCGAGTACGACGCGCGCGGAATAGTAAAGCACGACGCGGGCGGCACGACGACCGAACGCCAAAAAACGGGTTTGAGTGGATTGCGGATGTCGGTAACGGTATCTAGTGTCAGACCGAGATCGCGCACGCAGGTGTTGCGGGTGTTGATGATCTGAAATGAGGTGAATTGCGGCGCGAAGGTGGCTACGACGATAAATA
>CADCWP010000005.1 GCA_902806425.1 uncultured Truepera sp.
ACCCGTATCGACCTCGAGGGCATCACTGACCGCATCGTTGCGTTCCCTGTGTCTGAAGGTCGTTACAGCGATGTTCACGGCATCAAGGACAAAGTTCTCTACCTGTCGCACCCCGTTGAGGGTGCTCTAGAGCAGAACTGGTTTGGCGCTGAGGAGCCTCCCGCAAAGGCGACGCTCGAGTGCTACGACTTCGAGGGTCGCAAGAACGAAACGCTCGTCGAAGGGGTCACTAGCTTCGCATTATCACAAGACGGCAGTACCCTCTGCTACCGGGCGGGCAACCGCTTGCGGGTGCTCAAAGCAGGCGACAAGCCCCCCGAAGATAAAGGTGACGAACCGGGACGTGAAAGCGGCTGGGTCGACCTGGGCCGTGTGAAGGTGTCGGTGAATCCGGCTGCGGAGTGGCGGCAAATGTTCCGCGACGCCTGGAGGCTACAGCTCGAGCACTTCTGGACGGCCGACATGTCGGGCATCGACTGGACCGAGGTCTACACGCGTTACGAGCCGCTTCTGGAGCGGGTAGCGAGCCGCAGCGAACTCTCCGACCTAGTTTGGGAGATGCAGGGGGAACTCGGGACCTCTCACGCGTATGAACTGGGCGGCGATTACCGCGAGTCGCCTCAGTACCCGCAGGGCTTTTTGGGCGCTGACCTGCGCTTCGACCCCGGAGCCGACCGCTATGAGATCACGCATATCGTGCGGGGTGACGTCTGGGGTGAAAAGACCGGTTCGCCCCTGGCCCAAACCGGCGTCAACGCCAGGGTGGGTGACAGAATCCTGGCCGTCAACGGTCAAAGGGTAAACCGCGACGCGTCACCCCAGTCGCTGCTCGTTCACCAGGCGGGGAGTGAGGTTTCGCTGACGCTCGAGGCAGCTTCGGACAAGTCCGTTCGCACAGTCGTCGTGAGAGCGCTCGAGAGTGAGCAGCCCGCCCGCTACCGCGAATGGGTCGAGACTAACCGGCGCTACGTGCATGAGCAGACGGATGGGCAGATCGGTTACGTGCACATCCCTGATATGGGGCCGCACGGTTACGCGGAGTTTCACCGGGGTTTTCTCAAGGAGTCCGAGCGCACGGGCCTGATCATCGACGTGCGCTTTAATGGCGGCGGGCACGTGTCACCCCTCATCATCGAAAAGCTTGCCCGTAGACGTATGGGTTATGAGATCGCCCGCTGGAGCGAACCCGCTCCGTTCCCGCAGCTGTCGCTCGCGGGTCCGCTCGTCGCCTTGACAAACGAGCACGCTGGGTCCGACGGGGACATCTTCTGCCACGTTTTCAAACTTATGCAACTGGGTCCGCTGCTCGGCAAGCGCACCTGGGGCGGGGTCGTCGGCATCACCATCAATGATCCTCTTGGGGACGGCACCATCACGACGCAGCCGGAGTTCTCCTTCTGGTTCGAGGATGTGGGCTTTGGCGTGGAGAATTACGGCACCGACCCTACTATCGAGGTGGAGAACAGGCCGCAAGACTACCTGCGGGGGGATGATGTACAGCTTCGACGCGCGGTGGAGGAGGCATTGAAGGGCTCCATAGAAAATGCGTTCAAGCCTCCTGATTTCAGCGAGCGTCCACGTCTTGCTTTGGCACTCCCGGCTGACGATTAGCCAGAAGCTCCGACCCCAGTTTGACACCTTAAAGGTAGGGTTGTCCTCAGTTCTCATGTACTTATGATCGTGGAGCTAAGTAGGCGACTTTCACACCGCGATAACCCAGAAAGAGGCATTGTCAAGTTAAGTTTACCTACGGTCCAGCTTCATGCTAGGGTTGGCGACCTATGCGTACCGACCTCTACAAACGTCACCGCTTCCCCGCTGAGGTCATCAGCCACTGCGTCTGGCTCTATCACCGCTTCGACCTGTCGTTTCGGGCAGTCGAAGAGCTGCTGTTCGAGCGGGGCGTGGTGCTGAGCTATGAAACGGTAAGGCGCTGGTGCGTAAAGTTCGGCAGTGAGTATGCCCGGCGGCTGAAACGTCGTAGGGCACAGCCTGGAGACAAATGGCACCTTGATGAGGTGTTCCTGACCATTGGCGGAGAGAAGCGCTACCTCTGGCGAGCCGTCGATCAGGAGGGCAACACGCTCGACATCCTGGTGACAAGCAAACGCGACAAGCGAGCGGCTAAGCGCTTTTTACGTAAGCTGCTGCGGGATAACACCAAGCCGAGGGTGGTCATCACCGACAAGCTACGAAGCTATGGGGCTGCACTCAAAGAACTATTGCCTCACACCGAACACCGCCAGAGCCGTTACTTGAACAACCGGGCTGAGAACTCGCACCGAAAAACGAGACGACGAGAACGGACGCTTCAGCGCTTTAAGTCATCCGGTCATGCCCAGCGCTTTTTGTCCGTCTTCGAACCCCTTAACATCCACTTTCGCCCACCCCGTCACCTTCTCAAAGCACATGATTACCGCCAAGCTATGCAGGAGCGGTTCTCGACCTGGCGCGAAGTGGCTGAACTGGCGGCCACCGCTTAGGAAGGTGCGGCCTACGCCGTGAGCAGCCTGTACTCAGCCGCATTAAACAAAGTTAATGTGACAATTCCCTCAGGCGGTTTTATCCACTGGGACGTAGACACCTCCATCCGGCCCTTCCCCATCGGCGTTCAAGGGGTACTCTCGCTCGCTAAGCAGGACGGCGACGTGGGCGGCTTTCAGTGCGTACCAGAGCTGTTCCAAAAGCTGGAGGCGTGGCTCGAGACCCAACCCGAGGACCGCAACCCGATGGCACCGGATACAACCGGGTTCGAGATTGTCAAGATCGAAATGGACCCCGGCGACCTTTTGATCTTCAACAGCTTGCTCGCCCACGGCATCCGTCCCAACCTCTCGGAGAACCGCG
The DNA here is from genome assembly GCA_902806425.1 of uncultured Truepera sp. Classification (GTDB taxonomy): domain Bacteria; phylum Deinococcota; class Deinococci; order Deinococcales; family Trueperaceae; genus Truepera. Next base: position 2,848 of record CADCWP010000005.1, read on the forward strand.
TGCGGATGGCGCAGTACATCTCGATGCACCCCGCCGAGGAGGACAACGAGGAGGAGCGTGGGGTTCGCATCGACAGCTGGCGAGACCGTGAAGCGCCGAAGCGGGCCGCGTTTCCGGGCGACCCGCGCGAGTGGGAGAAAAAGAATGCTGAGGTGGCAGAGTTGACACCGCTGGGCAAGAAACTTCTGGGGCTCGAGTCCTGGCGTTAGAACCTTGAACGCGCTGGTGTTACCCTCTCGGTCATGTAGCCTAACCGGGAGGGTTTTGTAGTATCTGTTTACCTTCATGCTAGCGCCATTTGTATTGAGTTGAAGTACTGATTCTTCTGCTGTGTAACGGCCCGAGTACCGCATAGGCTCGCTACGGGTGACAATGAGGGTTGTCGGACTCGTACAGTCCAGAGGTGCTGCAACACCTTCGCTGCCTTGGTTGCAAAGCCTAATCGCATCATCCATATAGTGCCCTGCTATGCTTTACACCGTGAGCAAAAGCCTGCAACAAATTCTGTGGAACCAGTTCGGTGGTGCCTTGCAGATGCTGGAGAACGCCGTCGTTGCCTGCCCGGTCGAGGTCTGGGGCACCGAGAGGCACCCCCAAGCGTTCTGGTATCTGACGTACCACACCCTGTTCTGGACGGATTACTACTTTTCGGAAACAACTGAAGCAGATTTTCAGCCTCCTGCTCCCTTTACTAAGGACGAGTTTGATCCGGAGGGCGTTCTGCCGGAGCGGGTGTACGCCAAAGAGGAGTTGCTGGATTATCTTGCGTTTATCCGGGCAAAAAGCCGCGCCTTTGTCAAGAGCCTGACCCCCGAGAGAGCGCAGGGGCGTTTTGTCGGTGACTACAAAGACTTTAATCTTCACGAGTTGGCGATCTATAACACCCGGCACGTTCAGCACCACGCAGCGCAGCTCAACTTGCTACTGCGTCAGCGCACCGACTCGACGCCGGGTTGGGCTTCGCTTCCAAAGCAGGGGCTAGAGGACTGAGTTAGTTAGCCGAGTGGTGACGACCGTTGTCACCGAGCGGTAAACACACTTGTGCAACGCTCCAGTGGGGTACCTGTGGAAGTTACGCATATGTGGAACGCTGCGATGGAGAGTAAATCCTGCCAGCTTACAGCTCTGGGGGAGCATTACCAAAACTTAGTGGTGAAAATCGACTTTAGGTTAGTTGTGCTGATACTCTATTGCTGAAAATGGGCGTCAGGAACTACTTAATCGACGGGATGTCTGGAACTGGCAAAACCTCAGTCTGCAACGAACTGCGGCGGCGCGGTTTCCACGCCATCAACGGTGATCGTGAGTTGGCTTATCAAGGCGATCCAGAGACCGGTGAACCGTTGGATGGCTTTGGGTACGAGCATGACCTTTGGTTTGGGTACAAGCACCACATCTGGGATGTTGATAAAGTCAAAGCCCTGGTTGTTGATCAACGTAATCCAATCTCCTTCTTCTGTGGCGGTTCCAGGAATTCCGTCCGCTTTATTGATCTGTTTGACGGGGTTTTCGTTCTCGAGGCTGATCTGGACACGTTGATTAGGCGGCTTGCTGGGAGACCTGAGGACGAGTGGGGCGGAAAACCAGCCGAACGGGAGCTGGCTGTGCGGTTGTACGCGACGAAAGAAGGTATTGGAGACTGCAAAGATGCGCTGGGGTAGGGTCAGGGATGCCAGCTTGCCCGCACTGCTCGAAAACCAGAACCCATAAAGATGGACGAGACCGAGTCGGGAAACAGCGCTACCGCTGCTCGACGTGCGAGCGCAGCTTCACCGACCGCACCGGCACACCCTTTACCCATCACCGCTGGCCTCAGGACGTCATCGTGATGGCAGTGCGCTGGTACTTCAGCTACCGCTTGTCCGCCGCCAACGTCCGCAATCTACTGGCCGAGCGTGGGCTCGACGTGTCCCGACAGACGGTGGCGGACTGGGTGCAGAAGTTCGGCATACTCCTGGCGGAAGCTGGGCGACATCACGCCAAACGGGTCGGCTCACGCTGGTTCGTTGATGAGACGTACCTGCGGATCGGTAAGACGTGGACCTACCTCTACCGCGCCGTCGATGAAGATGGACAAGTCGTGGACGTACTGCTACGTGAGAAGCGCGACCTGGAGAGCGCCGAGGCGTTCTTCGTGCAAGCGATCAAACGCAGAAGCGTCGTTCCTAGCGAGGTCGTCACCGACAAGCACCGAGCGTATCTGCGAGCCGTAAAGCAGCACGCACCGAACGCCAGGCACCGCCGTACGGGTCTACACCGTAAGCGGGCGTTGACGACCAAGCCAATCGAGCGCTCGCACGTTCTCGTCAAGGACCGAGTAAAGCCGATGCGTAGCTTGGGCTCGGTCGAAACGGGACAACGGTTACTGGAAGGCATCGAACTGGCTCAGGCGGTGCGACGCGCCGACATCTGTCTACCTGATCAGCCTGAGCTCAACTCGGTTCACGAGCGCGCGAGGTTAGCGGTGACGACATTTTCTTGGCTGGCGTCGGGGTTGCGAACCACCGCTTGAGCGGCGCAGGAAATAAAACTTGACGCATCAGCGTTTCAGGATTCACCCTACCCCAGCACAATTTTACAGTCTCTTCCTAACTGCTACTTGGATGCCGAAACCCATACTGATCTCTGGAAGGCTTACACGGCTATCTTCTACGACAAAACGCTCTACCAGGTGGGCAAAGAAACGGGCTTGACCAACCACGTTGAACGTTTCAACAATACCCTCAGACAGCGTGTCTCAAGACTTGTCCGCAAAACGTTGTCGTTCTCAAAAAAACTTGAAAACCACATCGGCGCTGTTTGGTACTTCATCCACCACTACAATGCTACTAAGGCATTACCTGTTTAGGACTACCCCGAACCGATTGACTGTCTAAGATTGCGGCGCTTGGCTGGGCGTTACGGCCGCTCTTGACCCGAACCTGCTCACGTAGCGTGTTCTGGATGCGTTCCCAAATACTATCAAGACGCCACAATCGAAAGTAGTGGTAGACCGTATGCCAGTTCGGTAGGTCGTGAGGCATCACCCGCCACGAGCATCCCGCTCGGTCGACGTAGAAGATGGCGTTGATGATTTCTCGATTGCTGATCTCGTGAGGTCGTCCGCCCTCTTTGGAATGTGGCAAGAGCGGCTCCAGTACGGTCCACTCTCGATCTGTCAGATCACTTGGATAGCGGGCTCGTTCCATGGTGGAGTTTACTCGTCCTAAACGCTCTTCAAACAGCCTCTAACTGAGTTGGCCCAAAACCAGCTCTCAGAGTAATTCGTTTTCTGGATAGTCCGGATTCTAGACACGCCACCGCGCTTACGGGGCATAAACAGGTCCATAACGACGCAGAGTCGGGTCACCTGCCGCCAGCCGCACGTATTCGCACAACCCGTAGTACCAGCAGGCTCTGCGTCTCTAGCCGCAGTAAGGTGCCCGTGGCGGACAGGGCCAGGCCAGCCACCGCAGGCGGCGGTGCCGTAGGGTCCAGGAGGTGATGAGCCGCCTTACCCTGCGTAGCTTAAGCCATCCCCTAGCGCACCTTGTAAGTGGGTGGAGAAGTCTATGAACATACAAGTGCAGCAACGCCACCCTTGTAAGAGGTCTACGGATTGCACTTGCGACACGGGCTCAATTATATGGAGTGGAAGCACAGAGGCGTGTCCTACGTCTACTTGAGGAGCGCCAACCCGGCTTTTGTGGCAGCGCCTTTTAGAAATTCTTCGATGCTTTGGCCCGTTGAGACATCTGTCATCTGCTGAATGTGGTGAAGCCCGATTAAAGCTCCCCAAGACACCTTCGGATAACCGCTTGCGTTATCTGCGTAAAGGTATGAAGTTTGGTTAACCCAAACGTCCTCTATATCGTCCTCGAGAAGGGCGAAGTCTGTCCCCCGAACGACCACAGAATATCGCTGTGGTCTGCCTTTGTGTCGAGCGATATAGACCAGGTTTCCGCCTCTGGCAGCAGCCCTGTAGCCAGTGCGCCTATGAGAAGACCCAGATTGGTCCCGGCACCCCAAAGCGCCATCGCGGCGCCCCGCCGCTCAGGACCGAACGCCTCGGCGATGAGCGTCTGGGTGGTCGGGGCGACCACCCCGGCAAAGGCGCCCATCACGAAGCAGAGCAGGGTCAGGAGCACGAAGCTGCCTGCGGCGCTGCCCAGCGCGGAGACGCTGCCGAGACCGAGAGCGCTGCCCAGGAGCACCCCTCTGCGCCCGAGGGTGCGGCTCGCGTAACCGCTTAGAAGGGTCGCCGCCACGAGTGCGATCAGATAGGCGTCGGTAAGCCACAGCTCGTCTTGCGCGCTGGCGTGGCGCCCAGCGTGGTCCCGATGTAGGGGGTGGCGAGGCTGATGACCGTAAAGCTCAGCGAGGCCAACAGGTTGAGGAGCACCGTGACGCCGATGACGTGCGCCTTCTCACGAGCCGCCGCCGGCGTGGCCGCCAACCTCAGCACCGCCTCGCCGCCCCCAAGCCTGGCATCACCCCGCACCGGACCTCGGGCTCACCTCGAAACGCTGGCCGTAGCGCTGCCGGTGAGCAGCTTCCAGTTCTCGATATTGGTACCCGCTACGTTGAGGTGGCTGGCTAAGTAGTGCAGCCGCCGGGTGTTGTCGCCCTGGGCCGTGGTGAAGCGGTCTTGCAGGTAACGCGGGGGGATCGACTGGTAGTAGAGCGCCGCGCTCACCGTCAGGGGTTGACCTCGGCGGACCCGCTTAAGCACCCCCTCCGGCAAGGTCGGCCGGTAGGTGATGACGTCCGAACCGGTGCCGTCCAAGAACCCTTTGTCGTCGAGCACGTTGCCCTCCGGGTGGGTGGCCTTGAGCGCCTCCTCGGCTTGGTCCGGGTCGGGAGAGTAGAACGCCCGGAACCCTTTCGGTCCCCCCTTCGTCCAGCCTTTGGGCAAGAGGCGGTTATCCTTTATCGTCTCCATCCGGGCAAGGAAAGAGGTCGTGAACGTTCCCTCCGGATTTTTGGTGAGTTCCTCGTAGACCTGCACCTGGTCTTGGCGGGTGATGGTCTGGTAGTGCGGCTCGTAAAGCTGCTCGCCGGTCTCCGGGTCTTTTGTGAGAAACTCCGACGGGAGTGGCTTGCCGTTTGCATCGACCACGACGCCGACCGAGTTCGTCCTGCCTGACGCCCACACCACCTTGCCCTGCGCGTCCTTGACGCTGAACTCGAGGAAGGCCCGCCGGAAGCCGACCCCCGAGGGGAAGCGGTGGCCGGTCAGGTTGGTGACCTTGACCCGGGCGGTGAGCTTGTCCCCGCCCAGTGAGGCGCTGAGGATGTCAACCCGGGCCGTCTCGTGTTTGGCGAGCCGGTCGCTCTCGGCAATCGCCGTCGGCAGGCCGTTCGCCGAGCCCGTCATGTAGTCGGTCTTGCGCACGCCCAGGATGTCGTCGAACTGGTTGAACATCTCCAGACCGAACTGGTTGATGCCCAAAAGGGTGTGGCGCTTAAACGTTTCCTTGCCCAGCTCGTCCATAGCGGGCGGCAAGGTGTCGCTGTCAAGCCCGCGGATGGGAACGGTGATTTCGTCCAGCGGAGCACGGTTGTCGACCTCCGGGTAGGTCTGGTCCTGGATGTTGGCGATCTGAAACGCCAGGTCCTGCCCGTGGTACTGGTCGGTCATGTGGCAGTTCTGGCAGGTCTGCGGGTCGCTGCCGATGCCGAGTTCGTCCTGGAAGCTGCTGTTGAGCCACTCCAGGTACGTCGCCTGCTCGAAGTTTTTGCTGAGCTGCTCCCCGTCCTTGTCGAAAACCGGCAGGTAGATGGTGTGGCAGCCCGCGCACACCCTCGAGGTTGAGATGTACGCGCTCTCCTGCGGCTCGAGCCCCAAAGCGGCGACCATCGGCAGTTTCGCCGGACGGCTCACGGGACCGTGGATGGGCGTGATCCCATCTTTCGACCCCGACACCTTGAAGCGTCCGGTGACAATGTCGCGCAGCGGCTTTTTGTCGTCGACGATCTGGTGGCAGACCATGCACGAGATGCCGTCTCTCGACAAGGCCCCGTACTTGTGGTCGGGATGATCTACGTCGCGGATGAGCAGCTTGTCGAGGGTGTAGTTCTCCGCGTTGCCGTCGGCGTGCCACTGCCGCTGTCCCATCGCGCCGTGACAGGTCAGGCAGAGGTTCTCTATCGTGCCCTCTCGGGAGGGAAAGAGCGTGCCCTCGCTCTCGAGCTGCGCGTAGAAGATCGGGTCGCGGCCCGCAAGTCCCATCATCGACCAGTTCCACTCGCCGAAGGGCGAGAGGTTGACGCCCTGGTGGGTTTCGTCCGCCGGGATGAACATGTTGGGGCCGAAGGGTGCACCCTGTCCGTCGTGGCACGACATGCACTGGTCCGAGGTCAAGAAGTGCTCGGGGCCGACCGGTGGGGTGGCCGGGGCAACCACATGGTCGAGCGTCACGGGGGGCAGCTTGACCACGCTCTCAGGGGCCACGCGCTTAATAGAGTCAAAGGTCTCGAGAAACGCCTTGTTGGGTTGTGCTAATGGCTCTGTCTCTTTGGTCGGAAGCGTATCCTGCGCCTGGGCTAGGGCGGTGTGCGGGAGGAGCAGGTTGTCGGCGTCAGTCTCGATCCACGAGTTGTCCACCCGGAAGCGGATCGGCTCGCCCGGTTCGCCCTCAATGTTGCGCAGCGACGAGAAGATGAAGTTGCTCTCGGCCGAGGCGTGGCAGCGCACGCAGTACTGCCCGAAGCCGGCGTTCGGGTAGGAGAAGGGGTACTGGTTGGTGTCGACCTCCTCCCCGGGCGCGTAGTAGGCCCAGAACCAGCCGTCTTTCGAGCCGCTACTGTCTCTGACCATCACCGTCCAGCCTGAGAGGGCTCCCTCAATCTCGGCGTCCGTCATGCCGCCGTAGCGCGCCGCGGGCGGCGTGTACATCTCCTTGATGATGGTCGCGCCGTCGGGGATCGGCTGGTCTTAAGGGCGGCCCGCTTTGAGCCAGTCATAAACTTCGGGCGAGTAGAAGATGCGCACCGCCGGGTGGGTGCCGTACGCCGCGCCCGCGATGAAGGGGCCGGTGTCGCGCACCCCCTTGTCCTTGACCCAGCCCAGCTTCTCGTACTGCCGGGCGTCCAGAAAGCTGTAGAGCTGCTTTTCAAAGGCTTGCAGGGAGACGGTGTGCGGCAGGGGCAGCGCCGAACTGGCGACCTCAGCGCCTTGCGCCGGAGCGCGGGTGTGGAGAAAGAGGGCCGTCGCCACGAGCAGCACGGCTGTGAGCGTCACCTTGAGATGGAGCATCATTCCTCCCCACGCACCGAGCGTTCCAGGGTGAGTTTACCGACCTTGTCGGCCCTCAGCTCGGTGAACCACATGTTGCCGTCCGGCCCCCTGATGATGCGGTGCATCACCGTCCCCCGGCTCGGAGCCTCGTGGAACGTGAAGGCGAGCTTGGAGGGCTCGGACGCTCCAGCCTCAAGCATTGACCTGTCTATCTTGACGATGTAGTCGCGCCCGACGGGCCCATCGGGCTCGCCCCCACTCAAGACGTAGTGGGGGTCATTGACGTCGGTGTACTGCTGCACCCAAAGGTTTCCTTCCGCGTCGAACGCCAGTCCGGCGAGGATGGCGTTGTCCTGCATTTTGGGTACCGGGAATTCCGTGATCGCGCCGTCCATCGTGATCCTGCCAACTTTGTTCCCGGCCTCCTCCGTAAACCACATCGCTTGCCCGCCCGGTTCGGGGACGATCTCGATAGGTCGGCTGTTGGGGGTCGGGATGGGGAACTCGGTCACGGTGCCGTCCGGGGTGATGCGCCCGACCGCGTTGCCGACGAGTTCGGTAAACCACATGTTGCCGTCGGGACCCGCCCTGATGTAGATGGGCACGCTCCCTACCGTCGGCAGGCTGAACGTCTCGACGTTCCCGCCTGAGTCGATCTTGCCTATCGTGCCCGTCGCCTTGCCGGTGAACCAGAGCGTTTCGCCGTCGGGGCCGACGGCAAGGCCGTGGGGGTGTGAGTTAATCGGCTCGGCACAGGACGCGCAGTTCAGCCGGACGTCGTAGACTTTGCCCTGCACCAAGCTGCCGCCCCGGTCCAGCAGCTGCACAACCTTACCGGCGAACTCGAGGCTGACCCACAACCGCCCGCGCTTATCGAAAGTGATGCCGTGGGGGCCGCTGCACGGCGGCATCTCGTATATTCTCGTCGACCCGTCCATCCCTACCCGCACGACGGCGTCGTCCTTCTGGCCGGTGACCCAGAGGTGAAAGGGCGATGACGGGTCGCTCTGGTCGTAGGTGATTTCGTGAGTCGACTCGGGATGCGCGTGCGCGCCTCGGGACGTTTCCGACGCGCAAGGAGGGGTCTTGGGATAAGCGATGGCGAACTCCTGGATAGCAGCCGGATGACTCGCCTCGGCCGCAAAAGCGAGGGAAACCATAAGGGTGACAAGCAGATTGATCGCGCTTGATGGGAACAGGGCCATCTCTAGTGCTCCTTAGTGAGAACATTGAACGCGTCGGCGGCGGTACTGAAACGCATTAAATAACTAGCCTGCCCGCTGACGCGCGATAAGACGCCGTACGCCCGTCATGGATTCGTCCACTGCTTCAGTGACGACTTCCTTGCCATCAACCGTCACCCGCACGATGACGGCCTTGAAGTCGTGCTTGGTCATGGCCCCACGTACCAGTTCGACGATGCTTGAGCATTTTGTGCGGTAGCTAACTCGCCCAGAAGGAAAAGGGCTGCCCGCCAGCAAAATCGCGTAGACTGTGTGTGTTCCAAAGGTGAACTTCAACACATCTTCCTCTTGGACACGAGCTCCGCTGCTTGATAGAACCAGGGCGACCTTTTTTTGAAATGGCGCGTTATGGAAGACTTAGTACCAGGCCGTCGTCACCCCTATCTGCTCGAGCGCCAAACTTCGCATGGCCGTCCCATAGAAGACCCGCCAGAGTGGCAGCTGCCGGTTGATGTCGCCGACTACTTGTGAACCGTCAGCACAGCCGTAGTTGATCCGCATACCTGCGACGGGCGCAGTGGCCCCGGTGAGCAGCGTGCATTGCTGGCTATTCTCGAGCTCGAGTGCCCAGGGTAAACCCTTCGTGAAGTCTGGATCATCCATAACGGCGGTGTCGGGCAACGTAGCGGTGAGCGTCAAGATAGTGACATTCGCGGAAAATGGGTCTTCAGCGCAGGCGAGCGTCTTGCCGTCGCCCAGAAGGTTCTGGAAGCAAGGGTCCAAAACAACGTTGTCCGCGCTGCACCGCCAAGCGTCGGGGCGCTGCGGCGAGGCGGCGGAATTGGTGTCACAGCTGCCCTTGGCCTCACCTGTAACGGCGAGGCCGACGACCAGATCGCCGCTGGGGTTGAAGGGTGTGAACACACGTGTCTGGGTGAGGGCTGGCGGGTTCTGAGCACCGGCCCCAACCGAAAGGGCCAGCACTAAGAGGTATAGCCACACTAGTTGCACGGAGGTGGCCCCACAACCGGCACCACGTCTTGAGTGCAGCTCGTTGGCGTGGTCATGCTTAGAGCCGCTGCAACTACACGTTTCAAGGTACTACTTTTCTGAACAGCTCTCACCACGCGCCTCCCTTGAGAATATAAGGGTCGCCTTATGCAGGCGGACGGCAGAGTGCATCTGCAAGTCAAGGCCCCTTTAAACTCTCTTGACCCCTTGCAGCATAGAGGGTATAAGGCGCAAAAGTCACCATACAAATGGATGGTGGTTAAAGGCTTCCTTGTGGCTATAAAAGGTTGAAAAGCTAGCGTACTTTGTAGAACGCCAACTCTCAATTACCACAATAGGGTTGTGGAGTCACAACCCTGAAGTAGCACATAAACTCTTTTGTGTTTAAGGCTCTACCGAGTAGTTGAACAGCATGCCGCCCATCCA
>CADCWP010000006.1 GCA_902806425.1 uncultured Truepera sp.
CGAGGTTGAGGTGCTCGAGCAAAAAGCCTAAACCGTAGGCTTTGTACGCCCTTTCCGGCTCAGGTTTCGGCTTTTTTCTAAAGGTTGATAGCTTGTAGGTCTGTAGTCCGTGGAAATCATCGGCAGTGGTCGGCAGTGACCCACTTGCAGGGTATTAAAACGAAACTCGATTTAATCCAGAGAACCTAGAACATGCGAGCGGCACGGCATACTCGAACGCGGTTGAAGGTATCCCATAACGGCCTCAGCCACGTGAGCGCGCCTGCATAGCCATTGTCTGCGGGCTACGCGGGCGTGCCTGAGGGATGTAAGCTCAGCGTCAAGTAGTTAAGGGCAGTTGATGATGACGGGAATGCTTTCGGAGACGTAAGGCTGAGATTCGCCGTCCTCACCTACCAGCGTCAGATATAGCTTGGTTGCGCCGATCTCCTCCGGCTGCGGAACCGGCACGACCACGATAGCCTGAGGGGACAACGACGCTCCCGTATCGTTTTGATAGGGCGCAAAATTCGGACTCATCACGTAACTCACCTCGAAGCCTTTCTCGTCAAGTGCGGAGACATTCTCACTATCCGGGTCGAAGGTGCGCTCGCCCTTCCTTTCTCCAAGCTTTTGACCTTCTAAGTAGGACGTCCAGCTCTCGAGTTCTCCTTGGTAAGTAAAGCGGTAGACGAGCGTGGTGGCGCGGTTGTCGCAGATGACTGTCTCGCCATTAGCTGAATAGTTGGTGCTGTAGGTCGCTGAGAGCACGCTAAGTGGTGTCGGTGGTGTCACGGGTGTAGGCGTGACGATAAGGCACCCACCCAAGCTCACGGTAAGTAATAAAAGTACAAGTCGTTTCACATTAAACCTCGCGTTCTGGTGTATATGCACCCACTGTTCTACTCTAAACGGTCAGCTCTGACGCCATTATGACTTTAGGATGAAGTTCCGCTTAGATTGTGGTGTGTGGATTATTGCGCCCGTCAGTCACTTTCAAAGCGCTGGGTCAGTTCAGGCCAGCCCGTAGTGTGTATGAGTGTCCCTAGAGGTCGTCTTTGGGCGGCTCGAGTTCGGGTACTTCTTCGTCGAGCAGCACTTCGGCGCGTCCCCGACGTCCGGGCAGAAGCCGCTGCGCGAGCGCCCGTCCCTGTACTAAAGCGCTTCCGTAGAGGCCGCGTAGGTCGCTCGCTGAAACGGTGCGTCCCTCGGTCGCCCACACCGCCGTGGCCCTCCCGATCACCTGCGTCCCGGCGTAGGCGACCGCGACTTTAGGTACCCAACCCCAGACCGGAATCAGCCCGACCAAACCCCGCGCGACCTGCCGGAAGAGCAACCCGCCACCGAGTACCCCGACGATCTCGGTGATGAGGTCTTGCGGTCTGCCGGTTTTACCCGCCGCGAGCGCGACCTTGTAGGCCATGACCAGTTGGTTTTTGGTGAGCACAACCGTGTCAGCGACGTTTAGCGGCACGTTGAGGACCGGGACGATCTCGGCGACGCCGGTGCTCGCGGCGTACACGGCGTTCGTCCTCGAGGCCTCTTCGATCAGCGCCCGCATGACCGCCGGACGGAAGACGGGCAGTTGGCGCGCTACAGCCAGGTGCAGTTTAGGCGGCAGCGCGCGCAGGAGCACGGGGAGGGTTCGCTGCACACTCTCCGGCGTCAGGTCGGGTACGACGATCCTGGCGGCCTCGCCGGGGCGCGCGAGTTCCGCCCCGACTTGGGGCGTTTCTCCGGCTACGCACACCACGACCGTCGGCCCCGTGTCACTTAACACGGTGTCTTTCAGCACCGGGTTGCTCAACCCCGCGTCGGCGGACATTGCTCCAACTCCGTGCTGCACCACCACGCGGAGGTCAGTCGGGAGGGCGGCGGCTTGGGTAATTAGGTATGGGTGAACCCCGCTGCGGCCCGGGGTCGCGCTGAGCCCTTCGGCGAGCCGCGCCGCCAACTCCGGATCGCCCGTCAGCCAGAGGGCAAAGCGCGCCTCAGCCTCCCCTTGGATGGCGGACAGGTCGACCTCGCGCAAGAGGTTGAGCATTCGGGCGGCGCGCAGCGGGTAAGAGAGGGCTCTCATCTAAAGGGTACTCATCTAGAAGTCGAAGTCGTCGCGGCGGTTGCCGGGTTTCATAAAGTCGTCGAAGGCGTTGTCTTGTGCTTCGTTTGTACCCTTTTCAGCAGGGACCTCGCGTACACTCTGCGCTCGGACCACGCGGACCGGACGAGGCGGCGTGTCCTTCTCGGCACGGGGCTGCCGCCGCTCCCGCTGTGGGTCAGTACGTGACTCGGGGGCGCGGCGCGGCCTCAGCGCAAACCAGAGGGTCAGCGCCAGCAGGATGAACCATAAAAACACCAGTAGCAGAATGATAACTAGAGGCGGTAGGGAAGGGTTCAGTAGCCGCATGTCTTAAAGCGCATCTTACACAACATGTGTCTGAGGCGGGCCCGGTTTCAACACGATCAGGCGCGCAGCAGCTCGGCTAAAAGTGCGGGCTCGATGTTGCCGCCGCTGATAATGAGCGCGGTCGGCCCCTCCCGCAGCGTCATACCCCCGTACGTCCCCCGCTCCAGCGCCCGGTACGCGGCCAGCGTCAGCGCGCCGGTCGGTTCCACCACGAGCTTGGCTTCGCCCAAGTACCAGCGGGTCGCGGCTAGGATTTCGGCTTCGCCGACGGTAACGATGCCCGCTACCTGCCGCCGGATAATCGTAAAGGGCAGTGCGCCCAGGTTTTGCGTCCGAACGCCGTCGGCGACCGTGCGCGACGTCAGCGCGGCGTCCCAGCGCTGCACGCTGCCCTGCTCGAGCGAGGCTTTGGCGTCGGCGGCGAGTTCGGGTTCGACGCCGATAACCTGCGCGTGCGGGCAGAGCGCGTGCACGGCGGTCGTTATCCCCGAGAGCAGCCCCCCGCCGCCGACGCAGACGATGACGTTGGCGACCTCCGGCAGGTCTTGAACTAGCTCCAACCCCGCCGTCCCCTGCCCGGCTATGATCCAGGGATGGTCGAAGGGGGGGACGAGGGTGTAGCCGTGCGTGTCTACAAGCCTTTGCGCGGCCCTTTCACGGGCGGTGCTCGAGGGGTCGCAGCGCACGACCGTCGCGCCCCAGGCGAGGGTGCGCGAGACCTTGACGGGGGGTGCGTTTTCGGGGATCACGACGGTCGCCGGGACGCCGAAGCGGTGGGCGGCGCAGGCTACGCCTTGGGCGTGATTGCCGCTCGAGTGGGCGACGACGCCCCGCGCGCGCACGCTTTCGGACAAGCTCGCCAGAAAGTTATACGCGCCGCGCAGCTTGAACGAGCCGGTCACCTGCAAGTTCTCGGCCTTTGCGTAGACGCCGGACTCCAACTCGAGGAGAGGCGTACGGCGGGCGGTGCCGCGAAGTCTGCGGGCCGCCGCTTCGATATCGGTGAGGGTGACGGTCGAGGGTGCAACGTCGAACATAGGGTTACTTTAACGTTATCTCATACGGTTTTGCCCTGAGGAGTGAGCGAAGCGAATGACGAAGGGACGAGCAAAGCCGTATCAGGTGCCGTCGGGGGTACGCGGTACCGGCAGCTTGAGTCCTAAAACCCGGCTCCCCAGCCTTAGCGCGAGGGTGGTGGCGACGCCCGTAACGAGAGCTAGTTCAGCGTCCAGCCCGTGAAGCCAAAATACGACCAATGCGCCCGCTGCCGCCGCCGACGCGTAAAAGTCGCCGTTGCGGTATAGAATCCCCGGTACCTGCCCGGTCAACACGTCGCGCAGCACGCCGCCCCCGACGCCCGACACCGCCCCGGCAAAGACGACGCCCCACATCCCCAACCCGCTGCTGAGGCCGCGTTCGGCCCCGAGTGCTGCGAACAGCGCCAGCCCCAGTGTGTCGAGGCTGTAGAGCAGCCGCCCCTCGGCGCGCAGGTAGCGGTGCAGAAAAAAGACCGTCACGCCGACCACCGCAACGCCCCAGAGGAGCGCCTCATCTTGAAGTGCCGGAGGCGGCAAGCTCCCCACTAAAATGTCGCGGATGGAGCCGCCGCCGACAGCGGTCACGGCGGCTAGTACCAGCACACCTAAGAGATCGAAATGCAGGCGCACGGCGGCCAGCGCGCCGGTCGCGGCAAAGGTCAGGGTGCCGAGCCAGACAAGCCCCTCGAGCAGCGTCATCGCCTCTCTACGCATCCGTGGGCCATGACGTCAGCTTAACGTGTGGCGCGTTTGACGCCAGCTACTTGTTATGTCAGGGACCGATGTCGGCGGCGAGCGCGAGGTCTTTTTGGGCTTCGAGGGCGGCAAGCCTCTCAGTGAGGGCCGCGCGAACCGAGGCGTAAGCGCCGCTACCGAGCGTGAGGCGTCTAGGTGCAGGACTCCGTGTAACTGAACCGATCATGATCTCGACCATCTTGATGGCGTCGCCCGTTAACTGGAAGGTGCCGGATGCCAAAGCGCGGCGCATTTCGCCCGCCGGGGTGTCCTTGTAGGCGGCCAGCGGCGGTGGGCTGACGAGGCCGTTCCCGAAGTTCGTCCCGGTTGGACCCGGTTCGACGAGGGTGAACGCGATATCAAACGGTGCGACTTCCTGGGCGACTGCCTCGACAAAGCCTTCAATACCCCATTTGCTGGCGTGGTAGAGGCTGAAGTTCGGGTAGCTGATCTGCCCGCCTTCGGACGACACCTGCAAAATCCGGCCCCCGCCTTGTGCCCGCAGGTGCGGCAGCGCGGCGCGGATCACCTGAACGGAGCCGACGAGGTTGGTCTCAAGCTGGTGCCGAATTTGCTCATCTGTAACCTCTTCAGCCGCGCCGAACAGGGCGTAACCCGCGTTGTTGACGATTACGTCGATACGGCCCAGGTCGCTAAAGGCTTGGTTGACAACGTTCCGGATGGCCGCCGTGTCGGTGACGTCGAGCGGTACGACCCACAAGTGCTCGCCGTAGCGCGCCTTAAGGTCGTCGAGAGCTTCAGGCTTGCGCAGGGTGGCTGCTACGCGGTCGCCGCGCGCCAGTAAACGTTCGCTCAGGATGCGGCCGAAGCCGGAAGAGGTGCCGGTAATAAACCAAGTAGCCATGTCACAACCCCTTTAAAACGGTGTAAAACTGTCCGGACGACTCGGTAAGTCCAAGACTTCTAGTGGCGCGTACGGGGACGGGTGAGTTGGGTTTTTCCTGGTACGTTACCCGTTACGTGCAGTCGAGCAGGATGGCCGCGCGTTTGCCGCCACGTTCGGCGGACCCCTGCGCTTCCAACGTCCGGTAAACCGACAGCTTTCGCTCTAAAACCGCCAGCGTCGCGTCGATTTCACGGTGCTGCGCGATCAGCGCCCGCTGGTGCGCCTCGAGCAGTTCGCGCCGGGCGGTGACGCTTTCTTCGCCCTGCCGTACGAGGTCGGTGTACCGTTGCATCTCCCGAATCGGCATCCCGGTCGCGCGCAGGCGTTTAAGCAGGGTGAGCCACTCGAGGTCCTCTTCGTGGTAGCGGCGGTGACCGCTCGCGGCCCGACTGGGTGCGTCTAGGAGACCGATGCGCTCGTAGTAACGCAGGGTATGTGAACTCATATTCGTCCGCTCGGCGACTTCTTGAATCGTTAGCGCTTGGGCCATGACTCGACCCTACATCTTGGAGCGCACTCTAAGTCAAGCGCTTGTAAACGGCTGTTTACCTTGGTGGGGCGTTTTCGGTAGCAATTGACCCCGCTACAGCCTCTAAAGGCGCGGTACAGTTGGGGTGATGGCAAGAACGCAGGTCAAGTGTCCGGCCTACAGCGGACGCCTAACTAGATACCCGGCTCATGTTATCCACGCGTTGCACACGTCTATACAGCAAGACTTGTTACAGTTGGGGATACGCACCGAAGATGGCAAAGGATTTACTTATGAGTGAACAACTAAACCCCTCGAGTCTGGCCTTTGTAGAGGGTCTTTACGAGGCTTACTTGGATGATCCGGAGTCGGTCGACCCCGACTGGCGAGCTTTTTTTGAGCACGAACTCAAAAGTAGGACTGGGCGCAACGGCTTTCGCCGCGCCGCGCCGCGCTTTACGCCGAGGAGCATCTTCGATCCCACGCCGGTCACCGTCCCGGCAGACGCGCCTACCCCTGCGGGCGAGGGGAATATCGCCTTGCAGCAAAAGGTCGGACGCTTGGTTCGCAATTACCGTGTGCGCGGCCACATCATGGCTAAACTCGACCCCTTGGGGTTGCCGACAGCCGACGAACCCCCGGAGCTGAACCCGGCGTACTACGACATCTCCGAGGCCGATCTGAGCCGTACGCTCGCCCCCGACACGATTCCGGGGATGGGCGCGCTTACCGTCGGCGAGATCGTCACCCGGCTTAAAAACACCTACAGCCGTTCGATAGGCGCGCAGTTTATGCACATCGACGACCTTCAGGTGCGCAAATGGCTTCAGCGCCGTATGGAGACGACCGAGAACCGCCTCGAACTCTCCCGCGAGCAGCAGTTGCGAATTTTAGGCAAGCTGACTGACGCCGTCAGCTTCGAGGAGTTTATTCAGAAGAAATACGTCGGCGTTAAAAGCTTCTCTTTAGAGGGGGGCGAGAGCCTCATCCCGCTTTTAGACCTCGCTATCGAAAAGGCTGGGTCGCAAGGGGTGCGCGAGATCGTCTTCGGGATGGCGCACCGGGGCCGCCTAAACGTGCTCGCCAACATCATGGGCAAATCCCCCAAGCAGATTTTTCGGGAGTTCGACGACCGCGACGCCGAAACCCTTCGCGGGCGCGGCGACGTCAAGTATCACCTCGGCTACTCGTCGGACTGGGTAACGGCTGCGAACAAAAAGGTTCATTTGTCCCTCTGTTTTAACCCGTCGCACCTAGAGTTCGTCAACCCGGTGGCGATGGGCCGCCTTCGCGCCAAACAAGACCGCGCCGGTGACGTGGCGCGCGAGACCGGCATGGCGATCCTTATTCACGGCGACGCCGCCTTTATCGGCGAGGGCGTGGTGCAGGAGAGCCTCAACTTGAGCGAGCTGCCCGGCTACCGCGTCGGCGGGACGCTGCACGTGATCGTCAACAACCAGATCGGATTTACAACCGGCCCCAGCGACTCCCGCAGCAGCGTCTACGCTTCGGACGTGGCCAAGATGCTGCAAATCCCCATTTTTCACGTTAACGGCGAGGACCCCGAGGCGGTCGCGCAGGTCGTCAACTTGGCCCTCGATTTTCGGCACGAGTTTAAGCGAGACGTCGTCATCGACATGTACTGCTACCGCAAGTACGGGCACAACGAGGGTGACGAACCGGCCTTTACCCAGCCGCTTTTATACGACGCCATCCGCAAACGCCAAGGTGTGCAGCAGGGTTACATGAAACGGCTTCTCAAGCTCGGGCAGGTGACGCAAGCGGACGCCGACCGGCTCGCCGACGCGCGCCGCGAGGTTTTAGAGGCGGAACTCTCCGCCGCCCGCCGTGACGACTATAAGGGGCTGGTGCAGGCGTTTGAAGGGCTCTGGGAGGGTTACGTCGGCGGGGACGACGAGAGCATCCCGGAGGTCGAGACCGGCGTCGCGCCGGAGCGTTTAGCGGAACTCATACGCGCTCAGAACAGGTTTCCCGAAGGGTTTAAGCCGCACCCCAAGCTGGCGCGGCTCCTAAACGCCAAGCTCGAGATCGCAGGTGGCAAGCGGCCCCTAGACTGGGCGGCGGGGGAGATGCTCGCCTACGCCACGCTCGTCACCACGGGGGTGCGGGTGCGGCTGACCGGGCAGGACACGCTGCGCGGCACCTTTGTGCATCGCCACGCGGCCCTTTTCGACGTGGTGACCGGAGCGCCGTACATCCCGCTGCAACACCTGAGCCCGGAGCAAGCGCCGCTGGAAATTTACAACTCGCCCCTATCGGAAACCGGCGTCTTGGGTTTCGAGTACGGCTACTCGCTCGACGTGCCCGACGGGCTGGTCATCTGGGAGGCGCAGTTTGGCGACTTCGCCAACGCCGGTCAGGTCATTATCGACCAGTTTCTGGCCTCGGGTGAGGAGAAGTGGCGGCGCTTGTCGGGGCTGACGCTGCTGTTGCCGCACGGCTTCGAGGGTTCCGGACCCGAGCATTCGTCGGCGCGCCTAGAGCGCTTTTTGCAACTTTGCGCCGCGGACAACATGCAGGTCGCCTACCCGACCACCCCGGCGCAGATCTTCCACCTGCTGCGCCGTCAGGTGCTGCGTCCTTGGCGCAAGCCGCTTGTCATCATGTCGCCCAAGAGCCTGTTGCGGCATCCGCAGGCGGTCTCGAGCTTGGGAGACTTAGCGACCGGCACCTTTCAGCGCGTCATCCCCGACGCTGAGGCGGACGCCGCGACGCGCGTTCTGCTCTGTTCGGGCAAGGTCTATTACGACCTTTTGGCCGAGCGCGGTGACGCTCGGGACACTGCGATAGTCAGGCTTGAACAGCTTTACCCGCTTTCCGAACGCGAGCTGAGGGCGGCCCTGGAGCCGTACCCTCAGCATGTGCCGGTCGTGTGGGTGCAGGAGGAGCCGGAGAACATGGGCGCGTGGCGGACCCTGCGCGCCTCGTTCGGTGACCGCCTGTTCGGGCATCCCTTTTTCGGCGTCTACCGTCCCGCCGCCGCAAGCCCCGCGACGGGCTCTGGCAGCGCGCACAAGCTCGAGCAGCGCGACCTCATGCGCGCCGCCTTCGCGCGGGACGAGGCCGCGGAACCCGCGCTGCAAACCCGCCGCTAGTTAGGAGAGCCGTGACAGAAGTAAAGGTGGCAGAAGTAAAGGTCCCCGAAGTCGGCGAGTCGATTACAGAAGTGTTTATCGGCGCGTGGCTTAAAAACGAGGGAGAAACGGTCCTAAAAGACGAGCCCTTGGTCGAGATCGAAACCGACAAGGCGACGCTCGAGGTGCCCGCGCCCATCTCGGGCACCCTGAGTAGCGTGAGCAAAAAGCAGGGCGACGCCGCCACGGTCGGCGAGGTCATCGCGCGGGTTGGTGAGGCGGGTACGTCGGAGGCCCCCACACCGCAAACAAGCATCCAAGAGACCGGAGCTGAAGCCGAACCCCACCCCGATCCCACAGAGACGCCTAATGCCGCCACCGAAGCCGCGCCCGCCGCCGACACGGTAGCCGTTCAGAAAGACCCCTACGAAGCGCCTGAGATGGCCTACGACCCGGAACCGGGTGCCGCAGCCGAGGCACAGGCGCAGCGGCTTGCTGCCAACGCTCAAGCGGGCTCCGCGCTAGAAACGCACATCATGCCCGCCGCCCAGCGTCTGCTAGACGAGAACGGTTTGTCGGCGCGTGACGTGCGCGCGACCGGTCCCGGGGGGCGGCTCCTCAAAGAGGATGTGCAGCGCACGCTCGACGAGCAGCCCAAACCCGCTCAGCCCGCTCAGGTGAAGCCGTCAGCTCCGGTAAAAGAGGCTCCCGCACAGACGCCCCTTTCAGAGGGACGCCAAGAGGAAGCCGTCCCCATGAGCCCGCTTCGCCGCCGCATCGCCGAACGGCTCGTCGAGGCGCAGCAAACCGCCGCCTTGCTGACCACCTTTAACGAGGTCGATATGAGCGCCGTGATGGCCCTTAGAAACGAGTACAAAGAGGCGTTTCAGACTCGCTACGAGGGAACCCGGTTGGGCTTTATGTCGTTTTTCGTTAAAGCGACCATCGACGCCCTCAAGCTGATCCCGCAGCTCAACGCCGAAATCCGTGAGGGCCAGATCGTCTACAAAAACTACTTCGACATCGGCGTCGCTGTCTCGTCGAAAAAAGGGCTGCTGGTGCCCGTTGTGCGGAACGCGGAGCGGCTGAGTTTTGCCGAACTCGAGCGCGCCATCGGCGACTTTGGCAAACGTGCTCAGACCAACAAGATCACACCCGAAGAGCTGCAAGGCGGCACCTTTACGATCTCCAACGGCGGCGTCTTCGGCTCGCTGATGTCGACGCCAATCGTCAACCCACCACAGTCAGGCGTCTTAGGAATGCACGGCATCTTCGAGCGGCCGGTCGCGCTAAACGGTCAAGTCGTTATCCGCCCGATGATGTACATCGCGCTCACCTACGACCACAGGATTGTGGACGGGCGCGAGGCGGTAACGTTCTTAAAGCGCGTCAAAGACACTGTTGAGAACCCGGCGAGGATGCTGCTCGAGGTTTAACTTGAGGAGGTAGTCGTGTATAGGCCCGCCTCAGGTGGGCCTTTTTGTTTGCTAATCTTGCCGCATTCGTAGAGTAGCAATAGTCTTGCTACCAGAAGTGTGATAAGCTCAACCATGACGCAGAGCCATAAAATTAGCATCAGCTTGTCGGAAGAGCTGCTCACCTATGTTGAACGTTACCGTCAAGCACATGGGTTAGCGAGTCGCAGCGAAGTTCTAGCTAAAGCGCTGCGAACATTGCGCGAGGGGGAACTCGCCGAGGGGTATAGGGAACTCTCCGCGGACTACGAGAGACGCCGTGACCCTCTAGTCGACGCTATCGGTGCCGAAGGACTCGAGCCCAGCGACGAAACGAGCTGGTAGTGCTTTTGAGGCGTGGTGATGTGGTGCTGGTGGACTTTTCGCCCGCCCGTCCTGCTGAAGCCGACTATGTCCGTCCGGCAGTCATCGTTACCAACGATCAAGCAAATGCCTTCGCACCGGTTGTGATGGTCGTACCACTGACCAGCAACCTTACAAAAGTCTATCCGATGCAGCTTTTTTTACCGTCCGAGCAGAGTGGCCTCGACCGCGACAGCAAGGCGCAAGTAGAACTGTTGCGGCACGTGACGCTGGAACGTATTCAAAAAACACTGACCCGCCTTCCCGCCGACCTCATGACGCAGTTAGACGCCCGTCTTCGCGACCATCTCGCACTCTGACACGGTTTTAATACCAGGCTGCCGGGTGCTTCCAGGCATACACGTTGGTATACAGCGCGCTTTAGTGGAGCGGGTAAACTTAAGGTAGTGGAGGTTTTAGATGGCTAAGCACGACCTTATCGTTATCGGTGCGGGACCTGGTGGCTACGTCGCTGCCATTCGGGCCGCGCAGCTCGGGTTCGACGTTGCTTGTGTGGAAAAAGAGGTGGCTCTGGGTGGTACTTGCCTGCGAATCGGCTGCATCCCCAGCAAGGCGCTTTTAGAATCTTCGGAGAAGTTTTTGGAAACCCAGGGCGCACTGAAAGAGCACGGCATCGATGTGTCGGGTGCGTCTCTAAACCTAGCCAACATGCACAAGCGTAAAGACAAAGTGGTCAAGATGCTGACTACCGGGGTGGCGGGGCTGTTTAAGAAAAATGGGGTGACGCGCTACGAAGGCAGCGCAAGTTTCACCGCGCCGACCAAGCTGCTTGTAACGGGTAAAGACGGAGAGGTGGAGTTAGAGGGAGAACGCATCATCATCGCTACGGGTTCGTCCTCCGTGGTGTTGCCTGATATTGAACTCGACGGCGCGCGGGTCGGCACCTCGACGGACGCCCTCGCCTATGACGCGGTGCCGGAACATCTCGTCGTTATCGGGGCGGGGTACATCGGCCTCGAGCTGGGTTCGGTCTGGCGGCGGCTGGGTGCGAAGGTCACGGTGGTCGAGTACCTGGACCGCATCCTGCCGGGGATGGACGCCGAGATCGCGCAGGACGCGCTGAAAACCTTTCAGAAGCAGGGGCTCGAGTTCCGCCTGGGCGCACGGGTAACCTCAGCCAAGGCGCAGGGCGAGGGGGCCGTGGTGGAGATCGAAGGACAAGAACCCTTGGAGGCCGACCGGGTTTTGGTCGCGGTAGGGCGCAGACCGAATACGGACGGCCTGAACGTGGCGGCTGCCGGTCTGGAGCTTGACAAACGCGGCTTCATACCCGTGGGCGCGCACTTCAAGACCAGAGTGCCGGGTGTCTACGCCATCGGGGACGTGATCGGCGGCGCGATGCTGGCGCACAAGGCCGAAGAGGAGGGCATTGCCTGCGTCGAAGGCATCGTCACGGGCACCGGGCACGTCAACTACGGCGCGATCCCGGGCGTCGCCTATACCGAGCCCGAGATCGCCTCCGTCGGTAAGACCGAAGAGCAGCTTCAGAGCGAGGGCGTCGCCTACAAAAAGGGTGTGTTTCCGTTTATGGCAAATGGGCGGGCGCGGGCGCTCGGTCACACCGAAGGCAAGGTCAAGGTGCTGGCCGACGCGGGGACCGACTGCTTGCTGGGCATACACATCATTGGTGCGCGGGCGGGCGACCTCATCGCCGAGGCGGTCGCAGCCTTGGAGTTCGGCGCGTCGGCGGAGGACGTGGCCCGCACCAGCCACGCGCACCCGACCTTGGCTGAAGCGTTTAAGGAGGCGGCCTTGGCGGTGGACGGGCGCGCCATTCACGTCTAGGGGGTACTAGGAAAGCATGACGGACGCGTCTCAAAAACAAGTTCACGCCGCCTTTAACGCGCCGCGGGACCGCCTTACAGCGCTTATCGAAGAGGTGATGGGCGCTCGAGTGGTGAGCCTCGAGCGTGTTACCCAAGGGTACGCCAACGAAGTGTACCGGGCCGAACTCGCTTCCTCTGGGACGTCATCGTCCGTATTCGGCGGCGCGGTGGCGTAACGTTTGCTTCTGAAGCGTGGGCGCTAGCGGCCGCTCGCCGCGCGGGGGTGCCGGTTCCCGTGGTTTACGCGGTCACGACCCTTCACAACGCCCTTCACGAAGGCGAGCCGCTCGAGGTCATGCTCCTGGGGCTTGTTCCCGGCAGGCCGCTCGGCGACCTCTGGCC
>CADCWP010000007.1:0-6492 GCA_902806425.1 uncultured Truepera sp.
TGAGGTGGTCAAACCGAGAGGTGAGGTCTCCGGGTCTACATTTAGGCGCGTCAGCCAATCAAACTTGGATGTCGGCTCGATCCCTCAGCGCCAGCTGATCAGAAGCCGTCTCAAAGACCATTGGCGGCCCCTGGTATACGCCCTGCGCCCGAGAGGGTTGAGCGAGTGGGTTCCGAACGAAGTGAGACGGGGTTTTGAAAGAGATTCAACGGCTTAGTTTACAAAACCATTTTTGAGATGAGGTCTAAACATTAAACAAAAAGTTCATTACGTCGCCGTCTCTCACCACGTACTCCTTACCCTCGGTGCGGACCCAGCCCTTGGCCTTGGCCGCAACCGTCCCGCCCGCCAAGGTCAGTTTGTCCCAGGCGATTACCTCGGCGCGGATAAAGCCGCGCTCAAAATCGGTGTGAATCTCGCCCGCGGCCTGCGGCGCTCGGCTGCCCTTTGTGACCGTCCAGGCCCGCACCTCTTTTTCACCCGCCGTCAGGAAGGTCAGGAGACCTAACACCTCGTAACCGCTCCGGATAAGGCGGTTCAAACCTGGCTCCGTGAGGCCGTATTCGGCCAAAAACTCTCCCGCCTCGTCGTCGGAAAGTTCGCCGAGTTCCTGCTCGAGCTTCGCCGAGATCACAACTAACTGCGCCCCTTCAGCGTCGGCGAGGGCGCGCACCTGCTCGACCTGCGCGTTACCTGTCGCCGCGTCCTCTTCGGCGACGTTGCAGACGTAGATAACGGGTTTGGCAGTGAGCAAATTGAAGTCTTTAGGAATATCGACGCCGCTCCCCCGCGCCGGAACCCCGTCCGAAAGCCTGGCGACGAGCGCTTCGGCGGCCTCTAAGAGTTCGGCGTCATCTTTATTGCTTTTAGCGCTACGGCGAAGGCGCTCGACACGCTTTTCCAAACTACCCAGGTCGGCCAGCGCGAGTTCGGTGTTGATGGTCTCGATGTCGCTTAAAGGGTCGACCGCCCCGGCGACGTGAAGGATGTTGGGATCGTCAAAACAGCGCACCACGTGGGCAATCGCCGAGACCTCACGGATGTTGGCTAAAAACTGGTTTCCCAGGCCTTCACCCTGACTCGCGCCCTTGACGAGTCCGGCTATATCGACGAACTCGACTGTCGTTGGGACGACCGGCGGTACCCGCGTCCCCTTGGTGTACAGTTTGCGCAGGGCGACGAGGCGTTCATCGGGTACAGCGACCACGCCGACGTTTTTATCGATGGTCGCAAACGGGTAGTTGGCCGCCTCGACACCGGCCTTGGTGATGGCGTTAAAAAGGGTTGATTTGCCGACGTTGGGCAGGCCGACGATGCCGATTCCTAGCATGAAACTCCTTGTCGTGGGGGTTCGTGTGTGCGCCAACCTCTAGGGCGCGTCCAAAGGTGGAGTATAGCAAGCTTTCAGGCCGTCTAAAGTTCCCAGTCAGAGGTGTAGCTGCGGGCCCTGAGCAGGGTGGTCAGCTCGAGCATCACCGAGAGCGCCTTGTCTATCCGGGCGTGCGCCGCGTCGCCCAACTCATCCGCTATCCAGTGCCGGTTGCGGACGTAGAAGTGGTACGGGTTGATGACGCACTCAAAGTCGAGCATCATCGTGTTTGCCAGAGCACCAAAGGCCATATAACTGTGTGGCAAACCCGCTGCACCTACAAAAGTCGATACCTTGTCAAACCACGCGCCGCGTTTTAAACCGTTCAATGAGCTTTTTGAGTTCTGCGCTCGCCAACCAGTTGTAGATGGGTGTGCATAGAATGGGCCCGTCTGCCGACGCTACCGCGCTGTGAAGCTCGGCATATTCAGCTGTTCCGTAGACGGTTGCGTTGTCAAATGGGGCTAGCTTGATCTCGCGCAAATCTATCAAGTGTGTACGGACGCCCCGCCGCGTCAGTTTGTATACACAGAGCTTAGCAACGACGGCGCTTCTACTTTGGGGGTCTAAGCTCGAAGACACGACGCTAATACGTAGGCCGATACGCGGCTGAGAAATCATGCCCAAGCGTAACCGTCAGGAGGAGCGGGCGCGGGCCGTCTCGTGATATTCTCCCCCCATGACACGGGGTAGGGTGGGTACGTCGGCGAAAAGAATAGGGCTTTTAGGAGCCGGTACGGTCGGCAGCGCGCTCTGCGAACTTATAGGTGAAGCTGACCTAAACGCGGCCATCACCCAGGTTTTGGTACGCGACCCGGAAAAGGCGCGGGCGGGCTGTGTCCCGCACCGCGCGCTCACAACCGACGCGGACGCTGTGCTTGAGAACAGCGACGTGGTGGTCGAGCTGATGGGCGGAACCGGCTTGGCGAGCGAGCTGATGCTGCGCGCGCTCGCCGCGGGTAAACGCGTCGTGACGGCGAACAAAGCCGTTCTGGCCGAACAGTGGGACGCTTTCAGCCCCTTTTTAGAGGCCGGAACGCTCTATTTCGAGGCGGCGGTGATGGCCGGGACGCCCACGGTCGGGCCGCTCTCGGGGGCGCTGCGCGGGTCGAAACCGCAGGAGTTGCACGCGATCCTAAACGGCACCTGCAACTACATCTTGGGCGAACTCGAGGCCGGAGCCGAGTTTAAGGACGCGCTAAACGAGGCGCAGCGCCTAGGGTACGCCGAGGCCGACCCGAGTCTGGACGTCGGCGGCTTCGACGCCGCGCACAAGCTTACAATCTTGGGCCGTCTGGCGTTCGACCCGGCGCTTTCGTGGGAGGCTGTAAAGGCAAACACGCACGGCATCGGCCATCTCACCCCGGCCATTGTCAAAGAGGCGATGGAGGACGGGGGACGGCTGCGGCTCGTCGGCAGCATCTATCCGGAAGAGGGCCGCTGGCGGGCCGCGGTGCGCCCGGTCTACCTACCGCCCGAACACCCGCTCTCGGGCTCGGCGAGCAACCGCAACGGCCTGCTCTTTAAGGGCGACGCGGTCGGTGAGGTGCTGATCACCGGCGCGGGCGCGGGCGCTGCGCCGACGGCTAGCGCGGTTTTGGCCGATCTGCTCGACGCTCTCGCGGAGCGCCCCGGCCCGCGCCCGCTTCAGCGGTCCGCCCCGGTGCCGGAGGGTTATGAGGCGCAGCCGCTCGGCGAGGTACTGCTTGTAGGTGAGCCTTCTTGATGTGGGAGTATCTATGGGTCCGTTTTAATTACCGAGGACGCGGCGTCACCCAGGAGTTCAACCTGTTAGGCGTTAATGGGCAACGTCTGACGGGTTGGACGAGCGAGAGCAAACAGGAAATTAAGACACTACCGGAACTTTTGAGGTTGTCTGACGAAGACGGTTGGGAGATGATGAGCCGCACCATAAATCAAGATATGCAGGTGAATGGGGTAGCGTGGCGTTATGTGCAGCTCAAACGTCTCAATATGCCATGAACTGCTCGTCCGTTAGGTTGTGACATGAACTATTACAGCACCCGTGACCCGTCCAAGCAATCTGTCTCGTTTCAAGAGGCGGTTTTGTCGGGCCTCGCCCCGGACGGCGGCCTTTACGTCCCTGACAGTATTCCTGAGCTGAGCCCTGACTGGCAGAACGCCTCCAGCCTCCCCGAGTTGGCGACGCGCGTCCTGACGCCGTGGCTTGCGGACGAACTGAGCCGAGACGCGCTGGCGGCCATCACCACCGACGCACTCGACTTTTCGGTACCACTCCTTAAATTGGACGATGGGCTGGCGGTGCTCGAGCTTTTTCATGGTCCAACCTTGTCGTTTAAAGATGTTGGGGCTCGCATGATGGCGCGGCTTATGAACACCTTTTTGAAGGGTCGGCGCGAACGCCTGACCATCTTGGTGGCGACCTCCGGTGACACCGGCAGCGCCGTCGCCGACGGTTTTGCAGGCCAGGAGAACATCCGCGTGGTGCTCCTCTACCCCAAAAGTATGGTCAGCGAGGTGCAGGAAAGGCAGCTCACCGCGCCGCGCCCAGGTGTCCGCGCCTACGCCGTCGCGGGCGACTTCGACGCGTGTCAGCGGCTCGTGAAAGCGGCCTTCGTCGACCCGGAGCTGCGCGACCTGGGGTTGTCGTCGGCCAACTCGATCAACTTGGGAAGGCTTTTGCCGCAATCGACGTATTACTTCTGGGCTGCGCTTCAGGCAGGGGTGCTGGGTTTTGAACCCCCGATCTTCTGCGTTCCCAGCGGTAACCTGGGCAATCTGACGGCGGGCATCCTGGCGAGCAGGATGGGCCTTGAAGTTCCCCATTTTATCGCTGCGCATAACGCCAACGACTTTTTCCCTGGTTATCTCAAGTCGGTGTACGACCACGGCGGCTTTCGGAACACCGTCCCGACGCTTTCAAACGCGATGGACGTGGGCGCGCCGAGCAATTTCGAGCGGCTCTACGGGCTCTTGGGTGGTGACGCGCTTAGAGAGGGCGACATCTGGGCTACATCGGTTTCGGACGAAGTTACCCGAACGCGGCTCCGCAAAGTTTACGAGACCTATGGCTACGTCGCCTGTCCGCACACGGCGGTCGGCTTCGAGGCGGCGGCGCGTTACCGCGAGGCGACGGGCGACGGCGCACCTATCATCGTGCTGGCGACGGCGCACCCGGCCAAGTTCGCGGACGTGGTAGAGCAGACGCTCGGTGTCACGCTGCCCGAAGTTGCGGCGCTCGAGGCGCTCAAGGGACCAGACATCACAGCTCCAACCCTCGCCCCGACGTTAGACGCGCTTAAGGGCGAACTACTTACGAAGGCGTGAAAAAAGGCTACCCGAGTGGTGGCCTGACACTCAAACATACGGCTTAGACGCGGCGCGCCTGACCCTCGTGCCTGCCCTCACCGATCTCCTCGACGAGTTTGGCGCAGAAGGCGGGTAGGTCGTCTGGATTGCGGCTCGTGACCAGACCCTGATCGGTTACGACCTCAGCGTCCTGCCACTCGGCCCCGGCGTTGCGGAGGTCGGTTTGCAGCGTCGGATACGAGGTCAAGGTGCGGCCCGCCACGACGCCTGCTTCGATGAGGGTCCAGGGCGCGTGACAGATCGCGCCGACTGGCTTGCCCTGCTCGAAAAAGCCGCCGATAAAGGTAATGGCATCTCTGTCGCCGCGCAGTTTGTCGGCCCCAACTGTGCCACCGGGAGTAATGAGCGCGTCGTAGTCGCTCGCGGACACCTCGCTGAAAGCCTTGTCGGCGGTATACGTCCCACCGGGCTCGAGGTCGTTGTTCACGGCCTGCACCTGACCAGCTTGAGCGCTGATGACGTGGACCGTTGCCCCAGCCGCCTCGACGGCCTTTTTGGGCTCGCTGAATTCAGGTTCTTCGGTACCTTGTGGAGCGATTAAGATCGCCACTTTGCGTCCTTGTAGTTCGTTAGCCATAAAAAGCTCCTCTCCATACTGAAATGAGTCGTTATTTTCAAACTTGTCCAGTCATCTGAACCACGAGGATTGACGAGTAATAGTTGTTTTACAGATGCCGCTGTAGGGACAGTGTTAAAAACGTGTCCCGGTACCGGCGGTCTCTCTACTCGTAGTCAGACGCCTGAGGGCTCGAGTTCGACCTTGATCCACCCCGGCTGCCGCGCGTCAAAGGCCTTGTACGCCGCGATGGCGTCTTGCATCGGTTCCATCTGCGTCAGCACCGTGACCGGGTCTACAACGCCTAGGGATGTACTTGCGATGGTTTGTGTTGCCCATCTTGAGGGTCAGGTTCTTGTTCATCGCCTGACCGATAGCAAAGGTCTGCATGGTGGGCGGATAGACGCCGATAATCGACACCGTGCCCGCTTTGGCAACCGCTTGGACGGCCCACTCGAGCGCCTGCGAGGGGGCGTTGCCCGGAACCCAGTTCTCGCCGTCAGGGTTCCTCTCGGGCGCGACCTGCTGCACCTGCGCCTCGAACTGCTCTTTCTGCCCTTGTGCCTCTTCGGCGGCGGGGCCGTGGTCGGCGTGCTCGGCGTCAACCCCAACCGCGTCGATGACCCGGTCGACGCCGACGCCACCGGTTAGACGCAGAATGGTTTCAACCGGGTCTTCTTGGTCGAAGTTGATGACTTCCGCGCCTTGAGCCTTGGCCATCCCGAGCCGGTCCGGCAGCCGGTCGACCGCGATCACGCGCCCCGCACCCAAGAGTTTGGCGCTCAGGATAGCGAAGATGCCTACGGGACCGCAGCCGAAAACCGCCACCGTATCGCCAATCTCAGCCAACTCAGCGCCGAAGTAGCCGGTCGGGAAGATGTCGGAGATTAAGATGGCCTCGGCGACGCTGTCGGGCAACGTGACCAACCCGACGTTGGCAAAGGGTACGCGCACCTTTTCGGCCTGCATCCCGTCGAAACTGCCCGCCTCCTCCGGCCCGCCAAAAAAGGCCGTACCCGCTCCCTTACCGTTCGGATTGGCGTTGTCGCACTGCGCGTAGTACCCGGCGCGGCAGTACGAGCAGGTGCCGCAGCCGATCGTCGACGGGATGACCACGCGGTCGCCCGGCCGCAGGTTGCGGACGCCCGGCCCGACCTCGCGGACGACGCCCAGCGCCTCGTGGCCCAGCACCGTGCCCTCGACCATGCCGGTCATC
>CADCWP010000007.1:6502-12561 GCA_902806425.1 uncultured Truepera sp.
CCACGCCGACGCCTTCGTGACCCAAGATGGTCCCCGGTTTCATGCCCGAGAAGGTGCCGCGGATCATGTGTAGGTCGGTGCCGCAGATCGCGCTCGCGGTCAGCTTGACGATACGTCGGTCGGTTCCTGAATCGTGGGCTCGGGAACATCGTCTAGACGGACGTCACCAACGTCGTGAAATACAACTGCTTTCATCAGGTCTCCTTCTGCTTGAAAGGGGTGCTCGAGCTACTGGGACGGGGCGGGGATGGGCGTGGCGGCGAGCGCTTTAGCGACGGCGACCAGGTTGGCGGCCATGAGTTTGCCCGTGCTCTGCGACCAGTCGTGCTTGTAGTCGGTCTCGAGATAGGTTTCGCCCGGTCCCGGCCCCTTATTCCAGTACGTCCAGGCTTGCCCCGGTATGGTGAAGCCGATGTCTAGGAGCGCGCCGGAGACCTCGTTGATGACGTGGTGCGCGCCGTCCTCGTTGCCGGTCACGACGACGCCCGCAACCTTGTTGGTGGCGACCGGACGGCCCGCGTCGTCTTTCTCGGACAAAAGCGCGTCCATGCGTTCCAAGACGCGTTTGGCGACCGAGGAGGGTTGCCCCAACCAGGTCGGGGTAGCGACGATCAGGATATCGGCAGCTAAGACCTTTTCGAGCAGCTGCGGCCACTCGTCGCCGTCCCCTTCGTCGTTCGTCACGCCCGGCAGGACGTTGTAGTCAAGCACGCGCTCGAGTGTCACCTCGACCCCGTGTTTGCCAAGGGCGTCCATCACGACGCGCGCTAAGGCTTCAGTATTCGACGTTTCGGGCGAGCGTTTAAGCGTGGCGTTTAGAACGAGTGCTTTCATCATCTACCTCCAGCTACTTAGTGCGTACATTTTCGGCGTAAAAATCAGACGCGCCCACATTTTTCTAGCGTCTGAAGCGCCACCTCGGCGGGCGTCTCAGGTACTCACCTCGACCACGATCTCACCTTGCAACACACGGCCGATGGCCCCGATCAGCACGTCCGGGTCGCCTTTGGTCACGTAGCCGTGCGCGCCTGCGTCCAGGGCGCGTTTAACGTAAAACGGTTCGTAGTAGCTTGAAATCACGACGCAGCAGGCTAAGGGGTGTTTTTCGCGCAGTTTTCGGATGAGCTGAGCGCCGTCCATCCCCGGCAACGAGAAATCGACCAGAAGCAGGTCGGGAAGCTCTCTGTCGAGCTGTAACAGGGCGTCCTCGGCCGACACCGCTTCGCCGACGACTGTGAGTGAGGGCTCGAGGCTTAGCAGCTGATGCAGCACTCGCCGAATCAGGGGATGGTCATCGACGATAAAAATGCGGCTCGGTTGTGGGGCGTCGCCGTAGTTCAAAAGGGCTCCTGATACCGGAGCCTACGCTCTCAAGGCCTATTCCTAATAGTAACGTGCGTACCCTTGCCCCT
Source organism: uncultured Truepera sp. (assembly GCA_902806425.1). Classification (GTDB taxonomy): domain Bacteria; phylum Deinococcota; class Deinococci; order Deinococcales; family Trueperaceae; genus Truepera. The sequence continues at coordinate 7,915 of CADCWP010000007.1, forward strand.
GAGAGACGCTTTTTGTACAAACGCCGCTCGGCAAATGAACGTTTACGGTGCCACCTCCGGAGCTGTTCCTAGGTGGTCTTATAAATACGATACCCGCCCCCTACCTCGCCCTCCGGTAGTGGTCGCCACGCTGAACGACCCGCCCCTCCCGTATGAGCTTGGCTAGGTGCACCTGCAACGACCCTTCGGTAAAGCGCGCCAGAGCCTCCGGAACGTCCGGATAGATGGTTTTTCGCAGTGCCGACAGGTCGAGGGGTAGGCGCAGCGCTGCTACGACCTCCGCCTCGCGCGCCAGCCGGTGTGCCCGAACCTCCCCCAGACGAGCCTTCGGTTCACGAACGAGTGGGCCGTGACCGGGGCCGAAGACGGCGGCGTCAAGCCGCGCGAGCCCGTCTAGCGAGGCCAGGTAGTCCGATACGTCGCCCTCAGGGTGCCCGACCCAGGTCGAGCCCTGCGCGGCCAGCAGGTCGCCGACCAGCACGGTCCGCGCCGCAAGCAGCGAAAAACTCAGGTGACCGGGGCTGTGTCCGGGGGTGTGATGGACGCGCAGCCCGGTGCCTGCTCCGACCGGAACCGTGTCACCGTCCTGAAGCGGTCTGATGCTGATTTGGGTGTCTGGGGTGAGACGAGGGTGCTCGAGCGGATGCGCGTACACCGGCACCCCATAGCTCTCCTGAATCGCCGCCACCCCGGCGCAGTGGTCGGGATGCGTGTGCGTCAGCAGCATAGCTGTCAACTCGGTGACGCCCAACAGGGTCAGGGTGGACCTTAGACTTGCGAGCACCTGCGGATCGTCGCTGCCCATGTCGATGAGCACCCCGGCGGGGCCGGACCGGACGAGATAGCTGTTGGTGTGATTGTACGGCGGCAGCGTGCGGCTCGGCAGCGGCAACCGCCACACCCCGTCGGCGACGCGTTCACGCGCGAGCACTAGAGGCCGCGCAGGTAGGCGAGGGCGTCCTTTAGCGCGCGGCGCGACGGCGCGTCCGGCACCACACCGCGCCCTTCCCAGGTCGGGCCGCGCAGGGGAGCGAGCACGCCAGTGGCGATCCACGCCTGCGAGCCGTCGCGGAGGCAAAAGGGCAACACCGCCTCGACGTTGCCCGCTGTAGTCCCGCCGAAAATGCGCGCCCGCCGGGTGCTCTGAAGCGCTCCCGCCAACCCTTCGGCGGCGCTGTTGACCCCCCCGTCGATGAGGACGGCTAGGGGCAGGTCGGTCTCGACCGGGCCGAGCGCGGGGTAGGGGATGGGCAGCGTCCAGCGGGTGAGCGTACGCCACAAAAACCCCCGGGTAAAGACGCCGGTCGCCCTCATCATCTCGATCAGGCGACCGCCGGGGTTGCCGCGCAGGTCGAGGATCAGCGAGGTCGCTCCCCGCTCCGTAAGCTGCCGCACCGCGCCCCGCAGATGTTGCGAAACGTCGGTCGTCGCCAAGTCGGGCAGGGTAAGGATACCGACGGTGTCGTCGAGCCGGTAGCGCACCCCGCCTAAGCGTTCATCCCGCCCGAGCGACGCGCCGAAAATGCCCAGACAGGGAAGGTCACCGTACGCCCTGCGAATGCGCTGCGCCTTGGCGGGCGGCACGAAGACCGAGTGCTGGTCCCCCAACTCGTCGTAAAGCCTCTCCAGCACCCCGTAAAACGCCCCTTCACTGCGCGCGGCGAGGGCGCGGGGGCGGTATTCGAGCCTCAGCGCCGCCCAGTCCACGCCGCCGTAGTCTTCGTCCCAATACCGTTCACTGACGAGTTCCCAGGCGGTATCGAAGCGTTCCGCGTAGTTTTGGGAGGTTTCTTGCGACACGCCTACGGAGGCCATCAAAAAAATCGACAAGAGCAGGACGTGGCGCATAACGCAGTCTACCCGGACCGTCGGTCCCGGCGGGTTCAGGCGTGGCCGGAAGCGAGCATCGCCTCGGCGTAACGGTAGAGCATAGGGGCGTCGATCACGCAGCTTTGCGCGCCGATAGCGGTGACGTTTAAGGCACCCGCGACGTTGCCCAAACGGGCGGCGTAGTGCAGGTCGTAGCCCTCCATGACGCCGTGGGCGAAGGCGGCGGTGTAGTAGTCCCCGGCTCCGGTAGACTCGAGCACCCCGTCAATCTCTAAAGCCTCGATGAGTTCGGTCAGCTCCGGGGTGATGACCATCGAGCCCATCTCGCCGAGTTTGACGAGCACCCGTTTGACGCCGCGCGCTGCCAAGCCCGCGACAGCGGGCGAGATCGAGCCCTCACCCGTGAGGGCGTAGAGTTCGCGGCGGTTCATAAGCAGGTAGTCGACGCTGCTGATAAGGGCCAAAAGGTGCTCCCGAAGCGCGTCGGCGGCACCCGAGCCCATGTCGATAAAGGTTGTCAGGCGAGCGCGGCGGGCGGCCTCGAGGGCGCGCACGGCGTACTCGCGCTGCGGTCCTCCAACGAGGCTGTAGGCGCTTACGACCAAGGCGTCACAGGCGGCGACGTGCTCGGCGCGCAGCTCGGTCGCGTCCAGGTTGCGGCTCGCGCCGCCGCCACTGATCATGGTGCGCTGCGTGTCAGGGGTAATGAGCAGGGTTACGCTGCTTGTCTGCAAGGCGGGGTCGGTCTGCACCAGCCGGGTATCAACCCCGGCCTTTTTAACATGCTTGAGCGCAAGCTCGGCGAACGGACCCTCGCCGACCCGGGCCGCCAGCACGACCTCGTTACCGAGCCGGGCCAGCGCAGCGGCGAGAGTGCCCCCCGCACCACCGGGCTCGAGCACGGCTCGGCTCGCCGCAACCTCGCCACCTACGTCAGGCAGGTCGTTGACGAAGTACATCTGGTCAACTGTAACGTCCCCCACCACAAAAAACTTAGTCATGCAACTCCATATGGCGTGACAGACCGCCACCAAACCTCGTGCGGCACGCGAAGGCACAATCCTGTATGCCATCCGCTAAGCCGTTTCTGATCAACGCTAGAGGGCAGTATAGCCGATTCTGTCCTAAACGCCTACCACCAAGTTGTTTCACTGTTACATATATAACACGGTCGCCACATTCTCGCTCAAGGTGTCACAGAAGATCGCATCACGGGTATCGGCTTGGTGGATAGCTCTATGAGTTTCGCAATTTTTTTTGCAGTGTGTAAAAGGTTTCCAAACCGAGCGCCTCCGCGCGCACGCGCTCATCGACGCCGAGCCCTTGAAGTGCTTCGGTCACCCTCTCCGCCGTATACCCTGCCATCAAGAGATTTTTCTTCAGGGTTTTACGGCGGTGCGCGAACGTCTGATGGACGAGCCTGAAAAGTTCCGGGTCGGGTCGCGCGCCGGGTTTTACCTCCAGGCGCACGACGCTGCTCGTCACCGTAGGCGGCGGCAAAAACGCGCTCGGTTTCACGTCGCGTACGACCTTAGCCGTACCGAAGTGCGCCACGACGAGGCTAAGCGCACCATAAGCGGGGGCGCTGGGCAGGGCGGTCAGGCGCTCGGCGACCTCTTTTTGCACCAGGAACACCAGCCGCTTGAACCGTGCGGACTCGAGCGCCCGCACCAGAATAGGCGTGGCCACGTTGTAGGGCAAGTTAGCGACGAGCAGGCTGTTTTCGGGTAGCTGTGACACGTCGAAGGTAAGGCCGTCGCCGTGAACTATCTTGGCGTTGTGGAGGTCGCTGACTGTCTCCCGTAAAACGGGCAAAAGCCGTCCGTCAAGTTCTACGCTGACGACCCCGCCCGCATGGGCGGCAAGTTCGCGGGTTAGTACACCTAAACCGGGACCGATCTCGAGCACCGTGTCGGTTTGGGTAAGGTCGGCCGCCTCTATAATGGCCGTGAGGGCCGCCGCGTCGACCAAAAAGTTCTGCCCGAAACCCTTGTCGGCGCGCAGATTAAAACGCGTCAAGAGGTCGCGGACGCGGCGCGGGCTGGTGAGCGGTTTGTCAGCGCCCTTCAGGCGCTGGCCCCGAGGTGGGACTCGAGCGTCTCGCCGATTTGCCGCTGGGCGTCGCCGAGCGTGGCGTTTTGGACCACAGCCAGCTCGCTTGCCAGCATTGCCTTGGCACCCTCTAAAATCTCGCGTTCGGTAGCGGCAAGACCTTTGTCGAGGTCGCGCTGCGCCAAGACCCCGACGAGGCGAGCAAGTGCAAACGCGTCGCCCGCTGCCAAGATTTCCTGCTCGGCGCGGTAGCGGGGCGGCCACTGGAGGGGCAGCTCGAGGTCCGCGGTTTTCAGTAGCTTTAAAAGATCGGCTACTTGGTCCGCACGAACCGTATGGCGCAGGCCGACCTCCCGGCCCTTTTGAAGCGGCACCAGCACGTCCATATCGCCTCGGACAAAGCTGATCTTGAGATACTCGTGCGTTTCACCTAACACCACCCGCGTGGCGATCTCGTCGACCCGGCCCGCCCCCTGCGAGGGATACACCACACTGTCACCAACCTTGAACGTCACGCAGTTGTCCTCCGGAGGCTAGCCTACCACAGCCTCTAAAGGGCGATAAACCGCCTACATCGCCCCTTCTCCCTGGAAGGCCAGAAACGCTAGGGTACAGCACTTTTCACCCTCACTCGGTTTTGTCTCGTCGAGGATGGCGCTAACCGCGCTGACAATTCTCTGATACTGCGTAGTGCTCAGGCTCCGGGTGGCGAGAGAAACCCAAACCGGGTACTCATGAGGGTTGATAGTGCCCAGTATCAGAGAC
>CADCWP010000008.1:0-356 GCA_902806425.1 uncultured Truepera sp.
AGCTGTCAATCAAAAGGGCAGCTACGCAGAACTCATGACGATTGCCCTGGTCGGCGAACTCAGAAGCCAAACTCACGTAGGCGACTGGTTTGACTTCATCAAAGTCGAGCATTCCAGGCTCTTTCCGATATTGCCGTACCGGACACGCTACTACCGTGTGCTGAAGAACCTCGAGCGCATCATGGCCGACTTTGCCCTGCGCTTTTCTCACGGTGATACGTTCCACGTCATCGACTCCCAGCCACTACCTATTTATCAAGGCAACCGCTGGCAACGCCTTCGGAAGATGACCGAAGCAACCTCGGGGCACTGCCCCTCGGGCTGGTTCTACGGCTTTAGACTCCATGCGGTCACAG
>CADCWP010000008.1:366-12449 GCA_902806425.1 uncultured Truepera sp.
CCATCGCGTCAGCAAGCGAGCACGACGCTACGGTTGCCAAAAGTTTACTTAGCGGATCAGACGCGCTCGTCGTCGGTGACAAAGGCTACGCCGGGTGTGACGTTTACGCTCAGCCTAGAACCAATGAGTTGCGCCCTCGCCCGTGGACCCCGGCTTTGGCTTGGTTGCCCAAGTCTATCGAATCGGTCTTCTCCTCGCTTTTGCGTTCCAGACATCTTTCAACCGGTCAGCTCAACTCGTTTTGGTCAGTCCGCACAAGCGTCTGTCGCAAGGTCGCCGCCCACAACCTGGCCTGGTTCCTTACCCATTAACTCCCAGCACTCGAGGTTTTTAGTGTGCCTCCCTTCCCACGCGGCAACCCTTAACAAGGCACCTGAGTACTATGTAAGCTAACAATGCTCAGATCAACCGAGCTCTGGGTCATAGTAGCTCGGTCGATATAAGAACTTTTGGCGGCCGTTATGCGGTTATCGAGCACAGCTGTTTCAGTGTATTTGCAAAATTCCGCTTGTTGGCTCAACCAAATTAGTTCGCCAACGGAGTCCGTCTCGGCCGGGGACGCGCGCTCAGGTTTGCACGTGGGTCTAGCCCATTTGACCTAGCTCGCGCGCCGAGAGCGGCTTATACTGCGCGCTGATGACACGCGCTCCCTACCTCACCCGGTTTCCTTCCGTTACGGGCGCGCGGTGACGGACCTCCGCGAGGGGTGGCTGAGGCCGCCGACCCTGAAGCTGCTGTTGGGGGCCGGTCTGGAGCGTTTAGCGCTCTGCGAGTCGGGGCGGGTGCTCGAGGCCAACGACGCCTTCGCCCACTACTTCGGTTACGAGGCTGCCGAACTCCGGGGAAGGTCGCTGACGGACCTACTGACCTTCGACGGGGACTCTTTTGGTTTAGACGACGGCCTTCCTGAAACCCAAGAGGTGACGGCGACGTTGCGGGGCGGAAAAATGGTACCCGCCGAGGTCGCCTTCCGCACCCTCACGGCCCCTAAACGCACGGTGCAGCTCGTCGCCCTCCGCGACCCTAGCGTACAGGGGAGCGCGCAGGGCGCGCTGCGGCGTTACCAGGCCGAACTCGAGCGCAAAAACCGCGAGTTGGCCCACGCCAACCGCGTCAAGAGCGAGTTTTTAGCGACCGTATCACACGAGCTCAGAACGCCGCTAACCTCTGTGGTCGGCTACGCGCAGCTTTTGGAGGACGACGCGGCCCTGAGCGCCGAGCGGCGCGATTATGTGGCGCAGATTCAGGTGTCCGGCGCGCAGCTCGTAGCGCTTGTAGAGGGGCTTATCGACCTTTCACAGCTCGAGGCGCGCGAGCTCGTTCTCTACCGCGAGCAGCTGCCGTTCGGTGCGGTGCTCTCACGGGCGCTCTCCAAGGTTCAGGGCTCCGCCGAGGCCAAAGGCGTGACGGTCGAGGTTTCAGGACCGTCTGAGCTGACCCTCACGGCCGACCCGGTGCGGCTCGAGCAGATCCTCGGCAGCTACTTGTCGAACGCCGTCAAGTTCACGCCTCTAGGCGGCCACGTCACCGTGACGCTTACTACCGACGCCGCCGAGCTCCGCTGTGAAGTCTCTGACGACGGCATCGGGATTAGCGCTGACGACCTGCCGCACGTCTTCCAACCCTTTTTTCGGGTAGGCCGCCTCGAAGGCCGCGCCGAAACGGGCGCTGGGCTGGGTCTGGCGCTGGCTAAACGCCTCGCCGAGCTGCACGGCGGGCGCGTGTGGGCCGAGAGCAAGCCCGGTCAGGGCAGCCGCTTCAGCTTCGCGGTGCCGCGGGGCGCGGGGTGGTCGGTCGAGCAGCCCGTGGAGGGATGGGTCCAGCCGTCTTGAGCCTTATGGAAAGGTGTACAAACATGCCGCTAACCTCAACCTAGACCGGCGTTCTGCAATGTTTACGGGTGGTAAGCGCGGCGCTCAATTTGAAAAATGGCTTCCGCAGAGAATGTCACAAATGTCGGATTGGTTGAACGCGGGTCTTACCTCATAGCGTGTGCTGCACGGTTTTTATAACGTCATTACGGTGCGGAGGCACTACCTGCTACAGCTGCGGTTTACGCTTCCGGTACGTCGTAGCCTGCACGCACCAGTTCCGCCCTAACCGCCGCCAACACCAGCGCCTTGGTGCCCTCCAAACCCTCCCGAACCGTTGCACCGGCAGCGGCGACGTGGCCGCCGCCACCTAAAGATACGCAGATAGCCTGCGCCGAGACGCCGCGCCGCGCCCGCACCGAAACCTTGGTTCTGGGTTGAGGGTCGTCGGAAGGTTCTTCGCGCAAAAAAAGTGCGACCAGAGCCCCTTCAGCGTAGCGAATCAGCCCCACGTAGTCGTTCGAGTCGTCGTCGGTAGGGCCGACCTCGGCGCGCATCGCTTGGGTGATTTCGGCCAGGGCAGCGAGACCACCTAACGGAAAGGTCACGGTGCTCATCACCTTGCCGAGCATCCGAAAATAGTCCGGGTGTCGCCACCCCAAACGGTCGGTCAGGTCACTGTAGGCAACGCCGTAGGAGAGCAGGTCGCCCGCCGCGTGCAGCACCTCGGGGGTGGTGTTCCCGAAGCGAAAATTGCCGGTGTCGGTGAGGAGGCCGGTTAGGCAGGGCGTCGCCAGTTGGGGCGTCCAGGTGAGCGGCAGAGCGTCGATGATGTCTTTGACCATCTGCGCGGTCGCGGCGCGGCGCGGCTCGACGCATACGAGGTTCCCGGTGCGGTTGTTGGTGCCGTGGTGGTCGATAACGACTGTAAAGGCGGCCTCGGAGACCACCGTACCCGCTACCGGCACGCCAGCGAGTCTGGGGCCAACGTCGACATCTAGAACAGCCACGAGCGCGTCCTCCGGAAGCACCCTCAGAGGGTCTGACAGCTCATCGGGTTCGGCTAGGAAGCTCAGGTAGCGCGGCGGCGTAAGTGGAAGATGGGTCGCTTTGCCCAAGCTTGCGAGCGCCCGTTTGAGGGCTAACGCGCTCCCGAGGGCGTCGCCGTCCGGGTCGGCGTGGGTGGCGATGACGATAGGTCCGTCCCACCGTCCGAGCGTTTGGGCGATCCGGGCGATACAGGCGGGATAGTTGGCTTCACCCTGATTAGATTCCGTGGACATCATAGTTTCGACTATACCTGTAGGGGCGGACACCGCGGCGGCGGCGGCGATAGCTTACGCTCATATGATCTAAGGAGGCCGGATGAACGGATTTGGGTGCGCGCGGCAAGGTTTTAGATGACGCGCGCGAGGTCGTTGCGACTGCTGTTTTTGCTCCTTGCCTTAGCGGCGGCTCTACTCTTTTACCACGCCTATCAACCCGCGCCGCGTTCGGCGCTGCTGGTGCAGGGTGACTTCGCTGCGTTGCCCGAAGTTGTTCCGCCGGAGGGGGCGCTCCTAGACGCGTTTAGAGGCGCGCGTCCGGCGTCTTTGCAGATCGAGATCGGCTCGAGCGCCCTGGCGCTAGCCCGCGCGCCGCTGGGCGTCGGTACCGGCTTTTTTATCTCAGCAGACGGTCTTGTGCTCACGGCCTATCACGTGGTCGACCCAGGCTCAACGTTTCCCGGTGAGGAGTTTCTAACAGCGGTCGGCCCGAGCGGCAAAAGGTACGCGCTCGAGCTCGTCGGCTTCGACGCCTACCTTGATTTGGCACTCCTGCAAGCTGAAGGGGCGGAGGATGTGCCCTACTTGCCGCTCGCCTCCCGGCCCCCCGCCGTCGGCAGCGAGGTCGTCGCTATCGGCAACAGCCGCCGTGACTTTTTACAGGGGCGCGCAGGTGAGGTGCGCCGCCTGAACGTCCGGGCTGTGCAGGCCCAATTTGCCGACGGCACCTTGGAGCTGTCGGCGGCGCTTGCTCCCGGCGACTCCGGGGGGCCGGTCGTCAACGAGGCGGGGGAGGCAGTCGGGGTCGTTTCGTATATCGCCTTCGCGCCGAGGGCGACGAGCTCGGTGCCCGAGCCGGGGCTGTTTCCGCTGCTTAGGACGGTTCCCTCGGACAACGGCTACGCCGCCTACGCGGTGCCGGTCGCTGCTGACGCCGCCTCTCTAGCCGCATTGCGGGCGGGCGAGCAGCGTGACATTCCGGTGATCGGCTTTAGCTTGGGCGGGACGGGGCTGCGTGAGAGCTACGACCCACGCAACCAGAGCGGGGCATGGTTAGGACGTTTTCCCGGCGTCGTCGTCGGCAACGTAGCTCCGGGCGGTCCGGCGGACCGAGCGGGCCTCCGCAACGCCTTACAGCGGCAAATCTTCGACGAAAACGGCAACTTCGTTTCGGTACAGACGCGCGTTGACGTCATCGTCTCGGTAGACGGTGAACGCACCCCGACCTTTGATGACCTTGTAAGTGTAGTGCGGCGCAAACAGGTGGGGCAGGAGGTCGAGCTTGTGGTGCAGCGCGGGGACGAACTGTTGCGGCTAAAGCTCGAGCTTGGCGGCAAGCGTTCGGTGTTCGGCGGCTAAGTCAGATGGCTCAAAGACGCTTTTACGTCGCCCTGATCTACGCGAACTACGAGGAGGCCGTCCGCACCATCCGGATGGTTTCTGAACACGGCAACCTCGGTAGAGCCGAACTCGAGCGCCGGGTTCTAAACCGCAAGGGCGAGGCGGAACATTGCAGTCTCATTGTTACCGCGGGGGGCACTTGGGACGAGGCGGAGAGAGAGTTAAAGGCGCGGCTGGGCGATTAGCTGCTTATCTCTAGACGCGTTGTTAAAAAGTGCGCTGTGTTGTCCCCAAAACCCCGGCGCTTTGCATTACTATGGTGCGTATGAAGTGGGAATATCTGCAAGTCATGATGACGACCAAACCTGTTAAAGAGGGGCACAGCCGCCTCATCATCCTGAGTAAGGGCAACAGCCAAGCCCAGGTAGGGGCGGGAAAGCGTCTTGTCGACGTGCTCTGCGACCTCGGCCAAGAGGGCTGGGAACTCTCCGGAATCGTCGATATGAGTTCGGTCGATGAGGCCAAAGGCACACATGAGATTCACCTGACGAATTCAGCGCTCATTTTAAAGCGCCCTCTCGGTGACTAGAGGCAGCCTCGAGCGCGGCCCTGCGCCCCAACTACGTTCTGACTTAAAGGGGTAAGTAAGCCTCTGACACGCTGACTGTATGGAACTACCGCCGCCTCTACACCACCTCACCGAGCTTGCCCTCGCCGGGGTTTCAGCAACTGAGCTTATACAAGCAGGGGAGCTTCTCTCGAGGCGCTACCGTGCCGAGGTGCAAGACGGACGCCTGCACCTTACCGACGACCTGGCGGCTCGTGCCTACCTGGTTACCCGGTTGCCCGCTACCTACGCGGCAATATGGGCCTGCATGGGGGCAGTCGCCGCGGCGCGGCCCGACTTCGCGCCGCGTACGCTGCTTGACGTTGGGGCCGGTCCCGGTTCGGCGTTATGGGCCGCTGCCGAGCGTTGGAGCAGCCTGGGCGACGCTCTGCTCATCGAAGCGAGCCCTACAATTCGCGCTTGGGGCGAACGGGCAACGGCGGGCGCGACCTTCGGAGTCAGCTGGCGCACCGCCGACGTCACCACGGCGTTGACGGATATAGAACCGCGCGACCTCGTGAGCGCGGCCTATGTGCTTAACGAGTTGGCCCCCGCAGCTAGGAACGAGTTTGTCGACCGGTTGTGGTCGCTGACCGCCGACACGCTGCTCTTGGTCGAACCGGGTACGCCTGCCGGTTGGGCGCGTATCCTAAGCGCCCGCGCCCGCTTGATCGCGGCGGGCGCGTCGCTTCTGGCCCCCTGCCCCCACGCGGCGGACTGCCCGCTGGCCTCGCCCGACTGGTGTCACTTCTCTCAGCGGGTCGCCCGGACACGCGCGCACCGCCAAGCCAAACGCGCCGACGTGGCTTGGGAGGACGAAAAATATATCTACCTCGCCGCTTCACGCTACTCAGGTGTAGAACCCCAAGCGCGGGTGCTGGCGACGCCGCGCGCCCGGAGCGGCTTTGTCACCCTGAAGCTCTGCACGCAGGATGGTACAGCGAGGGAGCGACCCGTAAGCAGGCGGGAGGGTGCAGTCTTTAAGGCCGCGCGCCGTACGGGTTGGGGCGATACGTTTTAGGGTTTGGTTGGTTCTATAAAGGGGTAAATGGCTAAAAACGGTTTTGGTCGAGGGTTGTTAGGTCTCGAGGCTGGTTTGGGGCAGGTAGGACTTAGAGAACGCTTTTCGGTGTATCTGTCTCGCTCGCGGCGACGCCTTCAAGCCTTGGCTACCAGCCGCCGACCGCCAAAAAACCCGCCTGGTGGCGGGAGTGTGGTGGGCGATAGTGGATTTGAACCACTGACCTCGTCGTTATCAGCGACGCGCTCTAACCAACTGAGCTAATCGCCCGTAGGCAAAAGAGCGGGTAAGGAGCCGTATAGGGCTATCCATCGGCGCTATGTTATATAGACTACTATACTATCTACAGCCCAACGTACTATAGTGCTGTGACCGATACGATACCCCGAACCTCAAGTGTCCAAGACGCTATCGAAACCCGCCGTTCGATCCGCCGCTTTGTGCAAGAACCCCTCGACCAGAGTGACCTGCGGGAAATCTTGCGGCTTGCAAGCCTCGCGCCGAGCGCCAACAACGTGCAGCCGTGGCGCTTCGCTGTGGTGCAAAACCCCACCCTCCAAGCCGACCTTCAGGCCGCGAGCTACAACCAGTTACAGGTGACGAACGCGCCCGCCGTCATCATGCTCTACGCGGATATGGAGGACGTTCTGGCGTCCGCCGAGGAGACCTTACATCCCAACATGGCGGACGAGGAGAAGCGGACGCGTGCGCAGCGCCTACGCTCGAGCTTCGAGCCGCAAAGCGTTGCTGAGCGCGCCGCTTGGGCAAACGCGCAGGCCAACATTGCGCTCGGTTACCTCCTGATCGCCGCGCGTGGCCTCGGTTACGACACGGTACCGATGCTGGGCTTTGAGCCGGAAAAGGTGAGGGCGCTCTTAGGGCTTCCCGAACACGTCCAGATCACGGCCATAGTCCCGCTAGGTAGACGTGCCGAGGAGGGTTTCCCCCATCACCGTCACAGCGTCCAGCGTTTGACGACATTTTACTAATCCCTTACTGACCCACGCGCGTCGGCAGTTAACCGAAAGGTCCCAGAGAACGGGACCTTTTTTCTCGTGGTGCTTGCAATCCCAACCGACGGGTAGTCTTTGACTTTTGCAGGAGAGTGTCAGAGAGCAGGTTGCGCTAGAGACGGTACAGCTCAAGCACGCTGCGTCTTTACCCAATGCTACCCGCTAAAACTATGTGGGCGACCACCCTGCGACTTCGGTCTAAAGAAGCGAGTATATTAGTCAGATGAGACCAGGTTGCCAGGTAAAGGGGGCGTCTTGACCTCGCTAAGGGGGCTTCTAACCCGGTTTCTGCTGGGTCTCGAGCGTGACTTCACCACCTTTAGAAAGCTTGGGCATTTCCGCTCGAAGCGGCCCCTTGAGGTCGTGTCGTACCTAGGTTTCGGCACGACCAAAGAGCTTTTTATCCGGGGCCGGGTGATCGAGGACAAGAGCCTGAGTTTGGCGACGCCCGACTCGAGCCGTTGGCGCAACTTGAGCGACACCTATAAGCGCTTTGTCAGCGACAAGGTGCCGAACGCCCGCCTGCGGGTGCGTTATCCGGGTGGCGAAGAAGAGGTGCAGGCCGACGCGCAGGGCTACTTCAGGGCGCGGCTTAGGCTTCCCAAACCCGTTCCGGCGGGTTGGTGCGAAGTTCACTACACGCTGCTCACGCCGCATCGTAAAGGCGTCGAGGCGGCTGCGGCGCAGGGCCGTGTGCTCATCCCTGAAAGCGGGGCACAGTTCGGCGTCATCAGCGACATCGACGATACCGTCGTCCAGACCGACGTGACGCGCTGGGTACGGGTGCTGGGCGCGGTGCTCTTCGGCAACGCCTACACCCGGCTGCCCTTTCGCGGGGTGTCGGCGTTTTACCGGGCGCTCGAGACGGGCACCACGGGCACGCACAACCCGCTCTTCTACGTGTCGAGCAGCCCTTGGAATCTGTACGACCTGCTTCTGGAGTTTTTAACCCTCGGACAGATTCCGCTGGGACCGCTGAGCTTGCGCGATTGGCGCGGCGGGACCGGCGAGCTGTTTCCTTCCGAACACGGCGGTTTTAAGCAGGGCGAGATTCGCCGCATTCTGGACACCTATCCCGAGCTGCCCTTTATCCTGATCGGCGACTCGGGCGAAGAGGATCCCGAGATCTATGGCGAAATCGTGCGCGCGTATCCGGGGCGCATCCTGGGCGTCTATATCCGCAACGTCAGCGGTGAGGCGCGCCGGGGCGCAGTCGAGACGCTCGCGCAGCGTGTGCAGGAGGAGGGAAGCAAGCTGATCTTAGCCGACGACACGCTCGCCGCCGCGCAGCACGCGGTCTCCGAAGGCTGGATTCGGGAGCGCGCCCTCGAGGCGGTACGCGCCGAAAAGGAGCGCGACACGGCGTTTCTGGACAGTGCCCTGACTGACTCGGACAACGACACGGTAGCGACCGTGATCGAACAAGACGCCGCCGAAGGCGCGTAAGATACCCATTCACGTCGAGGAGACCAGATGTCACGCTGGCATAAACTTATCTACCAGACCGAAACGCAGTTCGACCGGGCACTCGAGCAGGCGGAGCGTTTAGACGGTGACGACCCGCTGCTCATACAGAGCTACCTGAGCTACGGCGTACCGGGGCGGGCGCTCGTGCTCGGGCGCGTGCTTGAAGACCGGGGCGTCGCCGAGGCCGAACAGAACGACTCGTTGTGGGAAAACTTCAAGGGCGCGTGGAAGCGCTTTCGCAGCGGCGAGGTGCGGCACGCTGAACTGAGCGTCTCGCTGGAGACGCCTTCAGGGACGTTTCAGCAGCGCCTCCGGGCCGACGACGAAGGGCACATCGCGCAGTGGCTCACGCTACCCGAAGGGCCGCCCGACGACGATGGGCTGCTGACGCTTAGGCTCGAGCTGTTAGAGCCTAAGCGCACACCGCCGGTCCGCGGCGAGGCGTCGGTCCTGATTCCGCCGCCGACCGCGCGCTTCGGCGTGATCAGCGACATCGACGACACCGTGTTACAAACCGGCGCGACGAGCGTCCGCAGTCTGGCTAAACAGGTGCTCTTCGGCAACGCCTACACACGGCTGCCGTTTGAAGGTGTGGCGGCCTTTTACGAGGCGCTGAATAGGGGCGGTAACCCCCTCTTTTACGTGTCGAGTAGCCCTTGGAATCTCTACGACGTGCTGGTCGAGTTTATGGAACTCAACAGCATCCCTCTGGGTCCTATTATGCTCCGCGACTGGGGCGTGAGCGCTACCGAACTCCTGCCGACCTCGCACGGCCTGCACAAGCAGGAGGCCATCCGGCAGATTTTGGAGACCTACCCGGCGTTGCCCTTTATCCTCATCGGCGACTCCGGCCAGGAAGACCCGGAAATCTACTCTCAAATCGTGCGCGACTTTCCGGGGCGCATCCTGAGCATCTATATCCGCGACGTCGACGACGACGCTGCGCGCCGAGAGAGCGTGCAAAAACTGGCTAAAGACCTCGCTAAGGACGGCAGCACGCTGCTCTTGACCGCGAACACGGCGGTCGCTGCCGAGCACGCCGCCGCACAGGGCTGGATCCATGTGGACGGCGTCGCCAAGGTTGCCGAGCGCCGCGATGAGGACATCGCTAAGCCTGCCTGACGGGACACCGAGCGAGAGGTCGGTATAGTGAGAGCATGGTTGAGACGCTCTATCTAGCCAAACCGCGTGGCTTCTGCGCGGGCGTAGTGATGGCGATTCAAGCCGTTGAAGAGGCGGCGCGAGACCTCCGCACGCAGGGTGAAGGTTTGACGGTCTACCACGCCATCGTCCACAACGACACGGTAGTGGAACGGCTTGAGAAACAACACGGCGTTCACTTCGTCGAGCAGTTGGGCGAGTTGGAACCGCTCAGAGCCAGAGCGCAGACCGCTGGAAAACCGCTCGCCGATACCGTCGTCTTCTCCGCGCACGGCGTCAGCCCCGCCGTCCGGCAGGGTGCGCGGGAGCTGGGCCTGGCGACCATCGACGCAACCTGCCCGCTCGTCACCAAAGTTCACTCCGAAGCCAAAAAGTACGCGCGCGAAGGTTTTCACATCCTGCTGATTGGCGACTCGAGCCGCCACCAGGAGGTCGTCGGCACCCACGGTGAAGCGCCCGAGGCGACCACAGTCGTGAGCGTCGTCGGCAACCGCAAACACGATCCCAAGCTGGCCGACCCTGAAACCGTCACCGTACCCAATCCCGAAAAGGTCGTGGTTTTGACACAGACGACGCTCTCGGTCGACGACGTAGCTAAGACCATCGAGATTCTTAAAAACCGCTTTCCCGCCCTCGTGATCCCGCCCTCAGACGACCTCTGCTACGCCACCAAAAATCGTCAGGACGCGGTCAAAGCCATCGCGCCCAACGTCGATATGTTTCTGGTCGTGACGAGCGATTATTCATCGAACGGGATGCGGCTCTTGGAACTTGCGGCTGACCTCACTGGTAACGCCAGACGCATCGAGAGCGCCGCCGACTTACGTCCGGAGTGGTTTGAGGGTGTGCGTTCAGTCGGTGTCACCTCGGCGGCCTCGACGCCGGACGACTTGGTGCAGGAGTTGGTCGCGTACTTCCAGGGACGCAACGAAGCTTTGCAGGTTATTGAAGAAGGCGAGTGGGAAAACATCACCTTTCGCAAACCGAAGAGGGTACCCGCGCCGAATCAGATTCCTAAATAAGTGTTTCTTAGTGCAGAACCGTCGTTACTACTCAGTGCGTACAGGTAAGCATCCAAACTCTACAAGCTATGATTTAGATGTAGCAAGGAGGCTGTTTCGGGATGTTTACAATCAGTTTGTTGCGAAGGACTATTTTCAAGAAGCGTTCGGGTACTTCTGTGTTGATACGGATTTACACTGCTGGCTAAGTAATGGCAAACTGATGCATGCCACGAACCGCGAAACTCGAAGGGCACCTCAGCAGCGACGAGTTGCAGCAGCGCCACCTGAAGTGCGAGCACCGGGCCGACCGTACCCGCTGGCACGCACTCTGGCTGGTGTCTTTGGGCAAGTCGGGCAACGAAGCGGCGCGTCTAGTAGGACGCACGAGTGGCTGGACAAGTCTGCTGGTGCGGGCATACAACGAGAGTGGAGCTGAAGGTGTCGAAACCGTCAAGCGTGAGGGCCAGCAATGGGGGGGCCACGAAGCGGCCTTACGTTGGGGCACCGAGGAAGAAACCGAACTGCGCAAAGCGCTTCTTAGGCCTACCCCTGAGGGCGAAGTGTGGACGGCTATAAAAGTTGCGGCGTGGCTCAGTAAACGCCGTGGTCGTAAGGTCCATCTCGTGACCGGCTGGCGTACCCTACAACGACTACGCCAGTCGATGCAGCTGCCGCGCCCGGAACATCCTAAGGCGGCCAGTGCCGATGACCAAGCCGCCTTTCAAAAAAACACTCGGGACGCTGAGGAAGTTACGCCAAGCAGAACCCAATAAGCGCGTCTGGCTCTGCTTTCAGGATGAAGCTCGTTTTGGTTTGAAACCAACTTACCGCCGGGTCTGGGCACCCATCGGCCAGCGTCCTACTGCACCTAGCCGCGCCAGGTACGAATGGAGTTATGTTTTCGCTTCTGTGCATCCCGAGACGGGCACCACCCACGCCCTGATCCTGCCTGTCGCCAACACCAAAGCCATGCAGCTCTACCTTGATGACTTCGCCGCCAGCTTACCCACCGACGTTATTGCCCTGCTAGTCCTTGATGGCGCAACCTGGCACCGCTCGCCGAAGCTCACCGTGCCGGACAACCTCCGGCTCGTTTTCCTGCCGCCTTACACACCCGAGTTGAACCCCGCTGAGCACCTCTGGCCGCTGCTGCGTGAGGTCACGGCCAACCAAACCTTCGCCGACATCGACGCGCTCGAGTTACGCCTTGCTGAGCGCTGCGTCTGGCTCACCAAACATTCCGACACCGTTTCTAGCTCAACAAACTTTCGCGGCTACCAGACATCAGCTTATGCTTAGTCCTCAGGGCAAATCCGTATTACATGCGAGTGGAGGCGAATAGAAGTAGACGCACTTGGTTGGTGGAGCAGGGCCTGGAAGTGCTGTTTTTGAG
>CADCWP010000009.1 GCA_902806425.1 uncultured Truepera sp.
GCCGAAGGCGTTACGTCTCAAACGTTCTTGCCGAGGTTGTGACAGACGACTCTGGGTCCGTTCAGCAATTTCGTTCAAGACGTCCACAAAAAGGGAGCCTATGATCCTTTTTGAGGCGCGCTTACTCGGGAGGTATACGTGCGTGGAGGGTTTAGACGGCAAGAACGTCCTCGTGACGGGTGGAGGCTCCGGCATCGGGCAAGCTATCGCTGTGCGGTTCGCGGCTGAGGGGGCAAATGTCGCCATCAACTACCGCAGCCATCCCGAGGCTGCGCGGGGGACCGAAACGCAGGTGCAGAGGTGCGCCGAGCGAGTGCGGGGGCACGGGGTCAAAGACGTGCTCATCCAGGCCGACGTGGGGGATGAAGGGGACGTCGTGCGGATGGTTGCGACCGCCGTTCGGGAACTCGGTGGGCTCGACGTGCTCGTCAACAACGCGGGTATTCAGGCCTCGAGCCCCTCCCACGAACTTTCCGCCGCTGACTTCGACCGGGTGCTCAGCGCCAATCTGCGCGGGGCTTTTCTTTGTGCGCGGGAAGCCCTCAAGCATTTTCTTGAGCGAGGTGGGGGCGTGATCCTCAACGTCTCCTCAGTCCACCAGCTCATTCCCAAGCCTAGGTACCTAGGTTATTCGGTCTCGAAGGGCGGAATGCAGAACCTCACCCGCACGTTGGCGTTGGAGTACGCAGACCGAGCTATCCGGGTGAACGGTGTCGGGCCGGGCGCGACGGTGACGCCCATCAACCGCGCCTGGGTCGAGGACCCCGAAAAGCGGGCTATGGTCGAGCGGCATATCCCCCTGAAGCGGGCCGGGACCGCCGAGGAGATGGCCGGAGTCGCCGCCTTTTTGGCCTCCGACGAGGCGGCCTACATTACCGGGCAGACGATCTTTGTAGATGGCGGCCTGACGCTCTACGCGGATTTTCTCACCCCCTGGTCGTCGGAATAGGAAGCGGCGTGTATGGGTGAACGTGCGCCTCTACCTCTAATATGAAGAACGCTTCACGACCCCTCACAGTGGAACACCGGCGGCTGAAAGACGCCGAGGCGAGGCGCGCCGACTGGAAGAACTGGGGACCTTATCTGGCTGAACGCGCGTGGGGTACGGTGCGCGAAGATTACAGCGAGGACGGCACGGCCTGGGACGCCTTTCCGCACGACCATGCGAGGAGCCGCGCCTACCGCTGGAACGAAGACGGCTTAGGCGGTTTTTGCAATCGCTTTCAGAACCTCTGCCTCGCGGTCGGGCTCTGGAACGAAAAGGACTCGATTTTGAAAGAACGCCTGTTCGGTCTTACCGGCTCCGAAGGCAACCACGGCGAGGATGTTAAAGAGTCCTACTTCTACCTCGACGGCACCCCGACGCACGCCTATATGAAAATGCTTTATAAATACCCGCAGGTTGCCTACCCCTACGCGCAGCTTGTGGCAGAAAACAGGCGGCGGGGCCACGACGTACCCGAGTTCGAGCTGCACGACGCGCTGAAAGAGGCGCTCGAGGTGGGCCGCTACTTCGACGTCTTTATCGAGTACGCCAAAGCGGATCAGGAGGACATGCTTTGCCGCATTTCGGTCGTAAACCGTGGACCCGACACTGCGCCCATCCACGTCCTGCCGCAGCTCTGGTACCGTAACACCTGGTCGTGGGAGGGTCGGGAGCGCCCGGTGCTGCGGGCTGTTGCCGACGGCGCTGTTTACACCAAGGACCGCCATCTGGGCGAACGCTGGTGGTATGTCGACGGCGACGCCTCCCTGCTCTTCACCGAAAACGAAACGAATACCGAACGCCTTTTTAACACGCCGAACGCCTCACCCTATGTCAAGGACGGTGTTCACGAGGCGGTGGTAAATGGGCGTGCGGAGCGGGTCAACCGGAAGGGCGGCAGCAAGGTCGCGGCTCACGTCCGAAGCGTAATACATCCCGGCGAGACCTTTACGCTCAGAGTTCGGTTTTCTGACAGGGGACTCGAGCACCCATTCGCCGAGTTCGACGAGGTTTTCACGAGGCGCAACCGCGAGACCGACGAGTTTTACGCCTCGGTTCAAAACCCGTCTTTGGTGGGTGACGAACGGCGCGTGCAGCGTCAGGCGTTCGCCGGACTTTTGTGGAGTAAGCAGTTTTACCACTACAGCCCAGAGCTGTGGCTCACAGGCGACCCGGCGCAACCCAAGCCGCTAGAGGCGCGCAAGCGCGGGCGCAATCACGACTGGACGCACCTCTACAGCCTGGATGTCCTCTCCATGCCCGATGCCTGGGAGTATCCGTGGTTCGCCGCCTGGGATTTAGCCTTTCATGCCCTGCCACTTGCGCTGCTAGACCCCGAGTGGGCTAAACGGCAACTTCTTCTCCTGACACGCGAGTGGTATATGCACCCGAACGGTCAGCTCCCCGCCTACGAATGGGCTTTTGGTGACGCGAATCCGCCGGTGCACGCCTGGGCCGCGTGGCGCGTTTACAAGATTACCCGCGACGTGACCGGGGTTTCCGACACCCAATTTTTAGAGCGGGTCTTCCATAAGTTGCTGCTGAACTTCACCTGGTGGGTCAACCGCAAGGATTTGGACGGGCGCAACGTCTTTCAGGGTGGCTTTCTAGGGCTCGACAACATCGGCGTCTTCGACCGAAGCGCGCCGCTGCCCACGGGCGGACACCTAGAGCAGGCCGACGGCACTGCCTGGATGGGGATGTACTGCCTCAATATGCTCGCCGTCGCTCTCGAGCTGGCTCGCACCAAACCCGCCTACGAGGACGTGGCGACGAAATTTTTTGAGCACTTTATGGCAATTGCCGCCGCCATGGACGCGCGTACCGGCGACCGGGGGCTCTGGCACGAGGACGACGGCTTCTACTATGACAGCCTCCACACCCCGGACGGCCAGCACCTACCGCTCCAAATCCGCTCATTCGTGGGGCTCATACCGCTCTTCGCGGTCGAGACCCTCGAACCCGACTCGCTCACACGGCTCCCACGCTTTAGGCGGCGGCTCAACTGGTTTCTCAAATACCGGCCCCGCCTGGCGGAGAACGTCGCCTCGCTGAGCGAACCCGGTCTGGGGGGTCGCCGCCTTCTCTCTGTGGTGAGTCGGGAGAGGTTGACGCGGGTGCTCGCGCGGACGCTCGACCCCGCACAGTTTCTGTCCCCCTACGGCCTCCGCTCGCTCTCCAAGGAGCATGAGAACAGCCCCTATACCTTCGCCGTGGATGGTGCGGTTCATACGGTCGCGTATGAGCCCGCCGAGTCGCGCAGCGGGCTCTTCGGAGGCAACTCGAACTGGCGCGGCCCCATCTGGTTCCCGGTGAACTACCTGATGATCGAGTCGCTGGAAAAATTCGGACATTACTACGGTGACGCACTACGAATCGAATGTCCAATAGGTAGCGGCCAAGAGATGACGTTACAGGAGGTGGCGGAAGACCTCTCGAGACGCCTCTCGAGCCTGTTTCTCCGTGACAGCTCGGGCAGACGGCCCTTTCACGGCGGCGTGGCGCTTTTCGACGGCGCGCACTGGCGCGACCACCTCTTGTTCCACGAGTATTTCCACGGCGATAGCGGCGCGGGCCTCGGCGCGGGCCACCAGACCGGCTGGACGGCCCTCATCGCCAAGCTTCTGCAAGATACCCCGATTGGGGAGGGGTGAGCGGTGTGGACATTGCCATGGTCACGCGCACGATCCAGCTCATTTTAGCGCCGGTTCTCATCATCAGCGCCTGCGCCATTACCGTGGGCGGCCTGTTGGGCCACTACGCGGCCATCAGCGGCCGGCTGCGGGAGCTGACGCGTGAACGGCTCGAGCAGCTCCGGGAGGACTCGGCGCATCCTTACACCCCTGGCTACACCCGCGAGCACTTGGGTGAGATCGACGCCCAGCTTCCCGATCTTCTCCGCCGCCTCAGGCTCGTTCACGACGCGCTGCTCTGCGCCTATAGCGGTGTGGCGGTGCTGGTCATGGATATGTTCGTGATCGCGCTCGCCGTGGTAACGGGCTCGCGTGGGGCGGCGACGCTCGCACTCGGGTCGTTCTTGCTCGGTACCACAGGTCTTTTTTTATGCGCCCTCCTCGCTATCGCCGAGGTGCGCACCTCGCACGTAGCGGTCGGTGACGCCGCGCGCCGCGTCGCCGCCATCGGCACGTTTGAGGTGACGGGGGAGCGGGAGGAGGTCCATCCGTAAGTACGAGAGTTTTGATTGGCATGCCAACGCGCGGCACGTTGCAAAGGGTGCCCTTTTAGATAGGCTCACAAGGTTATGACGACCTGGAGGTTAAAGCGTGACGACGACATACTATGACGCGCTGGTCATCGGCAGCGGGCAGGCGGGCACGCCGCTCTCACAGGCCCTGGCTCAAGCGGGCTGGAAGGTAGCCTTAACCGAGCGCGAGCACGTCGGCGGCACCTGCATCAACGAGGGCTGCACGCCGACGAAGACGATGGTGGCGAGCGCACGGGTCGCCCACCTGGCACGCCGGGCGGCGGACTACGGCGTCCACGTGGGCCGGGTGAGCGTGGATTTGGCGCAGGTTCGGGCGCGCAAACAGGCCGTCGTGGACAGTTTCCGTGGGGGCAGCGAGAGGCGTCTTCGGGAGGCCACAGGGCTGGACTGGCTCGAGGGCGAAGCGCGCTTCACCGGCCCCAAAACCGTCCAGGTGACCCTGCTTAATGGCGGGGTTCGGACGCTGAGCGCCGAGCACATCTTCATCAACGTGGGCGGGCGGCCCGCCAAGCCCCCTGTCCCCGGCCTAGACGGCGTACCGACCCTCAACTCGACCACCATTATGGAGCTTGACGCGGTGCCCGAGCATCTGCTGGTCTTAGGCGGCGGCTACGTCGGTCTCGAGTTCGCGCAGATGTTCCGACGCTTCGGAGGCGAGGTCACGGTCGTTCAACACGGCCCCCGGCTCCTCTGGCGCGAGGACGGCGACGTGGCTGCCGAAGTCGCCGAGATCATGCGTCAAGAAGGCGTCGCAGTGCTGCTGGAGGCCACCACGCTGTGCGCCGACCTTACAAAGGACAACGACATCCGGCTCACCGTGCGGACGCCCGACGGCGAGCTTGACCTAACGGGCTCGCACCTGCTCGCAGCGACGGGACGCGCGCCGAACAGCGACCGCCTCAACCTAGCGGCAGCGGGCATAGAGGCCGACGGGCGCGGCTTCATCCAGGTGAACGCTCGGCTCGAGACGAACGTTCCGGGCGTCTACGCGCTGGGCGACGTGAACGGCGGCCCCCCTTTCACCCACGTCTCCTTTGATGACTTCCGCATCGTCAAGGCGAACTTGCTGGATGGTGGGGACGCCTCGACGGCGGGCCGGAGGGTGCCCTACACGGTCTTTATCGACCCGCAGCTCGGGCGTATCGGCCTGGGCGAGGAGGAGGCCCGTTCGCAGGGTATGAACGTCCGGGTCGCCAAGCTGCCCATGACCCACGTCGCGCGGGCTATCGAGACGGGCGAGACACGGGGCTTTATGAAAGCCGTCGTGGACGCCGACACGCAGCGCATCCTAGGCTTCACCATGCTGGGGCTCGAGGGGGGCGAGGTGATGGCCGCCGTTCAGGTGGCAATGCTCTGTGACACCCCCTATATGGCGCTGCGGGACGGCGTGTTCGCCCACCCGACCCTGGTGGAGTCGCTTAACAACCTGTTCGCCACGCTGGTGTGAGGAGGGTACCGTGCTCAACCTTAAACCTGGGGACTTTTTCCCCGACCTCGAGCTTCCCGACCACCGCCACGCCGTGAAGCGCCTTTCGCGCCACTTGAGGCCGAGCCCGCTCGACGAGAAGCTCGGCTTCACCGACGGGTACCCGCTCATCGTCGTCTTCAACCGGGGCTTCTTTTGCCCCAGAGACCAGGAGCAGTTCCGCCAGCTTGTAGGGTTCCAAGGTGAACTGGCCGTAAACTACTGCAAGCTCGTGAGCGTCAGCGCCGACCCGCCGCCCGTGCATGCAGCCTTTCGGGCGGGCCTCGGCGCGACCTGGCCGTTCTTATCCGACGAGCCGCGTGACGTCATCAGAGCTTTGGACATTCTCGACGAGACCGAGGGGGCGTACGCCTTCCGCGCTCAGCCCTACACCTTCGTGCTGCGCCCCGACCTGAGCATCTACAAAATCTATAACGGCTGGTTCTTCGTGGGGCGTCCGACGGTAGAGGAGTTGCGGCACGACCTGCGCGCCGTCATGGAAACGCGCCGCGACTACGCTTACGAGGCGTACACGGCCCCGGAGGTGACGCGCGTCCGCATCCCGCAACAGGCCTGGGCCGAGGGCGCGCGCAAGCTCGGTGACAGCGGGCTTCCGGTCACAAGGGGAGTGGTCCACACGTTTGACGTGGCGGCAGGCGTAGGCTTTATAAAGGGCGAAGCGCTGGACCGGGACATCTTCTTTCACTTCACGGCGATCCCCGGCGAGGGCTACCGTACCCTTAGACCCGGCACCGAAGTCGGGTTCGAGATCGTCGAGAACCCCACCGGGCCGAGCGCCCGCAACGTGCAACTCGTGAAGTGACCCCGAGCACACCTCTTGGAGCGCTGAAAATATGTCCTACCAGCCCATTGAGAACTACGGCGTCATCGGCGACCTGCGGACAGCGGCATTAGTCGGCAAGAACGGCTCGCTGGACTGGCTGTGTCTCCCGCACTTCGACTCGCCGAGCGTTTTCGCCGCGCTTCTGGACGACGTCAAGGGAGGCCGCTTTAAAATCGCGCCCACCTGCGAGGACGTCACCTACAAGCAGCTCTACTGGCCCGACACCAACATCCTCGTCACCCGCTTCTTGTCACCCGCGGGCGTCGCCGAGGTGGTGGACTTCATGCCCGTCGGGGCCGAACAGCGCCTCGTGCGGCGGGTCCACTGTGTGCGCGGCCAGCTGCCCTTTCGTGCCGCCTGTCGGCCCGCCTTCAACTACGCTCGTGACCCCCACGCGCTCGAGCTGACCCCCGAAGGCGCGGCCTTCCGCACGCCGGACATCGGCCTCGCGCTCACCACGCTGATGCCTCTCGAGAAAGACGGCCTCGGGGTTTGTGCCAACTTCACCATAAGCGAGGGGGAAACGGTCAGCTTCGTGCTCGCGCCCCTCAGGGCGGTTGAAGAGATGCAGTCTTGCCCAAGCGAAAGCGAGATGGAACGGCTTTTCGAGGATACTGTCGCCTACTGGCGGCGCTGGCTGGGCGGATGCACCTACCAGGGACGCTGGCGCGAGACGGTACACCGCTCGGCGCTGGCCCTGAAGTTGCTGACGTTCGCTCCCACCGGCGCAATCGTCGCCGCGGTGACCGCGAGCCTGCCCGAGACCCTGGGGGGCGAGCGCAACTGGGACTACCGCTACACCTGGATCCGGGACGCCGCGTTTTCGCTGTACGGGCTGTTGCGCATTGGATTCACCGAAGAGGCAGCCGCGTTCATGGCCTGGCTCGAACATTCCTGCCTCGCCCACAGCGCGGACGGCTCGCTCGACATCATGTACCGCATCGGTGAGCAGACACCCCTGCATGAAGAGGTTCTGGAGCACTTCGAGGGCTACAAAGGCTCCTCCCCGGTGCGCGTCGGCAATGACGCTTCGAGGCAGCTCCAGCTCGACATCTATGGCGAACTCCTGGACGCTGTATATCTTTACAACAAGTACGGCGCGCCCATCTCGTTCGAGCTGTGGCGGCACGTGCGGCGCACGCTGAATTGGCTCTGTGACAACTGGGGAAGGCCTGACGAGAGCATCTGGGAGCCTAGAGGCGGCCCCCAGCAGGCGGTCTACTCGAAGCTGATGTGCTGGGTGTCGCTCGACCGAGGTGTACGCCTGGCTGACAAGCGCTCGTTTCCTTCGGACCGGGAGCGCTGGCTAAAGGTGCGCGACGAAATCTACGAGGAGATCATGGAGAAGGGTTGGAACAAGGAGCGCGGGACGTTCGTACAGAATTACGACTCCGACGCGCTCGACGCTTCGACGCTCCTCATGCCTCTTGTTTTCTTTCTCTCGCCGACCGATCCGCGGATGCTCAGCACCCTGGACGCCATCCGCCAACCCCCACACCAGGGTGGGCTCTTGTCGGACAACCTCGTCTACCGCTACAACCTTCGGCACAGCGCGGACGGCCTTATGGGCGAGGAGGGAACGTTTAACATGTGTACCTTCTGGCTGGTCGAGGCGCTTACCCGCGCCGGACGAACCGACCCAAAAAAGCTCGACGAGGCGCGCCTCATCTTTGAGCGGATGCTGGGCTACGCCAACCACCTGGGGCTCTACGCCGAGGAGACCGGGCCGAGCGGCGAGGCGTTGGGCAACTTTCCTCAGGCGTTCACGCACCTGAGCCTGATCAGCGCCGCGTTTAATCTGGACAGGGCGCTGGGACGGCGGGCGTAAGGCTCGCCCCGAAAGGACACAAGTATGCCCTCAAGCCGCGTAAGCTTTCCGAATGCGAGGGGCCAGATGCTGGCCGCGCACCTCGAGCGTCCCCCCGGTGGCGAGCCGCTAGCCTACGCACTCTTCGCCCACTGCTTCACCTGCTCGAAGGACCTTAAAGCTGCCCGCACCCTCACCCGCGCCCTCAGCGCCGCGGGCATCGCCGTCTTGCGGTTCGACTTTACTGGCCTGGGTGAGTCCGAAGGGGATTTCGCCGAAACCGCCTTTTCCTCGAACGCCGCCGATTTAGTCGCTGCCGCGAAGTTTTTGGAAGAACATCACGAGGCCCCGCAGCTCCTCGTCGGGCACTCGCTGGGCGGCGCAGCGGTGCTGCTGGCCGCCGCCGAACTCCCCTTAGTGCGGGCGGTGGCCACCCTGAGCGCACCCTGCGAGCCGAGCCACGTGCTCAAGCTGCTGGAGGGCAACGCCGACACCATCCGCACCGAGGGCGAAGCGTCGCTCGTCCTGGCGGGGCGGCGCTTCACGATTAAACGGCAGTTTCTGGACGATTTGGAGGCGCAGCACATGCGCGAGGTTGTCGCCCAGCTCGGGCGCGCCCTGCTCGTCCTCCACGCGCCCGGCGACAACGTCGTGGGGATCGGTAACGCTGCCGACATCTTTACTGCCGCGAAGCACCCCAAGAGCTTCGTCTCGCTGGACGCCGCCGATCACCTCCTCACCCGAGAGGCCGACGCGCGCTACGCAGGTGAGGTGATCGCCGCCTGGGCGCGGAGGTATCTGGCGGCGGGGGAACCTGCCTGGTGGAAGGACGTTGCCGACAACCGTGTGGTGGCGCGCACCGACAAGGGCCTGCGTACCGACCTCCGGATGAACGGACACTCCTTCGTTGCCGACGAGCCGGTGTCCGTGGGCGGGACGGAGCTGGGACCGACGCCCTACGACCTGCTGGCCGCGGCGCTGGCGAGCTGCACGGGGATGACGTTGCGCCTCTATGCGGGCCGAAAGGGCTGGCCGTTGGGGGCGGTCACGGTAGGGGTGACGCACAGCAAGGTTCACCAAGAGGACTGCGAGAGCTGCGATACGAAGCGGGTTAGGCTCGATCTGTTCGAACGCGAACTGGAGCTGACGGGTCCCTTAAACGAAACGCAGCGGGCGCGGCTGGTCGAAATCGCCAACCTCTGTCCGGTTCACCGGACACTCGAGTCGGAGGTGCGTGGTGACGCGCACCTCCGAGAGAGCAGTGAGTAGTAGGTGAGACAAATTTACGGCGACCGACACGCATATTGCTGCGTCAAGCAAAAACTCGACAGCTTCTGAGTCGAGGTCGCAATGTGCACCGACGATTTTGAGGCGACCTTCGGCCAGCGGGGTGGTCAGCAGTGGGTCGGCTACGAGGTTTTCAGCAGCGACCCCCAAGTTAATCTTCCCAGCTACAGTTTAGCTTGCCGTCTTTCAAATTCCGAGCACCTCGTCGGGCGACGTAACCATGGGCACGGGTGCACTCGCCAGCGCTGACCTTCTAGCCGTACCTCTAAAGGCGAGTGCTCCGGCTCCAAACGTCTTTACGAAGTTGCGCCTAGAGTGACGTTCTCCCACAGTTCTCCCTTTAGGAGTCTTTGAAAGCTCAAGGCGAAGTCGCTTGGCCCCAAGGTCTAGCGAGCAGGTTGTACGCTCAAGCCTCGAGCGTACAGTGGAGGCCTGACGGAAGGCAGCCGGTAGAGACTTGAAGCCTCAAGCCGCCATCCTTCGGCTACGCTGTGCTCAAGAACGCGCTGCCGAAAAGCTGGCGGAAGGGGACACACCAGATGATCACCCGGTCGTACTGCGACCAATCGGTGCCTTTGGGAACGACGTAGTTCTGCGCCCCGACGTTGCCCCTCAGCGGCCCCAAGTCGAGGTAATCACCCCCAAAATCCTCACCGCGGACCAACCAGACGTGCAGGTCGGGACCGTTGATGGAGCGAAAATCATCTTCTAAACGTACCACCGTGTCGCCGCCCCGGTCGACGACGCGGGCCGTGCCCGAAACCCGGTGGAACGCGTCTGCACCCATGAACGAGCCCTCGAGCAGCACGCTCACGCTCTCTGCGGAGGTCTCCTCGGCGGCACCCGCCATCAGGGGTTCGGAGACGGTGACGCTGAAAAACAGCGGTGAGACGGTGAACCATAAGAACCACGTCACCCCCACCGTCATAGCGGCAGCGACAAACGACACAAGTGCTTTAGGCAGTGGTTTAAGCCCTCGAAATGTGCGAACCATCAACATAGCCCCTTACCTCCACTACTCCTAACAATCACCCTACGCGATTCTTCTGACCTTCCAGTAGCAGCACCGTGGGGATGCTCAACCCGGTCTGCTCGGGCTGGCCCCCTATCTGGTGGGCAAGGTCCCGATTAGAGCCAAATTAAGCGAAGAAAATAGCCGGTCAAAGCTTCTTCGCACGGTAAAACTCATACAGTGAGGCGTAAGGCACGCCGAGCATCCGACCAGTCGTGCTCGCGTAGCAGCCCGTGGTGGGGGCAACGCCGTCCACCGTGAAAAGCCGCCGTATAAAGGTGACTGGCGTAAAGGTGCCCGCGTTCCCGTTTCCAGCAGATGTACTCGAAGCCGCTTCCAGCAGCAGCCAGGGGATGGCAGCCTGCTCGTTGAGGGAAAAGGGGGCCGGAACGCTTTTTAGAACGCGCCCTACGACCCTGCTGCCGTCTGCGCTGTTCTGCCATGTAGGTCCGGCATAATGCGTACCGACCTCCCTAAAGTCGAAACGGTACAGCTTCGCGCGTGGAGCCACGAAGGTCCAGGCGAAACCCGCACCCTGGGCGCTACAGGTATAAAGCTGCTCGCCTACACCGATCAAACTTCTAAACAGGACGTTGCCCGCAGGCACAGCCAGCACATCTGGAACCAGCTGCTGAGTTTGAAGCCGCTGAACCTGCTCCAGAACGAGCGAAGCGGCGGACGATGGAGCGGCCTGAGGCTGGGAAGGCAGCGACTGATTGCAAGCGAGCAGAGAGAGAAGGAGCGCTGCGGCGAGGACTAGTTTGGCTGGTGTGGCGATCATAGCGAACTCCTTCAGGCGGTCGAGGTTGTCCCGCCTACCTAGCTCAGCAGGACGTGAGGTTACGAGGTGCCGTCTACCGAGATAGACCCGGTCATGACGGGATGGTATGCACAGCGGTAGGTTGTGAGTGACTCCGCCAGCTCGGGCGTGAGCGTAAACGTCACCCCTTCGTCGTCGCTCACGAAATTGATTTCCGTGTCCCCTTCGAGCGTGCCCTCAGGGTCGCCTTGAGCGAGCAAGATGTCGGTGTCGCTGCGCAACTCCAGCGGGTGGAAGAGCAGCTCGCCGTTATTGACAATGCGGTAACGCTGACCGACTTGCAGTGTCCAAGCAGCATTCTCTACTCCAACCTCAGCGACGCCTACACCTTCAGCGTCCATCAGTACGTAGGCGGTAGCCCCGACATTGTCTATTGTGATCGTCGTATCGACCGGATTGTCAGTCTGCGCTAAAGCTAGGCTCGAGATCATGAAGAGTACAGATGCCAATAATAAAAGTCGCATAGGGAGCTCCTTTTGACAAATTAACCACCGCCCCAAAGGGGTGCGAGACTCAACAGGGGCACGCCACACAGGTCTTAGCGCACCCCAACAAAGCCTTAAAGAAACCTAAAGACGATGGGGCAGTTTACAATAATACCTACCGAGCCGTAAGGCTCGCCGCCCGGACCCGTCAGCCATCCCTGCTGGGCGAAGCCTAAGATGGCAAACTCCTCGGTCAGCCTAGAGGTGTAGCCGTTGTCAATGGCTTCCTGCGTCCACTCGCCCAGGTTCATATCCCACAGGGGGCTATAGTCAGTGGCGATGGTCGGGATGCCACCTAGCACGTTTAAGGAGCCGCCTTCCCCAGCGATTGCGCTGTTCAATCCCTGCCGCTGCGGGTTGCCCGTACCGGTCGGCCCGTTGGTAAAGACAAAGATGCGTTCAACCGCGCTGAAGGCGCTGTCGTCCCTGCCTACCGGGACGCTGCCCAGTCCGGGTGCCAGGGTGGCCTCCTCGAGCGTGGCCGCGA
>CADCWP010000010.1 GCA_902806425.1 uncultured Truepera sp.
CCTCGGTCATTCCCTGTTCTAGCAACCGACAGCCTGAGAATGTCAACAGAACCTAGGCATTTTTTGCTTGCGCACCGCTTGTATTTGCGGGCGCTGTCGCGTTATACTCACAGAACGCTTTCAGCTACGCCGTTACATAAACCTAAGATTGTAACCGGGAATCTTCCCCGTTATCTCTTTACCTGATGATGCATGATCCCGTTCCGAGAGGTCGGTGAAAAGTGTCACAGCTGGGTACGAAAGGAGCAAGGGAGATGCTTATCGGACAAGCGACGCTCAGATCGGCTGCCTTTTGCCCGCGCCTCACTATGTTGATCAGGGACCTTCAAAACGCTGGGTATACGGTCTGGCTCGAGGGCCTGAGTGTGCGTTTCGACCACGAGAATTCGCAGGAGGTAGCGTCGCCTCCAAAGGTCCTCAACGAACTTATCGGACGTTACGGCGACGTCGTGGAGTGGGTGCCGGAACCGATCCTTGAAGCCGCGGCGGCTTACAGTACCGGAGAGTTCCCAGCGCCGCGGTGCTGGAACCCGCTTTCCAGGCGCGGCCAAGGGGTAACGCAGCGCTAAAGGTTCCAGCCTCCGGCGACCTCGAGCGTCGCGCCCGTGACGTAGGCCGCCTCGTCGGAGACCAGATAGAGCACCGCGGTAGAAATCTCGTCCAACCTGCCGGTACGCCCCAGCGGTATCTTAGTTGCGGGCTGCGTCACGCTGTTTTCCATGACGCCAGGGCTTACGACGTTGACGGTGACGCCGTCTCCCGCATAGGTTTTGGCGAGCGCCTTGCTGTACAAGAGCACGCCGGTTTTGGCGATGCTGTAGGCCGCGATGTTGGGCCGCGCCTTGAGCAGCTCCGCCCCGGCAAACCCGATGTTGACGACGCGCCCGCCTCCGGCCCGCTGCATCAGGGGCAGGGCCGCGCGGCACAGATAAAAGGTGCTGTGCAGGTTCGAGTCGAACATCTCGAGCCAGGTCTCGACACCGAGTTCGGGCAGGGGGCCGTAGTGAAGGTTGCCGACATTGTTGACCAGTACGTCCGGCCCGCCGAGCGTCTCATGAACCTGTCTGATGAGCGCCTCGGCCTCATCGGGGCGGGTGACGTCGGCCCGGAAGGTCTCAGCGCGAACGCCTCTAGCACGGGCTTGTGAGGCGGTCTCGTGGGCGGCGCTCGTGCTCGAGCGGTAATGCACCGCCACGTTGTACCCGGCCCCGGCGAGCGCGAGCACAAGGGCGCGGCCGATACCTTTGGCGGCTCCTGTCACGAGGGCTACAGGCACAGCAGTTGCTCAAGAGGTTGGTGCGCCAGGTAAAACTGTAGGAGCCTACGCGTCGGTGTATTTAGGTTCATGGTTAGAGCGTCTTCTGGAGGGATCCAAACGTGTGCCTGCGCTTCGTCGTTGAGGCTGACCTGGGTGTGCGCGGTCAGTACGATGAAGTTGAGCAGGATAAAGTGGGCGTCTCTATAAAACTCCGGGCTACGCACCGCCTCCTGAACCGGACCCCAGTAAATCTTGTCCAGGGTTAAGCCCGTTTCCTCTAAAAATTCGCGCTGTAAGGCGGCCCTTATGGTTTCGCCGTACCCGATCTTGCCCCCCGGCACGCCCCAGGTGTCTCGCCACTTGTGCGTCTGCACGAGCAACACGCGGCTGTCCGGCGCGCGGACGAGCGCACCTACGGTAGCCAGCGGAGTTGGATGGGTCGTCACGGCCTTAGCATACGCGGTTCGCGCCGCCGCAAAAGTGCCCACTCAGCCATCGGGGCGTTTTGCGGTACACTTCCCCATACAAGGAGAGGGCTTTGCAAGCGACTACCGGTTCGTTCGGAACAGCTGACGGTCTGACCCTGTTTACCCGCAGCTATCTGCCGGGTGGCGAGGCGCGGGCGGCGGTTATCGTTTCTCACGGGTACGCCGAGCATTCAGGGCGCTACCAGGCGTTCGCTGAGGCGCTAACAGCTAAGGGCTACGCGGTCTACGCGCTCGACTATCGGGGGCACGGGCGAAGCGGCGGCAAACGGGCGAGCCTGCGGGTCTTCGACGAATATGTAGATGACCTGGCGCGCTTTATCGACCGTGTGCGCGAAACTCGGCCCCATCCGCCCCGCTTTTTGTTCGGGCACAGCGTCGGCGGTTTGGTCGCCCTGCACCTCGTTTTGGAGTATCCCGAAAAGGTTGAAGGGCTGGCGATCACCGGAGCTTATCTGCACAACGCGGCTTCGGTGTCGCCACCGCTAGTGCGCGCGGCCAAAGTTCTGAGCCGCTTAGCGCCCGACCTGCCGGTGCAGGAACTGGATACTGGGGCGCTCGCCAGGGACCCGGCAGTCGTGCAAGCGTACCGGAACGACCCGCTCGTGTATCACGGTAAAGTTCGGGCGCGGCTGGGTTATGAGCTGCTCCGCACCGGCCCTTATGTGGTGCAGCGGGCAGGTAGCATCGACCTGCCCGTGCTGCTGCAACACGGTACCGCCGACCGCTTGTCGGCTACCTCCGGAGCGCAGGCGATCTTTGCAGAGCTGGGCTCGAGCGACAAAACCCTCAAACTCTACGAGGGCGCGTTTCACGAAATCTTAAATGACTACGGCAAAGAAGAGGTGCTCGCTGACCTTTTGGATTGGTTGGGCGCGCGCGCCAACCCGTGAGGGGCCTATCCGTGGTTGGATGGTTACCTGCGTTTGTTACAGGTAATACTTACAAAGTGAGCGCGAGAATCTTATCGACCACCGCTTGAGCTTCTTTATTACTTCCGAGAGTGAAGAGGTAGTCTGCCTCATCAGCGCTAGGGGGTACAATGTCGCCTTTTCCGCTTTCGGCTTGTTGCCGGGCGAGCACTTCCCCAAAACTTGATGCGCTTCTGAAGATCGCGGTGCTGCGCTGTGTGGTGGTAACTCGAGCCGCGAGTACCTCGTCCGGTATATCGAAATAGACCAGAGCGGTGGTAAACTTGTAGTTCCGGAATTTATCAAGGAGTTTTGACCGACCTATATGGGAGCGGAAGGCGTTGCAGAGGATGATGTGTAAATCCGTCTGGGTTATCGCATAGTCAATGATGGTTTCCAAAACGCTGTACTTCAGCAGATTCGGCCCGTGCTTAGTTAGCAAAGCTTTGTAGTAGGTGTTGATGAGCGCCGCGTGGTTGTCCTGGTCGATAACGCAAGCGTTATCTAGATGACTCGCTAGGGTCTGCCCGAACGTCGATTTGCCGCTGTGGGTCTTTCCAACCGTCATAACGAGCAGTCTGTTCATTAATGACCCCCTGACATACCGCTTATGGGAGCGACGCCAAAAAGCGCATCACGGCCACGCCCGTTTCGGCGGGCCAGTTGTGTGGGTAGTAGCGGCCCCCATAGCTGTAGTCCCGCGTATGCGGACACCACACTACCGAATCAGGCGTTTGGGTACCGTAGCGGACACAGTTTAAGCTGCGCGGCTGGGCCACCGCTGGGGGACCGCCTAGACCGTTTTGGGCTAGATACTGATCTCTGGCGGCCTGACCATAGCTAAACGCCACGAGTTCGTCGTCCGAGTTGTGCAGGACCATCGCCGCGACCTGTCCGCTACAGCTGCCCGCACCCGGCCCCGCGCCGAGGCTGGCCACCGCGCGCAGAACGTCCGCCCGGTGACAGCCGAGCGCGTTGACAAACGACCCGCCGAGCGAATGCCCCACGGCGTAAAGGCGCTCTGTATCGACGCAGTAGTATTTAACGAGCTGTTCTACAAGTGCGTCGAACAGCCTAAAGTCGCGCAGCGCGTCCGGCGGGTCGCCGCCGTCCCACCAACCAAAGGTGCCGTCCGTCTGGACGAGCGCGACAGGGTAGACGAAGATGGTGGGACCGAGCGTCGCTGCGGCGTGAGGCTCGAGGTCGTAGTAGCCGCGCACCTCTTCAGCCGGGCTGGTGCGGCCATGAAACGCCAGCACGAGCGCGTGTGGAACGTCGGGGTCATAGGCCTCGGGAAGGCTCAAGATGAAAGGGCGCGTCTGCCCGCCGACCTCGACGCTCTCTAGCGGTATAGGCGGGGTTACGCCGCAGCCTACCGAAGGCGCTGCTTGCGCCTGACCCAAAACCGTCCAAACACCCAGGACCAACATAAAAAAGCTGAGCATAGGCTAGTTTAGCGGCGTGAGCACGCTGACAACCCGGCGGAGCGCTAAAAGCTCGTAAAATAAACGTATGTCAAAAGCCAATAAACAGCGCAAAGCCGACTCACGCGCCGTCCTCGAGGCCCGCCGCCTCACCCCCGGCAAAGTCTTTCGCTTGATTCTTAAGACCCTGGCATTCGCGGTTCTGGTCTCGCTTTCGGTAACGCTGCTGAGCGCCTTGGGCGTTCCTGTTCTGCAAAACTTCTGGTTACAGCTGCCCGTGATGCTGGTCGTGTACGTGCTGGCGTATCCCTTTCTGATGAGTGAGTTTCGTCCCAAACGCGCGGAACGCTGATGGCGCTGACCCGGCGCGCACGGCAGCAAGCAAGTACACAGCAAGCGGACACCGACGCGCCGCCGCAGAGCCTCTACCAGCAGATTCGGCTGGCGCGGCTATGGTTTCCGCTGGCGATTGTCGGGGTGGTGCTGACGCAACAGCTCGTCATCGTACCGCTGGGCGGGCCACGCTGGCAGTTCTGGGCGGAGCTGCTCTTTTACAGCATCTTGGGACCCGTGGCGACGTTTCTCACGCTCAACTGGATCGCTTCGGAGGTGCGCCGCCGCGAACAGGCGCAGGCTGAACTGCGCGGTCTTTACGACGAGCTAAGGCGCTCTCACGCCCTTTTGGGAAGAATACAAAAGGTCACCGAGCGGTTCGCGGCGGCGACCGATCTCAACTCGGTTTTGGTCGTCGCCGCCGAGGGCATTACCGAAGTGACCGGCGCGGAGGGTACCGCCATCTCGCTGGGCGGGCGGGGTCTGCGGGTGACGCACACGCATGGGCTGGGCGCAGAGCCGGTGCAGGCGGCGGCCTTAAGGCACGAGGCCCTGCGGCGGGGTGAACGGCTTCCCAAAAGGGTCGGGGAGGGGTGGGCACTGTCGTTTCCACTCTTCTGGGGGGGGCAGCTCGAGGGCAGCGTCCACAGCTTTTTCGCCACCGCTCCGGGTTCTGAAGCCTGCGAAAGTTTCGCCATCTTGTCGAGCGAGTTTTCCGCCGCCGCCGAGGCGAGCCGTAGCCGTACCCGCGACCTGTTGACGCTCTTTGAAGCCGACCGCAGCATCCGCGCCGAGGGAAACTTGGGCCGCCTTTTGGAAAAACTTTTAACCCAGATCATGCAGCGCGCCGACGCCCGCGTCGGCGGCGTCGACCTCGCCGACGAGGACGGGCTTTTGCAACTGCACGCTGCGCGCGGCCTCACTGAACCCGCCGCGCCGAGCACCTTGCGCTTGGGTGAAGGCTTTATCGGGCGAGCCGCCGCGGACGCGGAGCCCTCGGTCGTGCACCTGCTGACCGGCGATGAGCAGCAGGCGCCGCTGCTAACGGCTGCCAAAAGCGCCGTCAGCTTGCCGCTCTGGAGCGAAGAGGAACTTTTGGGGGGCGTCGTGCTCGGGCATCCGGACCCAGCACACTTCAAGGAGGCGAACCTGCCGTTTCTCAACCTTTTAGCGGGTCAGGTGAGTCTGGCCGTTCGCAACGCCCGGGCGTACCTTCAATCCGAGGAGTTAGCCATCGCCGAGGAGCGCGCCCGCATCGCCCGTGAGATTCACGACGGGGTCGCGCAGGCATTGGCCTTTAGCGCGCTTAAGCTCGACTTGGTCGCGCGGCTCGTCTGGGGGTCTGCGCCGCAGGTTGATAAGGCCACAGTGGAACTGCGCGTCGCTCAGGCTACGATCCGCGAAAGTATCCGTGAGGTGCGGCGCTCCATCTTCGCGCTTCGGCCCATCGACTTGGAGCGTCACGGCTTTGTTGAGACCATCCGCCGCTACTGTTCCGACTTCGAGCAGCAAAACGACCTCAGCGTCGCCCTCTCTGTGGAGGGATCGCCGCAGCTCAGCGCCAAGTCCGAGGCGGTGCTCTTTCGCATCTTTCAGGAGGCTATGAACAACACCGCCAAACACGCCCGCGCGCGCCATGTTTCGGTCACGGTCGGGCAGAGGGGCGACGCCTGCGGGTTTGTCGAGGTACGCGACGACGGGCAGGGCTTTGACCCGGTGACCGTATCCGACCGGGTGACGAGCGCCGGGGGTTTAGGTCTCAAGCAGATGCGCGAGCGGGTGCAGGCACGGGGCGGCCTCTTCGAGGCGGCGTCGCAACCGGGCGCGGGCGCGCGGGTATACGCTTCAGTTCCGGACTAACACCCTCTCCGACGGGACGAACGGCTCTAAACGTCCTTCTAAAACTCCACGAATACCTGCGGGAAAGCGCTTCAAGCGTCCCTGCCCGTCGTGAGGAAAATCCGTCAGGTACAGCTCTATGAGGGAAATGCCGTGCTCGAGCAGTACATCACGCTTGCGTTGATCGTACCGATATCGCTCCTTTGACCGCCTGCCGAGGGTCTTCGTGTCGCCGGACGAGGCGGCCTCGGAAGATTGTTCCTCGAGGAGTTCGACCACCAAGTTCAGTTCGGGGTAAAAAGAGGCTACCGGCAGCGTTTTGCCCTTGTCACCGACGAGGAAGGGAAATCTGTACTCTCGAAACGAGGTTTGTCTTAGAAGTGAGTCGCAAAAGTTGAGGATATAGTTCGTGTCGGCGTCCATACGAGGCATCTGCTGAGGGTAGAGCAGGTAGGATACGTACGCAGTTAAATAGTTGGCATTGCCCGTAGAATCTTGATAGCTCTATATTTATTTTCTAACGAACAGTTACTTGGGGTAAACCGTGCACACTCGTTACACGGTTGTCTGTTTCGACATCTCAATCTACTTGTCATAGGAAGTAGGCGTCCTATCGTTTTGGGCTACGAACTCGCTTCTGTATCTTTGGTCGGGGCAGTTGCGGTTAGGTTTCTGGGCAATTTATTCGGGCGGGCGCACATAAAAAGAGCCCCTCTCGAGGCCCTCTTCGTTCTAACTTGGCGCGCTTACTTGCGGTTAAGCCGGTACGACTCGCCAAAGCGCTTCTGAAACTTCTCGACGCGCCCTTCGGTGTCGATAAACCGCTGCTGCCCGGTGTAGAAAGGGTGATTCCCCGACCACACGTCAACACGCAGTTCAGGCTTGGTGCTATAGGTCTCCATCACCACTTCGCCGTCGCAAAAGACCTTAGAGGGGACCATCTTGGGGTGAATATCTTTTTTCATCGCTTCTCCTTACGTGCACGGTCGTAGTCGTGCAAACACGCTAGTTTAGCAGAAAAGTTGGGGTTTTACAGGCGCTGGGGTGGCATGGAAAAGCGGGCACCTAGCCCGCTGTGTTGATATAAACGAAATACTACTGTTTCGTGACAGAGAAATCAGCCGCACCGCTAGTACCATCGTTGAGCGCAATTGTAACAGTACCCTGCATTGTATTACCAGAAACACTTCCATTGAACAGAAAGCTGCCCCCACTGCCTTGTGCTGTTAGTGACACGATGTTATTTGCTGCCGTTCCAGTAATGGGAGCTTGCCCTCCAGCAAGGGTCAGAGTTCCACTAACGCTCGTGCCCGTTTGCGTTAACGTTATGACGATAGGCAGCGGTCCATCAGAAAAAGTAATCTGACCATCCAAAGTTCCGCTGACATCCCCCGCAGTTTGCCCGCCACAAGCCACTAAAACGAGCGTGAGCAGGAGAGGAACTAGGTAGCTATGTCGGTAACGCATAAAGACCTCCGAGGCAAGTGTCTCACAGCTGAAATAGTGCGAAGCTTAGTGAGAAGCGCATTCTAGCTGTTGCCTCGGAGGTTTCGCTACCTCTTCGTCTTGCTTACGGTTTGACGACCCCATGCTCGGTGCCGGTATAGGTGTCATTGGTCACAGCTGCCTTGACCATCCCGAAAAGCTGGCTCATCTTACTCGAGGTGTCGTCCCAATACTCGGCCTCGGTCACGCGCACGCGGAGCAGTGCGAGGTGCGGGTCATCCAAGCCGTCCTTAAACCACGCCTTGAGCATCGGGCTCCACAGCTCTTCGAGCTTGCTGCGGTCTTTAACCAGCTCGGCGACGCCCGAAACGGAGACGTAACGGCTGTTCTTAGGTTCGGCGTAGCTCAGGTTGACCTGATGCTCGCGCGAGATTTCCTCAACCTTGCCCGAGTCGTCGGCGGTAAAAAACCACAACTCGCCGTCAAACTCGGCTTGTTGCGTGTACATTGGGCGGCTCCGCAGGCTGCTGTTGTCCTCAACAGTGGTTAGCATAGCGACGCGCACGTCTTTGATTTTGTCCCAAAGTTGTTCGCTCATAACCCCTTATAGCGCGCGGTAGCGGCTTGTTTCTGCAAGCTGGGCTCGACTTACTCGAGCCCCTGATGCTCGCGCACCTGCCGCTTAAGCCGTCCCATGATAGCCGTCATTCCGCGCAGACGTAGGGGTGAGATCACCTCGCCGAGCTTGAGGTCTTCGTAAAAGTTGTCGGGGGTCGCCAAGACTTCGTCCGGGCTGAGACCGCTCAGACCTTCGGACAAGACGCCCGCGAAACCGCGTGTGGTGGGCGCTTCGGGTGGTGCGTCGAAAAAGAAGTGGACACGCTCGTGTTCAACTTCGGTAGCGATAAAAAAGGGCGTCTGGCACTCGTGAACCTGCTCCAACTCAGCTCTATTTTGGGCCAAGCTCTCGGGTAGCGGCGGCACCTTTTTGGAGTACTCGAGCAAGAGTTGCAGCCGCAGCTGTTTGGGGGCGTGTTGAAACGTATCGACGATGGTTTGCAGTTTCTCCGGTACCATGCCCTCACTATAAAACCGTCTGCGTGCGCGCCGCGTGCCGTGCGAGGCAAAGCGTGTCGGGTAGCGGGGTGCTATCCTGGCTCCGTATGCAGGCTTTCCCGGACGCGCTCCCCATCATCCCGAAACCTCCCATTGACGCCGTTATAAACGTTCCCGGTTCCAAAAGCCTGACCAACCGGGCGCTTATGGTGGCCGCCCTAGCCGACGGCACCACGACGCTACGTGGTTGTCTCGTGGCCGAAGACAGCTTCGTCATGGCGCGGGCGCTCGGGGCGCTCGGTATCGACACGCACGCTGAGGGCACCACGGTGACGGTTCACGGGCAGGGGGGACGCATACCGGCGGCGTCCGCGCGGCTCGATCTGCGGCTCTCCGGCACCTCGATCCGCTTTCTGACGGCGCTCGTCTCGCTCGGGCACGGCTGTTACGTCTTGGACGGCAACGAGCGGATGCGTGAGCGCCCCATTCAGGACCTGCTGAACGCGATGACGGCCTTAGGCGTAGACGCGCAGACGCAGCTCGAGACGGGGTGCCCCCCTGTAATCGTCACGGCGTCGGGGCTTCCCGGTGGAGCCGCGGAGGTCGCCGGAAACAGCTCGTCTCAGTACCTTTCGGCGCTTCTACTGACGGCTCCCTACGCGCGGTCGCCGGTGACGCTCACAGTCACGGGTGAGCTACAATCAAAACCGTTCGTCGACATGACGCTAAAACTTATGGCGGACTTCGGCGTGGTTGTAGCGCGTGAGGGCTACCGCCGCTTCGTGGTGCCGACAGGCCGCTACACGGCGCGCGCCTATGACGTTGAAGGGGACGCGATGGCCGCCGGTTACCTGTGGGCGGCGGCGGCGATCACCGGCGGGCGGGTACGGGTTAAAAACGTCGGTGCGGCGTCTGTACAGGGTGACAAGCGGCTCGCGGACGTGCTCGGGCAGATGGGCTGTGCTGTGACCTGGACAGACTCGAGCTGTGAGGTCAGTGCGCCCCCCAGCGGTCTGCGCGGCGGCACCTTCGACCTCAACGACATGAGCGATCAGGCGCAGACACTCGCCGTTGTAGCGCTTTTCGCGGACGCTCCTACACGGATCGAAAACATCTGGAATCTGCGTATCAAAGAGACCGACCGCTTACGGGCGCTCCGCACCGAACTCGGCAAACTCGGCGCGCGGGTCGAGGAGGGACCCGACTTTCTGGTCGTTTACCCGCTCGCGGCAGCGTCGGCGAAACCGGCGGAGATCGACACCTACGGCGACCACCGCATGGCGATGGCGTTCGCGCTCGCTGGTCTAGGGCTGCCGGGGGTCGTCATCCGCGACCCGGCGTGCGTCACTAAAACCTTCCCCGACTTTTTTCGGGTGCTGGGGGCGCTGTGACGCCTAAAAACGCTTGTAGTGCGTCCCTTACGGTGGACGCCGTTATGATAAAGCCTGTG
This sequence comes from uncultured Truepera sp., assembly GCA_902806425.1. GTDB lineage: Bacteria > Deinococcota > Deinococci > Deinococcales > Trueperaceae > Truepera. Next base: position 10,203 of record CADCWP010000010.1, read on the forward strand.
GCTACGCAGCGCGTGATCGCCCTGGACGGCCCCGCCGCTTCGGGTAAGTCGAGCGTAGCGCGGCTTGTCGCCGAACGCCTCGGGGTGCCGTACGTCTCGAGCGGCCTGCTGTACCGCGCCGCAACCTATCTGGCGCAGCGGCGAGGGGTCGGCTTAGACGACGAGGCGGCCCTCGTCCAGCTTCTCACCGCCATGCAGGTGCGGCTCGAGGTGCAGATCGGCCTCCCCAACCGGGTGCGTGTGGGCGATGACGTTTTAGAGAACGCTGCGCTCCACACCGACACGGTCGACGCGGGGGTGTCGGTCGTCGCGCGGCACCCACGAGTGAGAGCTTGGGTCGACGCGCGGTTGCGCGAGCTTGAAGGGGTTTTCGTGGTCGAAGGGCGTGACATGGGCACGGTGGTGTTTCCGGGAGCGGTGCACAAGTTCTATTTAAGCGCGCCCGCCGAGGTGCGCGCCGCGCGCCGCGTCGGTGAACGGGCCGCCGACCTCGCTGAGGTGACCGAGGCGCTAAAACGGCGTGACGCGCTCGACCGCGCGCAACTTCGTCCGGCGCGCGACGCGCGGCACCTCGACACCCGTGAGCTAACACTGGCTGAGGTTGTTGCCGAGGTGCTCAGCGCTATCGGCCCCCTGTGACGTTCGGAGGGACCATGTCGGGAGGTCCCTTTACCCTCTCTGCCCGTGAACTAGGGCGGGTCATCGTTACCAGCAGCCGCTTTAAACCGCAGGCGCACGCGCTGGTCACCGAGACGGTGAGGAAGCTGCGAGCCCTAAGCGTAGACGTACTCGAGGATGCGGGCGGCACCCTGGCGCTGGCCGACGAGAACGCCGACCTGGTGATCTGCCTCGGCGGTGACGGCACCCTGCTGTCGACGGCGCGGCGGCTCGTCGGCAGCAGCACCCCGACGCTCGGCGTCAACCTGGGCAAACTCGGCTTTTTGGCCGAGCACAGCGTCGCCGACCTGCGGGCCTACCTGGCGGGGGAGGCAGTACAAGGCTGGCAGCTCAACCCGAAAATGATGTTAGAGGCAACCCTCCAAACCTCCGGCGGTGTCCGCACCTGCTACGCGCTCAACGAAGTGACCATCGCGCAGGGCGTCGTGACCCGGCTTATTGACATCGACATGGACGTTAACGGTGGGCACGCCTCGCAGTACCGCGCCGACGGGCTTATCATCTCAACGCCGGTCGGTTCGACGAGTTACTCGCTCTCGCTCGGCGGGCCGATCCTGAGCCAAGGGCTGCGCGCCTTTGTGGTGACGCCCTACGCGCCGCACACGCTGACAAACCGGCCCATCGTTTTGGAGGGATCCTCAGAAGTTGGGTTTCGGGTGTCGGGACCCGTCGATGAACTTGCCCTTATCGTTGACTCCCACGAACGCTACGAGCTGCACGCCGGTGACCGCTTTACGGTCTGCGCCGCGCCCACGGACTTTATGCTCATCTCGTCGGGTAAACGCAGCTATTTCGATATCCTCAGAACCAAGCTGTCGTGGGGGGAGTCCCCGCACCTGAGCGAAGAGGCTTGAGGGCGCGCCTGACCGGGCTCGGCGTTGGGGCGAGCCGGTGCAGGATCTAGGTAAGGTGTAGCTATGCGCGTCACGTTTCTTTCAAACGGGCACGGTGAGGACGCTGTAGGCGCACTTTTGGCGACGGCGTTTTCGGCGCTCGAGCCAGCACTGGAACTGCGAGCGTTTCCGACCGTAGGCGTGGGGCAGGCGTATGAGCAGTTGGGGCTACCCGTTTTGGGACCACGCCGCACGCTGCCGAGTGGCGGTCTCATGATGCACACCTTAGACGCCTTTTGGGGCGACCTGCGGGCAGGTTTCGTCCCTTTGACCGCCGCGCAGCTCCGCGCCCTGAAACGGCTCGAGACGAACGTTCTGGTCGTCGTCGGAGACGTCTACGCGCTGCTGCTGAGCAGTCTCGTGCGGACGCGCGCGCGGTTTTATGTGCAGACGCTGGTGTCCGCCTACGGGGGGGGTGGCGGGCGCGTCAACCGCTACTTTATGGAGCGTTTCAGTGTCCCCGAGCGCCTCCTCATGCGCCGCCTCGTACGGC
>CADCWP010000011.1 GCA_902806425.1 uncultured Truepera sp.
AATCTGCCTCCCTGATTGTAATGTCTATGCAACTTGCTCGAGATGTCAGCTAAGGTAGCTAGGTATTTGCGTCGATAACGGACACATGTGCGTGTCGGTGAGCCTGCCGCGCCCGTGCGCTCTACTGCGCGCCTCACGCTTAATATAGTTTATACCACATCCCTGAAAAGAATATTCCTGGTCGTTACAGCGCTCATCAAAGCCCTATCATGGTTTTCCGGTCTGCGCTTAGCTAGCCGCGTAATACACGTGTGGAATAAAACCTGCGCTCGACTGAAGCTACGTTCTGCGGAGCTGTACCGGCGCTCTCCGGAGTGGGCGGCGTGTCTAGGTAAGTGGCGAGGCTAAATCAGGTCGGGCGGCCAGCTGCCGCCGAGTTTTAACCAGGCTTCGACCATGTCGGCAGGAACCTGCGCGGAGAAGCTGATGGCCTGATGGTCGCGGGGATGCGGCAGCGTGAGCCTCAGCGCGTGCAGCGCGTGCCGGGGGATCAGGGTAGAGGCCCGTCCGTAGACGCTGTCACCCAGGACAGGTGCGCCCAGGTGTGCCAGATGCACCCGAATCTGATGGGTGCGCCCGGTGTGCGGCTTTGCGCGCACCAAGGTGTGCTGCGGCGTTCTAGCCAGGACGCGAAAGTAGGTCGAGGCGCTTCTTGGGTTGCCACCCCCGACCATCATCTTGCGCCCGTGCAGCGGATGCCGCCCGATGGGGCCGTCCATGTAGAGGTCGTCGCCTAACGAGCCGACGGCGATGGCTAGGTATTCCTTTTCGGTCAGACGCTTTTTAAACGCTGCCGAGAGACCTCGGTGCGCGTCGGCGTTTTTGGCAATGACCATCACCCCGGAGGTGTCCTTGTCGAGCCTGTGGACGATGCCGGGGCGGTAATCTTCGGCTTCGGGGTCGAAGTCTTTATCCTTGGCTAGGCTCATACGGCCTAAAAGCGCGTTGACGACGGTTCCGTTTCTCACCGACGCGGTCGGGTGCGCGGTCATGCCGGGGGGTTTGTCGATGGCGGCGAGGTCGTCGTCTTCGTAGATGATGTCGAGCGCCAGCGCTTCGGCTTCAACGCGCATGGGTCTAGGCGGCGGCAACAGCACCGAGACGAGTTCGACGCCGGAGAGTTTGGTCGCCGCCTTGGCGACGGGGCGACCGTCTAACTGAACAAAACCGCTCATAACCAGTTCTTTGGCGTAGGTGCGCGACAAGAGGAGCGCCGCCGAGATCGCTACGTCTAAGCGCTCCCCCGCCGGAGCCTCGAAAACCCGAACATCCACCCCTTTAGTCTACCGCGCCGCCCTCACGCAAGGGTCTTATACTGGCGAACATGTCCGCACTGTACGTCAGCTCCAACTATTGTGTCCGTTATAAAACCGCCAGCTGCAGAACGGAGCGCGTATGAAGCCGATTGCCCTAGACGCAGCGGGCGGCGACGCCATGCCGCAGGCCGGGGTAGCCGGGGCGAAAGCCGCCGCCGCTGCCGGAGTCCCGGTCGTCTTGGTCGGCGACGAGACCGTCCTGCGCGCCGAACTGAGCGCTCAGGGCGTGGATTTGCCCGTCCATCACGCGCCCGACACCATCCGCATGGAGGACCACGCCGCCGACGTGCGCCGCCGCCGGGAGTCATCGGTGATGCGGGCGATGCGGCTCGTCAAGGACGGCGAAGCGTCGGCGTGCGTGTCGGTCGGGCACTCGGGCGCGACGATGGCGGCGGCACTTTTCGTGCTCGGCCGCCTTGGTGGGGTGGAGCGTCCGGCGATTCTAGCCAATATCCCCACCAAGGCGGGGTTTACGGCGCTTATCGACGCCGGGGCCAACGCCGACTGCCGCCCGAGCTATCTGCAACAGTTCGCAGTGATGGGAAGCACCTACGCGCGCCTTTTTTACGGGCTCCCCGAGCCCAGCGTCGGCCTTATCTCCATCGGTGAGGAGGCGGAGAAGGGCAACGGCCTCACCCGCGAGGCGCATAAACTCCTACAAACAACGCCCGGCATACGGTTTTTCGGCAACGTCGAGGGGCGCGACCTGCTGCGCGGCACCACCGACGTCGTCGTCGCCGACGGTTTTACCGGCAACGTGATGCTCAAACTTGCTGAAGGCGAGGCGAAGGTCATCTTCGGCTGGGTCCGTGACGCCCTGACCAGCGGGGTACTCACCAAGCTGGGCGCGGCGCTTGTCAGACCCGCGCTGCGCGGCGTGGCGGCTCGCCTCGACCCGAGCGAGTACGGCGCGCAGCCCCTGCTGGGTGTGGGCGGCTACGCCTTTATCGGGCACGGCTCATCGGACGGTAAGGCTGTCGAGAACGCCCTCAAGACCGCCCAACGCGCGGTCACAGCAGAGCTGGTCCCCAAGCTGGTGGCGGGGCTCGCAGCACTGGGGCCGCAGCCCGGTTAGCGTGGCAAACCTTTTAGACCCCCTTATTCCCGGCGGCGAAACCCCGCAAGAGACCGCTAGCGGCGGCGCGGAGGGGCCGGAGATCCCGCTCTTCGATGAGGAGTGGATCGCCGAGTTTGAGGACACAAGCTGGCTGACGGACATCGGCAACGCGGTTCAAAATGTGCCCCTCGATTTTTTCGGGTCGCTGTTTTTGGACGTGGCGCTGGGCGCGCTTCTTTTCGGCGTGCTCCGGTTTTTGGTCGAGCGCTGGGTCCAGGACACAAAAGTAGCTATCGCTAAACGCGAGCTCTGGGACGATGAGCAGAAGCAGGGGGAACTCGAGCGCACGGCGCTCCTTCACCGCTACCTGGTCACCGCCTCGGCGGTCGTCGGCTTGTCCCTGACGCTCGGGCTGTTCTCGCTGCGCTACCGGGTGCCGGTGCTGCAAACCCTGGCCCTGAGCGTGCGGGCCTGGCTGCTCGATTCCGGCCTAAGCCGCATCATCGCCATCGCCGTAGTCGGCGCGGTCGTCTACTCGCTGCTAAGGATCGTCCGCAAAACGGCCCGAGCGCTTACGCCGGTCTCCGGGCAGCGCTTCGAGCGGCAGGTCGCCCGCGCCGCCACCATCCGCAACGTCATCGAGTCTTTAGCGCGGCTTGTGCTGATCACCTTCTTTGTTCTTTTCGTGCTCGCGCAAGTGGGTGTGGACGTCTCGACGCTTCTGGCCGGGGTCGGCATCTTGGGTTTGGCGATCTCGTTTGGCGCGCAGTCTTTGGTCAAAGACGTCATCACCGGCTTTTTTGTCCTGGCCGAAGACCAGTTCGGCGTCGGCGACGTTGTGACGATCGCCGGGCTTTCGGGAGCGGTCGAGAGTCTGAACCTGCGAATCACCACCCTGCGCGCGCTCGACGGTTCCGTTCACGTGATCCCGAACGGGCAGATCGACAAGGTGACGGTCGCCTCGAGGGACTGGTCGCGGAGCGTGATCGACCTTGAAATCTCCTACCGCGCCGACCTCGACCACGCGCTTAGCGTGATCAGCGACGAGGCGACGAAGCTGACTGCGGCCTTGGGGTGGAGTTGGCGCATCGTCGGGCCGCCGTAGGTGACCGGGGTGGAGGCGCTCGGCGCGTCGGGCATCCTCGTGCGGGTTCTTTTCAAAACGCTGCCCAAAGAGCAGTGGGGCGTCGGGCGGGAGTTTCGTCGCCGCATCAAGCTCCGGCTCGACGCCGAAGGCATCGACATCCCGTATCCGCATACGACGCTCTACTGGGGCGAAGACCAAAAACCGCCCGCCCAACCGGGTGCGGCGGGCAGGCACGAAGAAGGGTAGCTCAGGGTGTCGCAGGCGCGGGAACCGACTGCGCCCAGGTGATGAAGCTCGGGTTGGGCAGGGACGTAACGGGGAACGGCGTAGGGTCGGGCAGCGTGTCGCCGGAGTTGTACGAGTTCAGGTCAAAAAGTAAAACGCCACCGTTTGCCGCGAAGTAGACAAATCCGTTTGTCGGTTCGATGACGGCGTCTACGGCGGCAACGCTGGCGCTCTCTACCTCTAATTCTACATCTTCCTCCGACGTGGAGGTCGGCACGTAGGAAAAACGTCGCGCCTCTAAAGTACCCAAGATCAGCGTCGCTTCGGTGTCGCACTGGTCGTCGCGGACCACACGGGCGTTGTTGGGCGGCGTGACTATCGCCTCGCTGGCGGTTCCTTCGCCGGTAAAGCCTGTGACGTTGACTAAGCTCTCCTCAAAGAGCACCACCAACCGCTCACGCTCATCGCCGGAGATGCCGGAACGCCCCAGATCGACAAAATCGTTGCCTATGGTACTCGTTACGTCTGCAACCGTTTCTACCGTCACCGTATCGTCCGGGCCGAAGGTTTCGCCCGGACGGGGGAGGGTGGCGCGCTGCAAGCGCAGACTGCGCGATTCGTTGGTCGCGTAGTAGAGCAGGTCTTGTGCAGGGCTTTGGCCCAGGTAGAAGCCGCCCGCCGCCACCCGGTTGATGCGCTGCAAGAGGCGTATCGGCTCGGTTTGCAGACTAAAGATGTCGATAAAAGGCTGACCCCCAAAGCGGCATAACCCGGGCTCGTTCAGCACGGCGGCGTACGCACCCGTCTGCGTGACCTGGACGCTGCTGGGACAAAACTGCGGGTTGGTCAGCGTGTCGGGAAGCGTGACGGTGTCTCTACTGATGACCCGTGGTAGGCGCGTCGGTTCAAAGTTTACGGGGTTATCCGGATCGATGCTCCTGAGCGACAAGAAGGTCAGGTAACTCGTCGAGTTGCCCGCCACCACCGCTCCACGCGACAAGACGACGAGCGTGTTGCGTGTGCCCTCCCGGTCCACGATGTCGTAGGAAGCGGCGGGAGCAGGGAGATTCTGAACGCTGTCTGGAAGAAACCGCAACCTGTCCTCGCTCGGCCCCGTCTCTCCGAAGCTGTCCTCGATGAGGGCGACGTGACTTCCCGCGTCGTCTCGGTAGCCGGTAACAAGCAGAACGGGGTTACTAGGCTCAAAGGTGCCGGTGCAGGCGCTGAGCGCTGGCACTAGAAAACTGACTACGAACAGCAGTAAAAACCGTCTCATTCGTCCCTCCGGCCCGGCAAAGTAAAGGGCGAGTTAAAGGCTCCGGTCAGACCTTCAGCGCTGCCGGGATAGCCCAGCGTGAGGCTGACGGTGCCCGTTTCGGTATCGAGCGCGCCGTAAAAAGCCCAGCAGCAGCGGTCGAGCGTCACGTAGATAATAGGCTGAAATTCGTACGGGGGGTTGGCCGTATCGTTACCTGTAAATTCCCAAATCTCATTGTCTAGAAGCGCCGAGACGTACAGATCTTCCCATAACCTGAGCGTCACGCCAAAGTCGCTGAATGCCACACTCTGTCGGCTAAAGTCTCCGAGGCCTTCATCGTAATCGCTGTAGTCGGCCTCGTAGGAGAGACCTCCTTGAACAGCAAAACGCGAAAAGAAGTCGGTCGTAAGGGAGAGCGCGCCGTCGCTAAAGTAGGTCGTCGAGCGTGCGGCGTCGGCTAGGGACAACTCCCCGCTGAACTCGACGCCGAAGCCGAGCGGCCCCAGCGGGGTAGGGACAAAGTTGATCGGCAAGTTGACGGTCGCGCTCAAGCTGGTGTCGTAATAACCGACTTCGCTGTTAGGGTCGTCGAACGCTACGCGACCATACGAGGTCGTGTAGATCAGCTCGTAGAGTTTGGTGGTGTCCTGCTGCGTCAGGTCGGCGAGGCTCACCTCATAAGAGGTCGCATCCTCCGAACCGGAGGCGAGGCCGAGGAGTAAGGGTGGTAGCAGCGAAAAGCCCGTGGCGCGCAACTCGATGATGTCCGGATAGCTGAGTGTAAGACTGGAGTCGGAGGTGAAGGTCGGCGTGGCGGCGGGGTCCGTTACGAAGTCGGCGTCGAAGCTTTGCTCTGCGGCTAGCTCGAGCGGCCCCAAACGCGTGTTGGCCTCTACGCCGAGGCTCTCCACCTCCCCTCTGTTGAGGTCGCGGCTTAGGGAGGCGCGGACGCTCGGAAGCGCGTCCTCTTGGGTGGTCGTCCCGAGCGTGAGGCCGACCTCGAGGGGTTTATAGAGTGGGGTGCCGTCGTCGTCCTCACCTGGGTCGATGATGTCGTCGCCGAAACCACCTTCATAGCCATCGTCAAAGTCATCGAACGCGCTGTCGGTCGCGTTAAAGTCGTAGCCGATGCTCAGGTCGAGCGCCGTGTAGGCGCTGTAGCCCACGCTGGCCTCGAGGTCGGCCTCGGACTCGTTGACGGGCGTGGTGGTAACTCGGTCGGGGGGCCGTTGGGCGAGATCGTAGACGCCGTCTAAGCGCACGCTGCCGGTCAGCACATCGTCCGGTGAGGTGAAGCCGACGCTCGCGCCCAGCAGACCGGGGTCGTTTTCCTGAACGTCGTAGGCCTGCTCTAGGGACGCGTCGAGCCACTCCACATTGTTAAAGAGTTCTACACGGGTCTCTATCGGCCCGGCCCCCTCGTCGTCCGAGTTGCGGTTGTCCTCAAAGACGTAGGTCTCCTCGACGCTGACGCTCAGCCACTCGGCGGGCGTCAGCGACAGGTCGGCGCTGAGCGCGGTGCGGTTGCTCGGCGTGGTGCGGGCGTCGAAGCGAAACGGGGTCTCGCCCTCCAAGATGACGCGGCTGAAATCCAGGCCGAAGCTGCCACCGGCGAAGGTCTGGTCGGCGTTTAACGTGGTCGCCCAGTCGACCAGACGCTCGTTCTCGCCGCCCGGGTTGGTCGTCGTGTAAATCTGCCCGGTGTACGAGGTGCTGCCCGAGACGCTCGAGCCGGGAAATGGCGAAAGCGTCCCCAACGTCACCGTGTGGCGCTCTAACAGGCGTCCGCCACGAATGATCGGGCTGCCGCCTAAAAGGAGCGGCGAGGCGAGCGCGGTCGGGTTGCTCGAGTTGGCGTAGTCCTCATAGACCCCGGCCTCTAAAAGGAGGTTGGTCAGCGTAAACGGCCCGACGCTAAAGGTCAGGTCCTCTTCGGGGCTTACCTGGACGCGGGCGTAGGTGCGGAGCGCCCCTTCGGACGTTTCGTAGGCGGGCAGCAGGGCCTCGTCGTCAAGGTTCAAGTCGAAATAGGTCTGGGTGACGTAGCCGAAATCGAAGCCGCCGTAGGCGTTGCTCAGCCGCGCGGTGAGGTTGAAGATGCGTTGGTTGCTGGGGTCGTCGCGGTTTAGCAAGACGCTGGCTTGGGGCCCGCCCAGCGCTTCCTCGGTGTCGTAGCCAAAGGTGTAGGTGTATTCGTCTTGCGTGGGCGGGCCGATGAGTTCGGGGTCGCCGGGCGGCGAGTCGTACTCGAGCAGCGGCGGCGTGTAGAAAAATTGCGCCGTCCCCTGACCACGTTCCGTGTAGAAGCGGTGATCGAAACCGCCGCCCAAGTAGTTTTGCAACACCGTTCCGCCCAGGATGGTCTCGGCGGGGCCACTGCTGAGGCCGGGGTAGACGTTGGCGAAGTAGCGCAGCGAGGCGGTCCCGAAAGCGTCCGCGCCGACCACATAGGGCCAGTCGAGTTCGGCGGAGGCGAGGTAGTTGTTGCTCGGCGAGCCGCGCTCGAGGTTAAAGCGCGGACGCCGCTCTTCGGGTCCTAAAGGAATGACCATCAGCGGCAAAAAGAAGCTCGGCAGCTCGCGCAGATACACCGTCACGTTAAAGGCCACGAGACGGTCGCCGGGATAGAGGTTCAGGCGTTCGGCGCGGAAGCGGTAGTCCTGCACGTCTTGTCGGCAGCGGCTACAGGGGCTGAACACGCCCGTGCTGATGTCGATCTGACCCGGCATCCGGGTCGCCTGGGTGCCTTCGATATCTAAAGGCTCGGTGAAGATGAACACGTCCTCAAAGTTCAGCTCGCCGGAGCCCAAATCGAGCAGATAGTCCCGCCCCTTGGTAGCGACGTTTTCGTAGGCGACGTTGCCGGGGCCGACGATCCGCATAATCCGGCTTTCGCGGTCGAACTCGATGTATTCGGCGACGATGAGGTCACCGTCGACGGTAAGGCGCACCGGCGAGCCGGTGATGACGATAAGTTCTGTTTCGCCGCCGCCGGGAACCTGAATGGGGCGAAGCTCGAGGTTGTCGGCGTCCAAAATATCAACTTCGACAGCGTGTGACACGCTAAGTAGGGCCATAAGAAGAAAAAGGGCGACGCGGCCGGGTCTGATACGGACGAGTTTCATTAGCGACTCCTCGAGAGTCCGAACAGCACCCCGCCCGCGACCAGGTAGAGCGCGACCGGCGTCCAACCCGCGACGGACGCTGGGATAGCCCCCTGCGCCCCTAGCAGGCTCGACGCGCTCCAGATCGCGTAGTAGACAAAGGTCAAAAACAAGACCGACACCAGTCCCAAACCGAAATTGCGCCGGAAGCTGTAGAGGCCGATGGCGAGGGCGAAGAGGGCGAACGCCACCGCGGCGGCGGGTTCGGCGAACTTGCGGTGCAGGGCCGTCCATTCTGCGGGGGCGTCCCCTGGGGTGGTGCCGCGCAGCCGTGTGAGCAGTTCGCCCAGGCGCAACCGGGTCAGTTCGGGCGGCGTGCCGCTGCTCGCCGACAGACCCCGTACCGGCAGCGTAGCGGAAGCCGCCGGTGCGTCCAGCACAACGCGCCCGTCGCGGTAACGGAGCAGCCGGATGTTCTCCAAACGCCACACCCCGGCCTGCTGATCGAGCACGCCCCGCTCGGCGCGAACGACCTCGCTCACACCTTGCGACCCGCTCGGCTGAATGACGGTCACATCCTCGACGACGCCGCCGGGCTCGAGGCCGCCTACATAGACGCTCCGCCCGAGCGCGTCAGTAAAAAAGCTGCCCGCTTCAACGACGACCTCCGGGCTCTTGACCAAAATGTCCGATAACGCCTCCTGCGACCGGTCGTAGCTCCAGGGGGCGACGAGTTCGTTGTTGATAAAGCTGAGTGCGGCGACCCCAAGCCCGAGCACCAGCATCGGCGTCAGAAACTGTCGCGGCGATACGCCGAGAAGGACCGCCGCCTTGATCTCACTGTCCTGGCTCAGCCGGGTGACGCCTAAAAGTGCGGCGAAAAGCAGCGCCAGCGGCAACCCCCGCGCCGCCGCCGTGGGGATGCTAAAGAGTAGAAATTTAGCGACCAACCCCGGCCCGACACCCCTCGAGATGGCCTCGGCGAGCACACCGTCTACAACGAGAAAGCTGCCGAGCAGCAAGATGAGCAGCGCGGTCAGGCCCGCCGCGTAGAGCGGCAAAATCTCGCGGATGAGGTAGCGCGAAAAACGCCGGTTCACCCTCTACCCGCCCTATCCTGTAAGCGCCTGCATGCTACGCCCAGCGCCGTCACCGGAGCCTCACCAGCGCTAGCGCCGCGCCGACCGTCCCGACGACCGCGCTCGTAAACCAGGCGGCGACGACAGGCGGCAGCACGCCCTGCTCGAAAAAGCTCTCCGAAAGCGTCCAGAGGGCGAAAAAACAAACCAACAGCACGATGGTCCAACCGAACCCGGCGCTCCGCCCGCGCAGGTTAAGGCCCAAAGCTCCGGCGACGAGCACGAAGATAAGGCCGCTAAAGGCATCGGCTAGGCGGCTGTGAAAGTCAAACACGTCGTTTGAAACGTCCTGAGCCGCCTGCCGCCCGGAGCCGATGCGCCCGTAAAGTTCGCTTAGGGTCAGAACTTCGGCTTCGCGGAGCGACTCTCCGGCGTCAGCCTCGAGGTCGAAGGGCAGGGTCACGTTGGCCCGGTTCTGGGGCGCTCTCCCGGGTGCTAAAACCTCGACCTCCTCGAGCCGCCACGTCTTTACCACGCTGTCCCACACGCCGTAGCGCGCACTCCACACCGTCCCGTCACCCCCGTATACCAAGACGCCGGTCAGCTCGGCGCGCCTGCGGTCGAAGGTGTCGGCGCGGATGCGGGCGGCGTGGTAGATCCCGTTTGGCTGGCGAAACGAGGCGTCGATCTGCGTTTCGGCGCTCGGACGGGCGTTCCAGATAGCGGCCTCGAGTTCGTTCTGGGCGATCTCGCCGCGAGGCTCCAGGTAGCCGTTATTTAAAACCGCGGCAACGCTGATCACGAGCCCGAACATGAGCAGCGGCCACAGCAGCGACAAGGGGGCTACACCCGAGGCGTACGCTGCTTTCAGCTCGGAATCTTTAGCAAGCCGCCCGGTCGCTAACAGCACCGCGAACACTCCGGCGATGGGCAGCGACAGGTGCAAAAAAAAGGGCAGCTGGTAGAGCATGAGTTTAAGTACGGTCACAACCGAGGCGTCCTGCTCGATTAGGTAGCTTGCCCATACGGTGAGCGTGTCGATAGACAGGAGAAGACAAAAGGCCGCGACGCCGAGCAGGTAGAGCCCGCTGGTTTCGCGCAGCAGATAGGTCGATAAGCGGCTCGGCACCGACAGAGTTTACCAAAGGCGATGTGAGAAACGGGGGCGGCTTGTACAAGCGTAGGATGCCGCGTCAGCTCGTTGGCTTCTGTAACGGTCTCCCGATGCCACTACCCTCAAGCTCTCCGGAAAGAGCCGTAGTTACTTTACCCACGCTTTCATCCGACTGTGAACTGCCTGCTTGCCGGGACTACACTGGAGGTTATGAACGTTCACCTCATCGCTGTTCAAGCCGAACTGCACCTTCCCAACTACAGGAGCCCCGAAGCGTTCGCGGCGTGGATTCTAGACCTGTCCTTGCGGGCAGTAGAGGGCTTGGACGACGCCCCTAAGCTGTTGGCTTTTCCCGAGACGGTCGGCTTGCCGCTGCTTTTAACGCTTGGCGGCTACGCCGAGGTGTCGCGCCGTACCCGCGTTACGGGCGCTGCGCTCACGGTCTTGCGGCGAGACTGGCGGGGCGTCTTGCGGGCGGCTGTGCGACACCGGGCGTTCGGGCCGCAAGCGCTTTTCGTGGCGCGCGCGCTTCCGGCGTACCGGGCGTATGCGGACGCGTTCTCCGAGGCGGCGCGGCGGACGAACGCGACGATTGTAGCGGGCTCACTTTTTCTGCCGCACATTGAAGACGAGGCGTCGCGGGGGCTGCACGTCGCGGGCGGGCAGGTGCGGAACGTGTCGTACACCTTTACGCCGACGGGCAGCGTCGTGGGCCGCAGCGCCAAACGCTACCTGACCCCCGGGCTCGAGTCGCGCGTCGGCCTCTCCCGCGCCCCGGCTGAGATGCACGTTTTGGAAACGCCCGCCGGAAGGGTCGGCGTTGCGGTCTGTCTCGACGGGTTTTACAGTTCGGTCATGGAAGCCTTTGACGGTCTGGGCGCTCAGATCATCGTGCAGCCGAGCGCCAACTACGCGCCCTGGACCCGCTGCTGGCTGCCGGACGGGGCGTACTCGGAGGGCGAGGCGTGGCTGAGTTTGGGGTTGCGGCTGGGTGTGCGGGGGCGGCAGAACATCCGCTACGGCGTCAACCCGATGCTGGTCGGGGGTATGTTTGACCTGCGAGCGGAGGGGAGAACGAGCATCGTTGCAAATCCACGGTTCCTGGAGTCCGAAACCGAAGGTTACGGCGGGGTGCTGGCGCTCGCGCAAAGTCACGACCGGGAGGAGATTATGCGGGCGGTGGTCGAACTGCCGCTCCCTAATTAAAATTTTCGATTGGAATCTGAACGCCTACATCAAGGTCGTCCAAACACTCCGCAATATGGTGGGAAGGGATACCGGCATAGTGCGGCGAAAAAGAGTTTTCTCTATCCTGCTGTGATAGGTCCTGCATGGATATGCCGACGACATGACCGTCGCTCGAGATTATCGGCCCGCCGCTGTTGCCGGGGCGTGCGATAGCTAAGTACAGAAACACCTGATGTCCATCAAACGTAGTGACGAATTCGTTTGTAACTTCGCCCCGCTGCATGGTCAATGCAGCTTCACGAACGAACGGTATTTTAGGGTAGCCGAGCGTAAAAACGGGCTGGGCAATCTTAGGCGAGAGAAATGACAAGCCGGGTACGGGTTTAAGAGGTTGATCTACGCGAACTACAGCGACATCAGCCTTAGGATGAGGGAAGTGCGCGTTAATCCGGCATTCAACACCCTGAAACACTTGATATTCATCAACAGTCATGTCGTTGACGACGTGAGCGCAGGTCAGAATATTGTGTGGGGCAAAGACGATACCCGTGCCAGCGCACACGTCGCCATCGTGATTTACTCCAGTGATGTGGACAATTGCTGGAGCCGCTAAGTGATACAGGAAGTCTTCACCTAATGCTGAGGCCAACCAAAATACACCAGCTCTTTGTAAGGTGGAGA
>CADCWP010000012.1 GCA_902806425.1 uncultured Truepera sp.
AAACGTAAGGATTCGGTCGCTGCCTGCAACTGGCTTGCTAGGTGCTTCATGAGCTCATGCCGCTCTTGTAAGCTGCGCTCGCGCGTCGTGCGGTACCTCGTATAGGCCAGCTCATCGTCGAACCACGAAAACCAGACGAAAACGGTTGTGTCGGTGCGAACCGGCAGCCGCGGAAAGGTGTTCTCGCTCGGCTCGGTCACGTAGCTGGCGAGGGTAGAGGCTCCTGCACCCAGAAGCACCGGCTCGAGGTCGTGCTCGAAAAACGTGCTGAAGTCAGCAGCATGGTTCTCCAGTAGCGGGAAGATTTCGGCGACCACGATACCCCCGGCTTCATTCCGCCTCCCTTCCGATATGAATCCGGTTCCGACCCGTGCGGGGCGCAGGAGAAACACATTATCCGAATCGATCAGGGTGGCGTTCGCCGCGTCCCTATGGGCCTGCCACACGGGACCGAAGTAAAACGCCTCGAGCGCCCTTTTGCGCGCCTCCATGTCGGGGAAGCTGCGCAGCCAGACGAACTGGTCCGGATCGTCGAGATTGCGGAACTGTCCACTGATGTACATCCCAACGTCTTCCTGCCCCGCGATGAATTCCCGCTCGAAAAGCTCGATCAGCGTCTCGCGCCGCCCGGGATGGAGGGTGTAGCGGCGGAATTCCATGACCGGGTACTTGCTGGGGTCAGGCGGAGTCATCTGGCTCACGACACGCCTTTTCGCTCGAACTGCATGACCCAGTTCGTTTCCCACGTCTGACCCCCGTTCGCGGACAGCGCCTGTTCCCAACGCGCTGAGGTCGGTGTGATCTCGGACCATGTGTAGCGACTATAGACGTGCCGACCGCCCTCGACCTCGTGCCCGTAAAACACCCCGCGTCCGTGCTCGAAACGCCCCACCAGCGGCTCGAACAGGGTGCTGCTCGCGCTGTTCGCCCAGTACAAGCTCCACTCCCTGGAGGCGGGATTAAATAACCGCAGCGTCGCGCCAAAATGCGCACCGGCTACCCGGTCTAGGGAGAATTCGTCAACGTTGCCCAGGCCCCCGAGGATGGCACTGGCGGTCGCTTCGCCCGTGAACCCATCCCATTCGGTGCACGCTTGCAGCCGTCTTCTCAAGCGCTTGTGGCGGACCTCCCAGGTACCCGTAATGAAGTCGAAGTCATGCCGTCCATCGTTCGTGTTTTTCATCAATGCCTTTCCGTACGGTTGACACAGATCTGTTCGAGCTAGGCGGGCTTTATGCCTATGCAGGCGATCACCAGCTTTTTTGCCACTCGAGAAAGTTGGTGAACGTAAACCAGCGCTCATCGAGCAGCGGGTAGCCGTCGGTCTGTTCGGCCCGTGCCGCCCAGTTCTCCTTGCCGCTCCAGTGATTGATGTCGACAGCGTAGACGCTCGTGCGGCGGAGGTCTTGGTCGCTGATCTCGCGGTACTCCCGACCAGCGCGCATGTCCGGAAGGTACTTTTGTAGCAGCGCGTAGAGCGCTTTGCGGACGTCGTCGGTGTTCAGCACACGAACCCTCCCGAAGGCGACGACGCTGCGGTACTGCACCGAGACCTCGAGCGGATCGTTCGAGGGTAAAAAGTTGCCGAACTCGCTCACTTCGAGGCTGACCTGAGGGTGACGTTCGCTGTTGGCGCGAATGCGTCCGACCACGTTGGAGTGAAAGACGATGGCGTGCGCGGTCCTGTCATAGTAGTAGCTCGTGGGCGTGACGAACGGCTGCTCATCCCAGCGGGTGGCGACGTGGGCGACTAAACCGCGCCCGAGTAGCGCTCTAATCTGTTCGTCGGGCAGCACGTTTTGCGGGCGGCGTTGCCGGTTGGGTGGGCGTTGCTCGAGCCCATAGAACGCGTTAGCTCCGAGATCAGCCGTCGGAGCACCCTCAGCGTCGGTTCGGCTTTCGGTATCCTTCATGGCTAGCCTCCGCCTTGCAGCCTAACCAGGAAGTGGCTACGATAAAACCACCACTTATGGCAGCAACTCAGCAACCACTTTCCGCTACACCGCGTCTCCCCCTCGAGGTCATTGTGCTGCTCAAGCGTCATTCGGGCGTTTCGCTCGAGCGACAGCTGGCCGATCAGCTGCGCGACGCGATCTGCTCGGGGCGACTGGAACCGGGGGGTCGTCTGCCCTCGAGTCGACAACTCGCCGTCAGCCTCGGCGTGGACCGCAAGGTTGTTGTTAACACCTTTGAAGCGTTGCTGAGCGAAGGGTATTTGACCTCGAGAGCTGGGGCGGGCACCTTCGTGACGACCGAGGTTTTCCGTCTGCCTGATACACCGCGTCTAGGTAACGCCGACGTCCATCGTTGGGCGCAACGACCTGTTTCCGAACCGCAGACGGACCCCGCCGCTGATCCCGACCTCATCACCTTCACACTCGGTCAGCCCAGCGTGGCCGAACTCGACCGCGCCGCGTGGCGCGCCATCTGGCGCAACGTCGGCTACCGGAACGCAGATGGGGATTACGGTGCTCCCGAGGGCTTCTTCGGGTTGCGCTCAGCGTTGGCGTCGTACCTAAACAGGGCGCGCGGTTTACAGTGCAGCGCCGAGGACATCGTCATCACAAGTGGGACCACGCAATCATTGAATCTAATCGCTCGCGCCACCCTCGCTCACGGTGACACGGTGGTGTTCGAGGAACCCGGCTATCCCCTGGCTCGCCAAGTGTTCAGCGCGGCGGGCGCATCCTTAGTGCCCGTGAGCGTGGACGACGATGGGCTCCGGGTGGACCAGCTGCCCACGGGTGACGCGGCACCGCTCCTGGTGTACTGCACACCCCGTCGCACCAGTACCCGCTCGGCTCGCGGTTGTCGTTGCCACGCCGGACAGCGCTGCTGGGGTGGGCACGCCAGCACGATTCGCTGATCCTCGAGGACGATTACGACGTCGAGTTCCGCTTCGAGACCGCCCCGTTACCGGCGCTGGCGTCGCTCGAGCAGGACTGCACGGTGTACTTGGGAACCTTCTCGAAGACGCTCACCCCGAGCTTGCGGGTCGGCTTCATCGTCGCACCGCCCGCGCTGCGTGACCGCCTCGTGTGGGTCAAGACCTTGAGCGATTACCACACTCCGCTCCAGGTTCAGCTGGCCCTCGCGCAGTTTATTCAGGAGGGCCATTTCGAGCGGCACATCCGGCGGATGCGGCGCGTGTACGCCGCCAAGCGCGCGCTGCTGGTGAACAGCCTCCAGCCGATCCGTGACCATGTACCGCTGAAAGGGTTGGACGCCGGACTGCACGCGCATTTAGAGCTTCCGGAGGCTATAGGGGCAAGCCGTGTGGCCGAACGTGCGGAGTCGCTCGGTGTCGGGGTCAGGACACTCGCGCCTTACTACAGCGGGCAGCCCTCTGTGAACGGCTTGCTGCTCGGGTATGGGCCGCTCTCGTTGAAGGAGGTTCAGGTTGGCGCACAAGCGTTGGCTCGAGCGGTTATGGAAGAGCTGAACGCAACTGGGCACCACTGAGTAGTTCTGTTGTAACGCGGTGAAGCTAGCTCTTGGGAGAATCCGAAGGGCTCTCGCACTGCCCAGCTATGTTCCGTTGCATATCGACTTATGCGGTACTTGAGCGCGTTCAAGGCAGATCGCTTATGCAACGTTTGGACCGTAATTTTCCATAGATGTGCAACGTTCTAGCTGATCCGGCCGCATAAGAACGTCGTTATTTTTTCGGCGCTGTGGCCTGCTTGTCTGCCTGTAACCGCGCGACGTTCCCTCTCGGCGGCCCGCCGAACAAGCGGGCGTACTCGCGGGAGAACTGAGACGGACTGTCATAACCGACTCGGTAGGCGGCGCTAGCTGCGCTCGCGCCTTCGGCAAGCATCACCCGGCGGGCTTCTAAGAGTCTTAACTGTTTTTGGTACTGAACCGGGCTTAGCGAGGTGACGTTCTTGAAATGCCGGTAGAACGAGGCCGGAGACATATGGGCCTGCTCGGCAAGGTCATCGACCTGAAAGGGCCGGGCGAGGTCCTCTTTGATTTGCTTGATAGACCCGGCGACACGCTGCATGGCGCTATCGTTCGTCGCGATCTGACGTACGGCTTCACCCTGCGGTCCTCTCAGCAGGTGGTAGTAAAGCTCACGGAGGGCGAGGGAGGCCAAAAACTCGAGGTCTTGTGACGTTTCTAATAGCTGGACGAACCGAACGATGGAATTGAGCAGCGGCAGTCCAACGTCGCTGACGGCCAAGCCACTTACAGAACCCCCGGACCCAAGATGTCCGGTTTCGATCTGGGCGAGAACGTCAGCGAGTTGCGTGAGGTCTAACTTCAGCTCAACCGCCAAGTAGGGTTTGCTCGGTGACGCTTGCACGACCATCCCACTGATCGGCAACTCCACCGTGACCACGAGAAACTTTGCGGGGCTGTAGAGATAGCGCTCTGCCCCTAAAGTCGCCACCTTTTCGCCTTGCAGCACGAGAACGAGCGTCGGTTCGTAGACGTCCTTGAACGTCGTGCCAGCGGCGGACTCGCGCAAGAAAGCGAGCCGTTCGAGCGTCGTCGCGTGCTTACCGTCCCCTCTACCGTCGGTGTAACCAGCGACTAGATCGGCGAGCCGATGACACACTTCGACCTCTGGGCTGATCTTAAAGTTCCCGGGTGCCGGACTGAAGGTCTGCATGACAACAAGATACCAAGGTCACTGCTCAGCTTCCCCGACGGTTGAGAGGATTGGGCAATGTCGCGAGGGTTTTGGGTATTTATCGTACAGAGCTGTCGTCTTATCGTTGATCCGGTGCTGACAAGCATGGCGGTTTAGAACGGTCATGAACCGCGACCACCCGAGAAGGAGCAATATGTCAGAAGTATCTACGCAGACGGTCACGCTCGTTACCGGGGCCAACAAAGGTCTCGGCTTTGAGACCGCACGCCGACTCAAAGCGCATGGGCACAAGGTTTATATCGGTGCCCGCGACAAGCATCGGGGTCAGACGGCGGCGGACGAGCTCGGCGTCGCCTTTGTGCAGCTCGACGTGACGGACGAGGCTTCCGTCGCTAAGGCCGCTGCCGAGCTCGAACGGCTCGAGGGCCGCTTGGACGTGCTCGTCAACAACGTCGGCATCCCCGGCCCGCACCGAAATGCGGAAGACCTCACCGCTGACGACACGACCGAGGTCTTCGATACGAACGTCGTCAGTGCGGTACGGGTCACGCACGCCTTTTTGCCCCTGCTGGAGCGCTCCGATTCGCCTGCGATTGTGAACGTCACGAGCGGCCTCGGCTCGTTCGCCGTTACCCAGGACCCGTCGCGTATCGAGTTCAGGATGGGGATGCCGCTCTACAGCGCTTCCAAAGCGGCCCTCACGATGTTGACGACGGAGTACGCGAAGCTGTTGCCGCACATCCGGGTGAACGCCGCCGACCCGGGTTACACCGCGACCGACTTCAACGGCAACAGTGGCCCCCAGACCGTCACCGAGGGTACCGACGCCATCGTCCGGCTCGCGACACTCGACGCGGACGGTCCTACCGGCACCTACATCGACCGATACGGCACAGTTGCCTGGTAGTTGTTAAACCTCGAGCCGCGAGAGGAGAACCGAACGATGTTTTTCGTGTCAGGCATTACTGGTAAGGTAGGCGGGGCAGCCGCGCAGCGGTTGCTGGACGAGGGCTACACGCTCCGCGCACTGGTCCGCGACTCGCAGAAGGCCGCCGCATGGTCAAGGCAGGGCGTCGAGGTGCGCCAAGGTGACCTCACCGACGCCGACGCTGTAGCGGCAGCGCTTGAAGGCGTCGAGGGCGCGTTCGTGATGCAGCCCACGCCGGTTGCGGTGTCGCCTGACTTTCCAGAGGCAAAGGCCCTCAACGCCAGTTTGCTCGAAGCGCTGCGCCGCTCGCCGCCGCGCCTGGTGGTGCTCTCGTCGGTCGGCTCGGAGCAAAGCAGCGGGCTCGGGAACATTACCCAGACGCACCTACTCGAAGAGGCGCTTGGCGACCTACCCTTCCCAATCGCGTTCGTCCGGGCGGGCGCGTTTCTCGAGAACAACCTTCATGCGCTTGAGCGGGCCGCCGCTACAGGCTGGTTCGACAGCTTCTTACAGCCCGCCGACCGTCCCTTCCCGATGATCGCCACTACGGACATCGGCCACGAGGTCGCCCGGCTGCTGATAGCGGGCTGGAGTGGCAAAAAGATCGTTGAATTGGGCTCCCCAGTCAGTCCTAACGACCTTGCCCGCGCGATGGGCGAGACCCTAGGCCGAGAGGTAAAGGCGCGACCGATCCCCCGCGAAGCTTGGACGGCAACCCTAACAGGGATGGGCCTGCCGGGGGACAAGATTGGTAACTGGGCAGAGATGCAGGACGGCTTCAACTCAGGCTGGATCGACTTCGGCGTGCCCGGTACCCAGCCGGTCGCCGGTACGCTCACGCCCGCCGAGGTTTTCGCGCAGGCAAGAAGAGTTTGAGGCAGCACCAAACCTTATTCAGTCCGACGCGCATACAGGCGGCGTAAATTCTACCACCGAGGTCGGCGATTCTAGCGAGCTAGGCATAAACCTTATGCGGTTGTTGAGCGCATTCACTGAACAAATCGATACGCAAAAAGTCTCCCGCCTTCACATCTGGTCTGGTTCGCCCACAGCACCCTCGAGCCGCGCCCTTTGCTCCCGTTCCAACAGCGCCTTTTTCCGCACTACCCCCCAACGGTACCCGCTCAGGCTCCCGTCCGCACGCACGACCCGGTGACACGGCACGGCGAGCGCCACCGGATTGCTCGCACACGCCCCTGCAACCGCCCGCACCGCGCCCGCGTCCCCGATAGCGGCGGCTACTTGCGCGTATGAACGCGTCTCGCCGTAGGGAATCGTCTGCAAAGCCGCCCACACCCGCGCCTGAAACGCTGTCGGCGACACGTCGAGGGGCAGCTCGAGCTTATCCTCCCCCGCCAGGTGCGCCCGCACCGCCCGGACAAACGGCGCGAGCCCCCCGGCGTCCTCGGTGAGCGTCGCTTTTGGAAACTCGGCCGCGAGTTCACCGACCCCCTCGCCGAACCGCAGCGCACACACGCCGCGCTCGGTCGCCGCGATCAGCCCCGGCCCAAGGTCGCTCTCAAACAAGGTATAGCGGACGCTCACGCCTTCTCCCCCTCTGCGATAGCTACCGGGCGTCATGCCCAGGGTCTCGTCGGCACAACTGTAAAGCCCCCGGCTCGAGCCGTAGCCCGCGTCGTAGAGCGCTTCGGTCACGGGCGCTCCGGCCTTTAGGTGCTCACGCAGGCGCTCGGCCCGCCGCAGCTGCGCGTAAGCTCTCGGGCTGAGCCCGAAACGCCGGAAAAGCCGCCGGATGTAGGGCGCGCCCAAACCGCTGCGCTCCGAAAGCGCCGCCAGCGTCCTCCCGCCGTCCTCGGCCTCGAGAAGCCCCAGCAGCCCCTTTAGGTCGTCCTCCTCACGCAGCGCGTCTTGCGGGCGGCAGCGCAGGCACGGGCGAAAGCCAGCCGCCTCCGCCTCTCGGGGACCGCTGAAGAAGCGTACTTGGGCCGGGGCGGGCCGCCTCGACGGGCAGTCGGTGCGGCAGTAGACGCCGGTCGAACGCACCGCGTAGACCACGCTCCCCAGGTATCGACGCGCGGCTACAGCCCGCCAAAGGACACTGTTATCCGTGGTTTTATCTGTAGTGTCGTCCATCTGGGTCATAGCCTTAGGGTACTCGCCGGAAGGGCTAAAGGCCATCCGTTTTTGCCGTCAAACTTGCCCCGGCTCCAGGTCACGGATAGAGGGCGGGATGCGGCACGGCACTTTTACCTGAACGCTACCTGCTTGCGGGTCAAAGCGCCCGGATGGATGATACTTTTTTCGCACCCCCACACGCGCCGCCGTAGAAAGATAGATTTATGACACCCCTTCGGTATCGTGCCCCCGTGTGGTCTCTGTGGCGCTGACCATGAACGTCTTGGCCGTAACCCAAGACGAGGCTCAGGCCACCGCCCTCGAGACCCGCTTCCGAAGGCGTTTGGGCAGCGCGCTCACGTTCGAGCATCTGCGTAGCGGTACCCGCGCCCTCGAGCGGCTTTCTAGAGAGAGCGCCGACGTCGTGATCTGCGCCCGCGAAACCGAAGACGTACCGGGGCTGACGGTGCTTCAACGTGTCCGGCGAGACCGCGATACCGCCGTCGTCTTGCTCGACCGGGACGCGCTTTCACAGCTCCTTCCGAGCCGTTTTGACGCCGTGTTAGAGGCCACCGCCGAGCCCGCCGACGTGCTCGACGCGGCCTACAGCCTGCTCGCCGCAGACGGCTTTTTCGACGATGCGGCGCGGCCCTTTCACGGCGCTTTTCCCGGCAGCTCCGGGCGCGACGTCAAGGTCAGCGGGACGCTGGAAGGCCTGACACCCTTTGACATGGTGCTGTCGCTTACCCAGAAGCGCACCTCCGGACGGCTCTACCTGCTTTTAGGCGATGTGGAGGCACAGCTGGCGTTTCAGCAGGGACGCTTTGTCCACGCCGAGTATCAGCAGCTGACCGGTGAAGACGCCGTGATAAAGATTTTTTTAGAGGCTGAACTGCACCCGAACATCGAGTTTTTCTTCGAGCCGTGCAGCATGTGCCTGCCGCCGGGTGGCGCGACGCTCCACACTTCGGTGCAGGAGGTTTTGCTCAAGGTCGCTCTCGAGTTGGACCGGCACCGTTTGCAGGCGGGTCAGTAACGCTTCTCCTACAGACTACACCTCGAGCAGGTCCTACACGCGGTTATTAGTTCATCCGTTAAGTTTCGCATCCTTGCGGCAACTGACTTCTTTTGTTACAGGCGCAAAAATGGTTTGCACGACCGGTACCGTTTTAACCGGATGAACCATTATGCCGACGCCGCCCGTAAACACCCTACTTGACGCCTCCGAACGCAGCAAAGGTGCTGTTCTTATGCAAAACGTCTACCTCACCAAACCCCACTGAACGCAGCAGGTCGAGCTGATACATGAGCGGGCGCGGCGTGTCCTCTCGCTCGATGTAGCCCAACACATGCTCGCGGTAGGCCACGTCTTTAAGGTCGCTCAAGTAGTCTCCGTAGCGCCCCCACATCAGCGCGCTGACCTGAGCCTGCGAGTGCTCCACGAGGTCGGAAATCCAAAGCGACCCGCCCGGTTTAAGCGCCGCGTAGAGTTTTCGGAAAACGTGCGTCCACTCGTCGTCGCCACGCAGGTGATGCAGGGTAGCGGCGGCCACGATAATGTCGTAGCGCTCACGCTCTAAGGGTAGGGTGCGGATGTCGCCCTCGAGCGTCCGCACCGTATTTCGGGAACCTGTACCCTGAGAACCTGTGCTCCGAGCAACCCCACTGACCCGCTCCCTGGCCCGCTTGAGCATGGGCCTACTCAGATCGTTTAGGTCGACGCTCAACTCCGGCAGAACCTGCAAAAGCTTGAGAGCATAGTTGCCCGCGCCGCAGCCGACGTCTAGCGCATAGGTCGCGTGGGGCGTGAGCGCTGCGGCGGCCTGTGCGATCAGGTCCATGACCAGGGGCGCGTCGACGGTCGCGCTCTGACCTGTCTCCAAGTCTGAAAACCGCTCGACGTCGGCGTCAAAGCGTCTGCGGATGTCTTCAACCGAAGATTTCGCGGGCATGTCGGGTTCCTCCTTCAGGCGGTTGTAAGGCGCGGGTGCGGCTCGGGCCAGATGCTACCGGCCTCTACAGCCGTCGCCCCAGGTAAACTCGCCTCATCATGACAGGTGCGGCCGCATCCAACCTCTTACACAGACGCCGGGTGGCTCGGCAAGTCGGCCTGCATCTCCAGAGTCTTCCCGTGGTAGCGGTCCTCGTCTTCGGCTCGGTGGCTTCGGGTCACGTCGATGACAGCTCCGACCTCGATGTGTTGGTGGTCTGCTGGGGGTTTCCCACCCTAGAGGCGCGGCGCGCACTCACGGCGCGGCTGGGCGTGGGCTGGGTGTTAGGCGCGACCGACGACCCCATGTTTCCGGTTATCGACGAGGGCAGTGTAGCCGGTGTGCCGGTGACCCTGCACTATCAGGTGGCTTCGTGACTCGAGAACGTTTTAGCTCTAGTCACCACGCAAGGTGCGTTGAGCACCGAAAAGCTGCCGTTTCGGCCCTACACCTTGGCGAGCCTTGTGCAGCGTGCTTGGGTTCTGGAGGATAAAGAAGGCTGGGCCGCGCGTTGGCAGCAGGACCTGGCGACTTTCCCTCTCCTACTCAAACAAAATCTGCTGGCTCACTTTACATCTATCTTAAAAGAACAGGTCGCCGAGCTGGTGGTGAACGCAGAGCGGCAGCTCGGACCCCGCGTCTTTATCTTTGACCTCAACTGAGCCGTCGACGCGCTTATCGGTGTTCTCTACGCGCTTAACGAGATGTACGACCCGGCGGGCCGAGGGCACCATCTGGCCCTATTTTCGCCGCGCACCTACAGACTTCTCGGCGCGGCTCGCCGACATTTTAAGAGGCCCTTTCGACGACGAAACAGCCGTCAAGAAAGCCAAGCTCTTTGAAGCTCTGGCGCTCGAGGTGGTGCCGTAGACGCCTCTACACGCCGCGGTTATTCCCGAACTCCTCTCCTCTAGAGCGACATGGGCGCGTTGACCCCCGCTTCGGCGAAAAGCTCGCCTATCATCTTGAGATTTTTAAGCGCGTGGCCCTTCGTGGTGTTTAGGAAGATCAGGTAGCACTGCTCGAGCTCCGCCTCCACAACGCTCCGCACCCACGGCGACAGCTCGTCTTTGCTGTAGAGGTAATCATGCCGCTCCGCCGCGCTCTTGCCGCCGTACCACGTCCTTTCGTTGCGTCCGTGTAGCCGGATGTAGGCTGTAGCTGTGCCTAGCAGCAGGTCGGGTTTGGGCATGTTGGGAAGCGGCGGATAGTCCACGCTGACGGCGACTAGACCCGCCTCAGTGAGCGCGTCGTAGACCTCAGGGACGTGCCACTCGGCGGTGCGAAACTCGACGGCGAGCGCCTCCCCCGCCTCGGCGAAGCGGTCGGTCAAGGTTTTTAGGTAAAGGCGGTTTTCCGGCGTCCGGTGAAACGAGTAGGGGAACTGCGCCAGAAACGGTCCCAGCATCCCCGCCTCGCGCAGCGGCGCGACCGACTCGAACAGGCGCTTAAAAAGCTCGGCGTCCGCGTCGCGGCTGTGCGTCATCGAGCTGTGGAGTTTGACGGCGAAGCGTACCCTCGAGCCGCTTTTTTTAACCATGCCCGCGAACGCCTTTGTGCCGGGGATGTTGTAAAAGCTGCTGTTGAGTTCGACCGCGTTAAAGTGCTCCGCGTAAAGCTCCAGATACGCGGACGATTTGGCGTCCTCCGGGTAGAGGATGCCCCGCCAGTCGTCGTTCGTATAACCACCCGTACCCAGGTAGAGTTCCATAAACGCAGTTTACGCGCCGAACAAGCCGCACCGCATCAACCCTAGACACGCGTAAACCGTCACCGCATCAGGCTGCAAAAACGTAGGGAACGCCTTGCTACGCGCGCGCAGGGTGCCACGGACGTCAACACCCCGCTCACCGAGTTCGCGGAGCACAACTCGGGCGTCTGTCAGGACTTCGCGCACGCCATGCTGGCGCTCTGCCGCGCTGCGGGCATTCCGGCGCGCTACGTCTCCGGTTATATTCACAGCAGCCCGCGCGGTGACGGAACGCTCATCGGCGCAGAGGCGTCGCACGCCTGGGTTGATACGTTTTTGCCGGGAACAGCTGGGTCGGCTTCGACCCGACCAACGGCTGCCCGGTCACCGAGGCGCACGTCAAGATCGGCTATGGCCGCGACTACGACGACCTGCCCCCGGGGCGTGGGCTCCGGCGGGGCGGAGCTCGAGGTCACCGTCCGGGTTCGTAAGGGCAGCTCACCGCACACGGCGGCAGTTTGACGGAGTGTACGACACGCCGCGAATAAAGTCACGGAAGTGCCGGTTAGTCTAGTCCCTCATGAGGGCTACGCTGAGGGATGTTTGCCGAGGTTCTCTGCACCCATCAAGTTTTGTTCTTCTCAATAAGGCGTAGTGCTGCATGGATAGTAGCTAGATAATAGTAGAACATCCAGCTGTACCAGATCGGCTTATCGTAGTCCGTTTTCTGAGCTTCGTTATGATGGCGCACACCGAAGTTGTTAGCGATGTTAAAAAGGTCACTCTCATCTTTTTTAG
>CADCWP010000013.1 GCA_902806425.1 uncultured Truepera sp.
CGGAGAGTTACACGCCAACTGCCCCACAAGGCGGCAACGTCAACGAGACGCAGTTCGGTGATTTCACGACGTTTAACAGAGTGATTTCCGCAAATGCTAACGAAACTGCTGTTTTGGCTTTAATCAGTGGTCCGTCTCTCACTTACCGCGACTGGCTCGGCACCCGCACCTTTAGAAACGAAGAGGGTAACTTTAATCTTTATTTCGCCAGCGAAATCGAAGAGGTGCGCCCCGAGCAGGAATTTATTATTACGCTCAAGGAGGGCTGGACCTGGTCGGACGGTGAGCCCATCACCGCCGACGACTTCATGGCCGCGCGTGAGATTACAGGCGACCCCGACGTTCAGTCAAACAACTACTCTGCTACGGTCACGGGTGACACCGAAGAGCCGGTCGTCTATGAGCAGTTAGGCGACTACCAGTTCCGGGTGACCCTTGCAGAACCACAAGTTAACGGTCTACAAGCTACCGTCGACACCGTCGGTGCCGTGCCCGCGCACATCTATATGCCCGTCTACGAAGAGCAGGGCGCTGAAGGCATCCGCTCACTTTGGGGCCTCGACACGCCGGTAGACCAGATCATTTCAGGTGGTCCCTACACGATCTCCGAGTTTCGCCCCGGCGAGCGCATCGTGCTGACCAAAAACCCCACCTACGGCGAATTTGCTAAGGCTGCTGACGGCTCACCCCTTCCCGGCCCCGACTCGTGGACCGTGACCTTCGCCGCGGACAACAACGCCCAGGTCGCGCTTGTTACCACCGGCCAAGCAGATTTTTTCTGGCCAAGCGGTCTCAACGACACCCAGGCTATCCAGCAGGCGGTGACAAACGGCTCCATCGGCGGTCAGTTCTTTGCCAACATCGGCCCGAGCGGCGCGGTGGACTTTATTACCTATAACTTCAACCACACAGACGAGTGCAAGCGCAACATGTTCCGTGCGCCCGAGTTCCGTCAGGCTATCTCGACCTTGATCGACCGTGACGCGCTTGTACAAGCCGCCGTCGGCGGTCTCGGTTACCCGGCAGTCGACTACGGCGGCGGCGAAGCAGCAGCCCCCTTCGACGCCCCGACTTTAGAGCCGTTTGAGTTCAGCCCGGAAGCAGGCTTAGAGTTGCTCGCGTCTATAGGCTTTAGCGAAGAAGGTCCGGACGGCGTGCTCCGCAACCCGGAAACAGGGTGCCGCGTTTCGTTTACCCTACAGTTCAATGAAGGCAACGACCGCCGTTCGCAGCTCGCACAGGTTACCGCCCAAACTCTTGCCGAGTATGGTGTCGAAGTCAACGCCCGTCAGGTGTCGACTGACATTTGGAGTCAGTCCATCGACGCTGGCTTTAAGAATCCGGAAGACGAAGGCCAGGGCCGCGAGGTCAACTACGACGCGCAGATTTGGGGCCTAGCTGGTGGCGACGTGGACAACCCTTCATCAGTTAACGTTTTGGGCTTAGGCGAACTTCTGAACTCTTGGAACAAGAGCACTGAGAACGTCGAGCCGTGGGAAATCTCGATGGACCGGCTTTCGCGCCGTATGGATCGCACCCTCGACCTGGAGGAGCGTGTTGCTATCTACAACGAGCGTGCCGAGCTGATGCGTGAGTATCTGCCCATGACGCCACTTATCCAGCAGGCGTTCTCCTTTTACACAAACCTGGGCAACACCTGGCCGGAAGAGGCGCTCGACGCGAACAGCATCGAATCGCCGTACACCCCCGGTAACTACCGCGAAAACGTTACTAAAACGCAGGCGCAGTAAACCTAAACGCCCTAACACTCGGGTGAGGTCTTAAAAAGCCTCACCCCATATACATTGTTTTTAGGCCCTCAGTCAGCCTACTCAAACCGTATCTTTGGAGACGTCGTTTGATCCCTTACATCCTAAGACGTTTGGTCAACCTCATCCCCACTTTTTTCTTGGCGACCCTGCTCGCCTGGATCGTTATCGACCTTGCGCCCGGTGACTTCGCCAGTCAGTTTGCCATCAACCCGCTCGATCCGAACGCCGAGGCGCGAATACGCGCCTCGCTCGGGCTTGATCAGCCGATGCTGGTGAGGTACCTTTACTGGCTCAGAAATGTCATTACCGACTTTGATTTCGGTTTTAGCCTGACAAGTCGCAACAACGTAACCAACTTGATCTTGCCGCGTATGGAGAACAGCTTAAGGTTGCTGTTACCAGCTACGATCATCACCTATCTTATTGCCATTCCTATCGGCATCTACTCCGCACTTAACAAGTATTCGTTCGGTGACCGGGTGCTGACGGTCCTAAGCCTCTTTGGACTAGCCATCCCTAATTTTTTCTTGGCTCTTATCTTTGTGGCGTTTTCGGTGCAGTTCTTTCAGCAAAATGGTTTTTTTCTAATTCCAACCGGTGGCATGACGAGCCAAAATTATTCTCAACTGAGTCCAGGTGGGCAGTTTTTAGACTCGCTCTGGCACCTGATCGCACCGATGATCGTAGTGGCGCTCTCGAGCCTGGCCTTCATTACCCGCATCATGCGCGGGGAGATGCTCGAGGTATTGGGCCAGGACTATATCCGCACCGCCCGCGCTAAAGGTTTAGCACGGCGTTCGATCAACTACAAGCACGCGCTCCGGAACGCCATTTTGGTCATCGTCGCTACGCTGGGCGGGCTTTTACCCGGCCTTATCGGTGGGGCGGGAACGGTTGAGTACGTTATGCGCTGGCCCGGGTTGACACCGCTCTTTTTGTCGAGCGTCTTCGCTCAAGACGTCTACGTCCTGATGGCAATTCTCACGATTTTGGTGGTGCTGCTGATGATCGGCAACCTGCTCTCTGACCTTGCACTCGCCCTTATCGACCCCCGGATTCGCTACTGATGGCCGACACCGTACCGGTCGTTCCCAGCGGCGGGGCTGAGCCTACAGACGCTCGGGTCGTCCGTAGCGAGAGCCTCTCGACAATCGCCTGGAAACAGTTTCGCAAGCACCCGATGGCGCGCGTTTCGCTTACTGTTTTGGGTGTTCTTTATCTTCTAGCTGCCTTCGCCGATTTTGTTGCACCCTACCCCGAACGTTACATCGACCCCGGCGCAACCTTTCAGCCGCCCAACCGAGTGCGTTTTTGGGACGAAGGTCGTTTCGTCAGACCCTTTTTCTACCCGAGAGAGCAGGCGCTCGACTTCGAGACGCTGGAGACGACCTGGACGGAAGACCGTGATAACCCGGTGCCCCTACAATTTTTCGCCAGACGCGAGGGTGTGCGTGACCGCTACTTTCCCTTCCCCGTCAACCTGATTCCCGCGCAGCTCCGCCAAACTTTGGGAATGCGCCCGTGGGCGACGCTGCACCTGTTCGGCTCATCGGACCCCGAGGTACCGTTTTACCTATGGGGCTCGGACGATTTGGGCGGCGACGTTTTCGGCAAAATCCTTTTTGGTGGCCGCATAAGTCTCAGTGTTGGGATTATCGCAGCGGTCGTGGCCGTATTTCTAGGGCTTTTATTCGGTGGTTTGGCGGGTTATTTCGGCGGCTGGGTCGATGAGGTCATAATGCGTTTTGTGGAGGCGCTTTCAGCTATTCCGGACCTGTTTTTGCTATTCACGTTGTCGGCCATCTTCTATCCGCTCAACCTGCCTGCCTCGACCGTCTTTATGCTCGTGGTGGTGGTGCTGGCGATGATCGGCTGGGGCGGTGTGGCGCGCACCGTGCGGGGACAGGTACTGTCGTTACGTGAGCGGGACTTTGCCTACGCGGCCCGTTCTCTAGGCGCGAGCAACGCCCGCATCATCCGCCGCCATATGCTGCCGCATACCCTCAGCTTCGTCATCGTCTATATGAGCTTGACAATTCCAAGTTTTATCATCACCGAATCTGTTCTGAGCTTTTTCGGTCTGGGGATTCAGCCGCCCTCGACGAGCTGGGGGCTCATGCTCAGCACCGCACAGAACTTCGTCGGCGTCACGGGACTAGGTGACCGCTGGTGGATTTTTTTGCCGGGTCTATTTATCTTTATCGCCGTCCTAACTTGGAACCTCTTGGGCGACGGTCTCCGCGACGCCTTCGACCCGCGCAGTCGGCAGTAGCGTGGGGTACACTTACACAATGATTAGGGGTGTTTATGGCTGACAGTGACCGCATCTTAGAGGTCAATGACCTCCAAACTTATTTCGGTACGGACGAAGGCACTGTGCGGGCGGTTGACGGCGTGTCGTTTCATATCGAACGGGGCAAGACTCTAGCGGTCGTAGGTGAGTCGGGCTCGGGCAAATCGGTTACGAGTCTGTCGATCATGCGGCTTATCGCCTCCCCGCCGGGGCGGATCGCAGGCGGCGAGATGCTCTTTGAAGGCCAGGACTTGGTTAAAAAGAGCGAAGCGGAGATGCGAAAAATTCGCGGCAACGATATCTCGATGATCTTTCAAGAACCGATGACCAGCCTTAACCCGGTCTATACGGTCGGCGACCAGATCGCCGAGGCGATCCAACTTCACCAGCACAAGCGCCGGAGTCAAGCGATGAAGTTGGCCGCCGAGATGCTCGACTTGGTCGGTATTCCCGAGCCGGGCAAGCGCGTCCACAACTACCCGCACCAGATGTCAGGTGGGATGCGCCAGCGCGTAATGATCGCCATGGCGCTCTCGTGCGGCCCGAAGCTTTTAATTGCCGACGAGCCGACGACGGCTTTAGACGTAACCATCCAGGCGCAGATTCTAGACCTGATGCGGCAGCTTCAGCGCGAGATCGGCATGAGCATCCTTTTTATCACGCACGACCTAGGCGTCGTTGCTGAAATCGCTGACCGCGTGGTCGTCATGTACGCCGGACGCGCCGTTGAAGAGGGCACCGTCCACGAGATATTCGCCAACCCGCAGATGCCCTATACGCTTGGGCTGATGAACTCGATTCCCCGAGTCGACAAGGCCGCCGAACATCAGAACCGGCTCGAGGCCATCCCCGGCAACGTCCCTAACCCCTTGTACCTGCCGCAAGGCTGCCCCTTTCATCCGCGCTGCGCCTTTGTCAAAGACAAGTGCAAAGAGGCGGTGCCCCCCTTAGAGGACACCGGTGGTGGGCACATGGTGCGCTGCGTTCGCTGGAACGAACTTGAACTCAACGAGCGGAAGGTGATGGCGTGACCCAAGCAGTGACCGTGACACCCGAGGTCCGTTCCGGCGGCGCGGACAAACGCGGCGTGACCAAAGGCGAGCATCTTTTAGAGGTCAGGGACCTTAAAAAATACTTTCCCATCAAGGGCGGCGTCTTTTCCCGCACCGTCGCCAACGTCAAGGCCGTTGAGGACGTTTCCCTCAACATCAAGCCGGGCGAGGTCGTCGGCCTCGTCGGCGAGTCGGGTTCGGGCAAGACGACTGCGGGCCGCGCCATCTTACGGCTTATCGAACCGACCTCAGGCGAGATCATCTTTAACGGGGTCGATATCGCCAAGGTTTCAAAGTCGCAGATGCGCGAGTACCGCAAAGAGATGCAGATCATCTTTCAAGACCCGTTCGCCAGCCTTAACCCGCGTATGACCGTCGGCGACATTATCGGCGAGGCGTTAGACATTCACAGGTTGGCGCGGGGCAAAGCGCGTGAAGAACGCGTCGTGCAGCTTTTGGAGCGTACTGGGCTCTCGGCGCAGCACATGCGCCGTTATCCGCACGAGTTTTCCGGCGGGCAGCGGCAGCGCATCGGCATCGCGCGGGCGCTCGCCGTCGATCCGCAGTTTATCGTCGCTGACGAGCCTGTCTCGGCTCTCGACGTGTCGATTCAGGCGCAGGTCGTCAACTTGCTGCAAGACCTTAAAGAAGAACTCGGCCTGACGCTCCTCTTTATCGCGCACGACTTAGGCGTCGTCGAATACATCTCCGACCGCGTGGTGGTCATGTATCTAGGCCGCATCATGGAGGTTGCCCCGGCGCGCGAACTCTACCGCAACCCGGTGCATCCGTACACCGAGGCCCTCCTCTCAGCCGTCCCCATCCCCGACCCGACGGTGCGGCGTGAGCGCGTCATCTTACAGGGTGACATCCCAAGCCCCATCAACCCGCCTTCGGGCTGCGTCTTCCGAACGCGCTGCCCGATAGCGGCTAAAGAGTGCGCCGAGGTGGTGCCACCCTTGGAGGAGGTCTCCCCCGGTCACTTCAAGGCGTGTATCCGAAGGCCCGGTCCGAACTGAATAAAACCCGCTTCGGCGGGTTTTTTGCTGACCTAGAGGAGAGTTTGTAAACCCGGCAGGTGAACGCGGTAGCGGCCCCGGCTACCCTCCACGAGGCCGTGCTCACGCAACTCGGCAAAGGCGGTCGAGACCGAAACGCGCGTGGCGCTGACCATCGACGCCAACTCATCGTGGCGCAGCTCAGTGTGGAGGTCGCACCAGCCTTCGGCCAACGGTTTGCCGAAGCGTTCGCTCTGCTCGAGCAGCGCCCGCACCAGCCGCTGCTTGACGGGGTCGTAGGCGTACGAGAGCTGCTCGCGGCACCCTGAGAGTTGACCCGCCAGAATCTCGGCAAAACTCAGCGTAAAGGTCGGGGCGCGCAGCGCCAACTCCAAAAACTGATCGCGGCCCATTGGGCAGGTGACGGCGGCCGTCAGCGCCACCGCGTCGACGCGGTAGTACGCCTCCTGTAAAAACGCCTCGCCGATAAAGTCGTCAGGGCCGCAGATCGCCAGGATACGCTCGTGCCCACCGGGGGCCGCCGCGACCAGCTTGACCTGTCCCTCGGCGATGACGTGCAGGCTGGTCGCAGGGTCGCCCATCCGAAAGATGGTCTGGTGGCGTTCAAAGTGCCTTTTGGGGCAGACGCGCATAAACATCTCGTGGTCACGCGCGTCTAGCCGTTCGGAAAACTCGGTGCCCCGGACAAACCAAGGTTTGGTCATCTCACTCCTGTGCTCTCGAATCGGCGGCGCGTGCAGCTCAACGTCAAAGCTCGAGTCTAGCCGGTGGTGCCGACGCTGTCCGTCAAACTTTTGACGTAACTCAGGGCGCTGTAGCGTCCATAATGACCCCTAGAACCTTACAAGTTCAAGGAGGCGTTATGTGGCGCAGATGGATTTTAGCAGGCTTACTGATGACGGTCACACTCGTGGGCGCGCAGGGCGCGAGGCTGGGGCTGCCCGCCGAGATCGCCGACTACTTCACCTGGGAGCGCGCGAACCCACAGAAGGATTTAGAGGAGTCCGCCCACCCCCTTGTCAAGGATATCTATATCGACGAGCTGGCAGCTCAATCGGCGCTGGAAGCCTCTTTCCCTTACGGTGAGGGCAGCACCCTTATTAAGGAGCGGATGAACCCGGAGACGCTTCAAGTCACCACGCTCTACGCCATGCGCAAGGTGGCTGGCTTCGACCCGGACAACGGCGACTGGCAGTACGCGGTCTTTGAACGCGAAGACGCGGGCGACTTTGGTGGCGGCTGGATGAGCGCCGAAAACGCTGGCATGTGCGTCGGCTGTCACGTCAAGGCTAAGGACACCGATTACACCTTTCTGAGCTATCTCGGCGAGTAGAGTAAGAACCAGAGGTGACTATGAGATTTATTTTGTTACTCGTTTTGAGTTTGACCACTACTGCACTAGCTCAGGACTCGAGCTGGCAGGACTTGTCCTTAACGGACGCCCAAACCGGCGAGACCTTCTCCCTGGCCGATTTTGCTGGGCAAACTGTTTACGTTGAACCGATGGCAACCTGGTGTGCCAACTGCCGCCAGCAACTCGGCAACGTCCGCGATGCTAAAAAACAGTTGGGGGATGATGTCACCTTTATCGCACTCAGCGTAGAGACGACGCTAAGTGCCGACGAACTGGCGCGCTACGCCGACGACCAGGGTTTCGACTTCACCTTCGCGGTGATGACGCCGGAAATGCTGCGCGCCCTGGCTACCGAGTTTGGTCAGTCGGTCACCAACCCCCCGGCCACACCTCACTTCATCATCGGTCCCGATGGGACGACGAGTGAACTGCTTACCGGTTTTAGTACCCCTGACGAAATAGTTGCTACCGTTCAGCAGTAGAAATCTTGTAGACAAGAGGCTTCGTGAATGAACTCTTCGGGGCGTTCCTACTCGGGAACGCCGCTATCTTGACCAACGTCTGCCTCTTACCGCTCTATCCCGGCCTGATCGCGTTTTTAGCCGGGAACGCTGCTAACGAGCGGGCCAAACAGCTCACACCCTGGCTCGGGCTCATGGTGCTGCTGGGCATCCTCAGCCTCATGACCATTGTCGGGTTGCTGCTTTATCTGCTGCAAGCCTCGTTTGGCGGCCTGCTCGTCTGGCTACTACCGGTTATCTACGGCGCGGTCATCGTGCTGGGCGCGCTCATGCTTTTTGGCGTCAACCCTTTTGCCCGTTTTAGTGGAGTGAATACACCCGTCCTACATGACCCGCTGGCTAGTGCTTATCTCTACGGTGTGCTGCTCGGCCCGATGACGCTGCCCTGCACCGGCCCGGTCGTAGTGAGCGCGTTTCTCCTCGGCGCGGGAAGCGCAGCAGCCCTGACGAGCAGCCTGCTCTATTTTTTCGCCTTCGGCCTCGGCTTCGGCTGGCCGCTCGTGCTCTTGCCCTTTGCTGCGCTGCCCTTGCAGCGGCGCGGGGTGGGCTGGCTGACCCGGCACTACAGGCTGCTGACGCAGGTGTCGGGGCTTTTGCTGCTCGGTATTGGGGTATTCGGCGTTGTCACAGAGCTTTTACCGCAGCTTTAGGCGTAGCGAGCCAGAGGCGAAGCCTTCACTCACTGCTCGGCACCCGTTACTTTTATCCGTGGGTCTCAGCGGTTCAGGCAGTGCCGAGCACGGTATGTAGGGCTATACTCGAGCCCGTGACCCCTCCCCTCGACCTCACCACCCTTCAGGCTGAGCTGGACACCGCCATCTTCCGTGAGCTTCCGGACGCGCACACTAACCCCGATCTGGAGCGGTTTTACACGCTCCTGAGGGATTATCCGGAGCGGGGCGGCAAACGGCTTCGTGGGCTCGTCTTGCTGCTTTCTGCGGCGGCGCACGGGGCTTCGTGGCGGGCTGGGCTGGGCGTGGCGGCGGCTCTGGAGCTTTTTCAAAACTGGGTGCTGATCCACGACGACATTGAGGACAACTCCGAGGACCGGCGCGGCCACCCGGCGCTGCACAAGCAGATCGGAATGCCGGTCGCGCTCAACGTCGGCGACGCGCTGCACATCTATATGTGGCGGACGCTGCTCCGCGCCGACTGGACGTCGTGGGCACAGCAGTGGCGGGTGGTGGAGGCGTTCGAGGGGATGATTTCGCGCACCGCCGAGGGGCAGCACCTCGACCTCATATGGGTCGCCGAGGGCCGCTTCGACGTTTCAGAAGCCGATTATCTAGCGATGGTCACGCTTAAGTCGGCGTACTACACGGTGGTGGGGCCGCTGACGTTGGGGGCTCTATGTGCCGGAGCCGAGCCCAACCCTAGGCTATACGAGGCAGGGATCGACCTCGGCGTGGCCTTTCAGATACGCGACGACGTGCTCAACCTCATGGACGACGTTTCCTACGGAAAAGAGTTCGCCGGTGACCTCTTCGAGGCGAAGCGCACGCTCGTGCTGGCACACTTTTTCGCCCACGCCGCGCCCCAGCAGCAGGACGAGGTAAGGCGCGTTTTAGGTAAACCGCGCCCCGAGAAGACGCACGCCGAAGTTGCGCGGGTGCTGCTTCTCCTGCGTGAAACCGGGTCGCTCCGCTACGCTCAGGTGGTCGCGGAGGCGAAGGCGGCGTCTGGCCTGACACGCTTGAGGGACGCGCTGAGAACATCCCCGGACCAGGCAGCTGCGGGGACCATCGTGCAGCTTCTGGGTGAGGTCGCGCAGCGCCGGACCTGACGCTACACTAAAAAGTTCACCTTCTTAACCCAATATCTCAAGCTAAACTCGAGCCGTGTACCTGCTCCTTACCTGCCCGGTCTGCCGCGCGGCGAGGAGTGGACCGCAGGGCCTCTGCTCGCACTGCGCCGCGTCCCTTTTTATGCCGCAGATAGCTGCCTTTGAACTGTCCTTAGGCCCCTACAGTGGGGCTTTAGAGAGGGCTATCAAAGCCTACAAGTTTGGGCAGGTCAGGCGTCTGGGCGAGCTTTTCGGCAGCGCGTTGGCCGACACCTTGCAGGCGAGTTCATGGCCTCTCGACGTTATCTGTGCCGTACCGCTGCATCCGCTCAGGTATATGCAGCGAGGGTTTAACCAGTCTGCTCTGGTCGCGCGGACGGCTGCGAAACGGTCCCGGCTCCCTTACCGCCCTCTCCTGGCTCGCGTCCGTACGACGCGCCAGCAGGCGCGGCTCGGGGCGGTCGAGCGGCAGGGCAACGTCGCGGGGGCCTTCCGGTCCGCGCCCCTAGCGGGAGAGCGAGTTCTACTGGTCGACGACGTGATGACGAGCGGTGCCACGGTGACCGAGTGCGCGCTGACGCTCTTCGCGGCGGGAGCGAGCCGGGTGTACGTAGCAACGCTGGCTAGGGCTCAGCACCCCTAGTTTCACCTGAGCGCGTGCGCCAACGTCTCCACAACCTCGGCTACCTCCGACTCGTGCAGATTGGGGTGTAGCGGCAGGGCCAAAAGCTCCCTGGCAGCGGCTCGAGCCTCCCTACAGTCGCCGTGTTCTTTACCTCTAAGCGGGGGC
Organism: uncultured Truepera sp.; assembly: GCA_902806425.1. GTDB lineage: Bacteria > Deinococcota > Deinococci > Deinococcales > Trueperaceae > Truepera. The sequence goes on from CADCWP010000013.1 coordinate 10,585, forward strand.
AGGTCGGGGAGGGCGTATGGGTAATAAGCCCGCGCCTCCACACCGTTCTCGTTAAGAAACCGCATCACCCGGTCGCGTTGGGGTACGCGCACGACGTAGAGGTGATAGACACCCCCCTGATGACGAAGAACCGTTACAGGTAGCGCCGCCAAGGCTTCGTCGTAACGTTTCGCCAAGTCCCGGCGACGGGCGTTCCAGGGGTCCAAGCAGGGCAGCTTGACGCTCAAGACAACCGCTTGCAGGGCGTCGAGCCTCGAGGTGGTGCCGACCGCCTCGTGATAGTAGGGGCGCGTCGCACCGTGTGTCCGCAGAAGCCGCACCGACTCGGCGACCTCCGCGTGTGGCGTTGTCACCAGGCCACCGTCCCCCGCTGCACCCAGATTTTTGGTCGGATAAAACGAGTAGCAGCAGGCGTCGCTCCAGCTGCCGAGCGGTTGACCATCCAGGTTCGCGCCCGACGCCTGCGCCGCGTCCTCGATCACCTTGAGGCCGTGCTTTTGGGCGAGTTCGGCTACGGCGGGCATGTCGGCGGGGCAGCCGTAGAGGTGAACGGGCATGAGGGCTTTTGTTCTAGCTGTGAGGGCGGCTTCGGCGGCCCCAGCGGACAGGTTGAGCGTATGGGGGTCGACATCGACCAGCACCGGCTCCGCACCGACCAGCAGCACCGCCTCCGCCGAGGCGTAAAACGACAGCGCCGGGACGATCACCTCGTCGCCGGGGCCGACCCCGAGCGCCCGCAGCGACAAGACCAAGGCGTCGGTCCCCGAACCGACCCCGACGGCGTGTGCGGCCTCCGTGTAGGCGGCGAACTCGGCCTCGAAACGCGCGACCCGTTCACCCAAGACGAACTGACCGCTGCGGAGCGTCTCCAGAACAGCGGCCTCGAGCCGTTCCTGCACCGGCCCCGGCACCCTCACATCGAAAAGCCGGATCACGCCCCACCGTCCCCGCGCCGCCTCGAGGCCGCCATGACCGTGTTCTGCATGAGCATGGCGACCGTCATCGGCCCGACGCCCCCCGGCACCGGCGTAAGGTAGCCCGCGACCTCCGTGACCTCCGGATGCACATCGCCGCGCAGCTTGCCCTCGACCCGGTTGATGCCCACGTCGAGCACGACCGCGCCCGGTTTGACCATCTCGCGTGTTAGCAGCGCGTGCCGCCCGACCGCCGCGACCAGAATATCGGCCTCTCGGGTAAGCGTACCTAAGCTCCGCGTCTTGGAGTGCGCGACCGTCACCGTCGCGTCACGCTGTAAAAAGAGCACTGCCGCCGGTTTGCCAACCAACGATGAGCGCCCGACGATGACCACCCGTTTCCCGGCGATTTCTAGCCCGTAAAAGTCCATGATGCGGATTAGTCCCGCCGGGGTACAGGGGACGAGCGCCCGCCCGCCGTTCCAGAGCCGCCCGACGTTCACCGGGTGAAAACCGTCGACATCCTTGGCCGGGTCGATGGCTTCTTGTACGGCGCGAATGTCCAGAGGCGGCGGCAAGGGGTCCTGTACCAGAATCCCGTCGACCTCGGGGTCGGCGCTAATCTCAAGAACGCGCGCCAGCAGTTCGCGTTGCGTAGTGCTCTCGCCCAGCACCTCAACCCGCGATGTGAGTCCGAGCTGTGTCGCGGTGCGGTCTTTGCCACGGACGTAGGCGACGCTCGCCGGGTCCTCACCGACGCGCACCACCACCAGCTGGGGCTTGAAGGGCAGCGTCGTGAGCGTCTCCGCAAGCTCACGGGTGACGCTCCTAGCGACCTCGCGCCCGTCCAGACGCTCCGCCGCCACTAGCCCTCCACCGCGTCGTGGTCATGAGGGTCACGGGGGCGGTCCCCATTCTGATGGTCCTGGTGCTGGCGGTCACGGTGCAGCCGCGCCAGCACCCCGTTGACGAACCGCCCCGACTCCTCACCGCCGTAGCGCTTGGCGATGCGGACCGCAACCTCGAAGGTCACCTCCGGAGGCAGGTCCTCATAGGTCAGCTCGGTGAGGGCGAGCCTGAGGACCGCCAGGTCGGTCTGCGACATCTGCGTGAATGTCCAGCCCTCGAGTACGTCCGTGAGTTTCGCGTCAAGCTCGGCTTGGTGTTCGGCAAACGTCCGCACGAGCCGTTCGGCGAAGACTATCCCCTCAGCGTCCAGCGGGTCGCCGTACGCTTCGTCGTCCCCTGTTCCCTCGCTGAGGTCACTCCGGATGCCCTCCCACGCCTCGAGCAGCGGTTCCCCACCCCGCTCCGACTGAAAAAGCGCCCGAAACGCCAGCTCCCGCGCCCGCCGCCTAGCCACGCGCCGCCTCCGAAGGTTCTCCGGCAGGCGGTGCGGTCTCCTCCGGCAGGTCGACCGCGTCGACCGTCACATTGACGCTGAGGACGGTCATCCCGGTCATCGACGCGACCGCCTCGCGCACCGAGCGCTGCACTTCGGCAGCGACCTTGGGAATGGCCAGTCCGTAGCGCACCCGCACGTGCAGGTCGATGGTGAGGGCGTCCCCCTCACGGGAGATAAAGACGCCCTTCGCCCGTCTGCCGGTGAGCAGTTCGCCCATCCGCGCCGGAGGGGAGGTCGTGGAGAGACCGGCGACCCCCTCAGTGGCGAGTTGGGCAATGCCGTAAAGTACGTCCTGCGAGATGTCTAACTGCACTAGAGCGTCGTCGGAGGAGGTGTTGGTGCTTGGTGCTGGTGTCATCTTAGCCCTGCATTCGTTTGGCGATAAAGGTGGTGTAGACCGCGCCGCGCTGGTAAAACGCGTTGTCGAGGACCCGCAAGTGGAAGGGAATGGTCGTCTTGATGCCCTCCAAGACGGTTTCGGTAAGCGCCCGCTTCATCCGGGCGATGGCCTCGCCCCTGGTGGGTGCCCAGACGATGATTTTAGCGACGAGCGAGTCGTAGTGGGGCGGGATGCGGTAGCCCGAGTAGACGTGCGAGTCGACGCGGATACCGGGGCCGCCGGGCCAGTGCACGTCGGTAACCGTTCCCGCTGAGGGGCGAAAGTCGAAGTCGGGGTCCTCGGCGTTGACGCGCACCTCGATCGCGTGACCCGTGGTGTGCACCTCATCTTGCGTCAGCGACAACCCCTCCCCCGCCGCTACCCGGAACTGTTCGCGCACCAAGTCGAAGCGCGTGACCATCTCGGTGACGGGGTGCTCGACCTGGATGCGGGTATTCATCTCCGAAAAGTAGAAACCGCCGTCCCGGTCAACCAAAAACTCGCAGGTCCCCGCACCTCGGTAGCGTATCCCTTTGGCGAGCCGAACCGCCGCCTCGGCGATCTCGAGCCGCAGGGGTGTAGGCAGCGTGCTGGGCGCTTCTTCCAAGACTTTTTGGTAGCGGCGCTGGATCGAACAGTCGCGGTCGAAAAAGTGAAGCACGTTGCCCTCGCCGTCGCCGAAGACCTGAATCTCGACGTGGCGCGGTTCGTCCAAATATTTTTCCATATACATCTCACCGTTGCCGAAGGCCGCGCGCGCCTCCTCCTGAGCGTTGGTCAGGTTGCGCTGAAGCTCGTCCTCACTGCGTACGATCCGCATCCCACGCCCGCCACCCCCCGCCGACGCCTTGAGGATGACCGGGTAGCCGATGCGCTCGGCGAACTCCCTGGCCTCGTCAAACGACGCCAGCGCCTCCGACCCCGGTGTGATCGGCACGTCGCTCTCCTGCGCGACCCGCCGCGCGCTGGCCTTGTCACCGATGGCGCGGATGTTTTCCGGACGCGGGCCGATAAAGGTGATGCCGTGCTCCTCGCACTTCTGGGCGAACTCGGCATTTTCGCTCAGGAAGCCGTAGCCCGGATGGATCGCCTCGGCCCCCGTGACGAGCGCCGCCGAGAGTAGGTTGCGGACGTTTAGGTACGACCCCGACGACGCCGCCGGGCCGATGCAGATGGACTCGTCGGCCAAAAGCACCGGCAGGGAGGTCTCATCGGCTTTGGAGTACGCCTGCACGACCGTGACGCCGAGTTCTCGAGCTGCCCGGAGAACCCGCAGCGCGATCTCGCCTCGGTTGGCAATCAAAATTTTCTTAAACACAGGAGGGTCCTGAGTCGGCGTTAGCTTTGGGGTTTAGCAATGAGCCATGAGCAATCCCGACCTCCCAAGCAGGTCGGCGGGACCACGTGAACCATGAGTACAAACTTTTCCCCTCATTGCTCATGGCTCTGTACTCATTGCTGCGCTGAGCCGTTGCGGCACACTTACTTCCCGTCATACGGGCTCGAGCCGGAAGAGCGCCTGCCCGTACTCGACCGGCTCCTCGTTGCGGACCAAAATCTCGCGCACGACGCCCGAGACCTCGGCCTCGATCTCGTTCATCAGCTTCATCGCCTCGATGATGCACAAGACCGCCCCGGCCTGCACACGGTCGCCGACCCTAACAAAAAGCGGCGCGTCTGGGCTCGGCGAGGCGTAAAACGTCCCGACGATGGGCGCGGCGACCTCGATAAGGGTGCTCGCGGGCGCGGCGGGTGTAGGCGTGACAGGTGTAGGCGCAGCCGCTGGAGAGATCAGGTCGGTGGGCGCGGCGGGGGCCGGAAGTTCGGGCCGCGGCCCTGACGGGCTGGGCGGCGCTTCCTGGGGTGCCGGGGCAGCACTGAGACCCCGTTTGACGCTCAGCTTGTAGTCGGGGGTCTCTAAAACCAACTCGCTGATGTCGGAGTCCTTGACTGACTCGAGCAGGCGCTTAAGCTCCTTGACGTCCATACTCACCCTAGGCGCGGCCCAGATACTCGCCCGTGCGGGTGTCGACCCGGATGGTCTCCCCCTGGTCGATAAAAAGCGGCACGGCAACGGTCGCGCCGGTTTCCAGGGTCGCGGGCTTCGAGCCGCCCGAGACGGTGTCGCCTTTGACGCCGGGGTCGGTCCGGGTGATGGTGAGCGCGACGACGTTGGGCAGGGTCACCTTGAGGGCCTTGCTCTGATAGTAGTCGACGGTGACCTCCATCGACTCTTTGAGGAACTTTACCGGCGTCCCGATCTGCGTGGCCGTCAGGGTCGGCTGATCGTACGTCTCGGTGTCCATGAATGTATAGACGTCGCCGTCGGTGTAGAGGTACTGCATGGTGCGGTAGTCGATAAAGATGTCTTGCAGCTTTTCGCCGGAGTTAAAGGTGCGCTCGACGATAGAGCCGGTTTCTAAGTTGCGAAACTTCGTGACGACCTTTGCGCCGCCGCGCCCCATCTTGAGGTGCGAGTAGTCGAGACACTCCCAGAGCCCGCCGTCCATCTCGACTTTGGTGCCGTTACGCAGTTCGGTTACGCTGATCATGCTTCCTCCACGATAAAACTAAATGAGCCCAGAACAGGGCAAAAACACAGGTTTGCAGGCGGGTGCGCGGGCATTTTTCCGCCGCGTCAGCCCCTAAAGCCATCCGTGTCAGTCTAACACCCAGCTCGGACGCACAGCGGTAGCCTTCGGCGGCCCCTAACTATAGCGGTCCTTATAAATACAGGACCAGGAAACGCAGCCATATCCCGAGGGCACAGGTCATCACCTAAAGTGCGCCTTAGACAGCTTAGCGTAGGCTAATTTTGGCCTAAACCAGCTCTGAACGTAGCGAGACGGATGCTACCTGCTACAGCTCCACAAACGTCCCGCTCAGCCCCGACTGGGCGACGTAGCCGGACAAGTCGGCGGGGCTCAGGGGCTCTCCCCCGGTAACGGCGACGAAGGCGGCCTCGAGCACGTTCGTCGCCAGACTGCGCCCGTTCAGCCGGGGCGTGGTGGTCACGAGCAGGGCAGCGCCGCGTTCACGCAGCAGCGCGACGTTTTCCGGTGTCGTGGTGTTCGTCAGGACAGTTTTACCATCCAAGCGCCGGGGCAAAAAGCGGCGGATCAGGTGCCAGTCTCCGGCGATCACCTCAGCCCAATCGTAGAGGCGAGTGTAGACGCTCGCGGCGACCTCTTCCTGGTCCTGCACCGCGCCCGTCGGGTAAAGCCACCCAATCGGCGCGTGCCGGACGACGGGCAACAGCGCGTAGGCGAGGCCACGCACCGTGCTCAGGCTCCGCAAGGGCAGTGGCACGTCTAGAATCGAGATCAGGTCACCGTAACGCATCACGGCCCCGGTTTCAGAAAGCGCCTGCGCCATGCCGTAGCGGTCGACCGCCGAGACCATCAAGACCCTTTTGCCTGCAAGTCCTACTTCTGCGTGCAGGCGTTCGACAACCCGCCCTTCCAAAGTGGCTTTGAGTCCACTCCCGTCCCGGACAGGGGTGCGTGTAGCCTGCGCCGAGAGCCGCGCTGCGTCACGCAGGATGTAACGCCTTTTTCCAACGCTTACGTACAAGTTGATGCCGCCCAGCCCAATCGCGTCTACCTGGCCGTCCAACTCGCAGATAAGGGCGGCAGCTTTCTCGAGGTCGCCGTCTACACCCCGCCGCTGCACGCTAACCTCTCGGCCCAGCAGCGTCAGACACTCGTTGAGGTCACGGTGGGACGCGCCGAGCGACACGCTCACGACACGGTTCACGCCCTGAAGTGTAGCAGACGCTGTTGAGGGGAGCTGAGGGCAAGTATAGCGTTTAACTTTAGTGCGGAGCCGGATGGCCGTCCCGAGTGCGGTGGGTGGCAAAAATCCCTCGCCGTTGACATATCCCCGACGCTTTGCAGGTTGTCCAGCTTGCCGCAAGTTGACCGCAATCTCTATATGCTCTTATAGCCTCAAGGAGGCCAGACCATGAAAACCCTTACCAGAGAACCCCGTTTACTCCCGCACCGTGCACAGTTCTTGGAAAGAGGCCCCGTGAAAAGCTTTATCGAACAAATCCGCGCGCTTCCCGACCGCGCTTTGTTTTGGGTGGGTGTGCTGCTGTTCACCACAGGTACGCTCAAGATTGAAGATTTACCCGAATAGCAAAAGAAAAGACGAGCGGTTAGGCTCGCCTTTGTGATCCCAGGTCTGATCAAAAGTTAAAGGTATAGACACCGTTGTTAGTAGGGCCGCCCGTAGCTGTTGAGGAGGTAACGGAGAGCGTGTATTCAGAAGCGGCGGTGGCTGCATTAGCCGTAACTGTACAAGCGGTAACCGCAGTAGGGGCCGCAGCGGGAGCGCCTTCAGCGGTGAGTAGGGCAGCGGGGGTCATGCAACTGCCAGCCGCACCACCTCTTGCAAGTGCCGGATTACTGGCGTGAGCAGAGCCAACCCAATTCACAACGTTACGGCCATAGGTTTGGGCCGCGGTGTTCGTGGCGTTCCGGCGGGCGGTCAGCAGGTTTGGGATAAGAACCGCGGCCAGGATGCCGATGATCGCAATGACGATCAACGGTTCGATGAGGGTGAAGCCTTGGGTGGTTTGCCCTTTTAGTGCGTCGCGGCTAGTAGCCGCTGAAGTCAAGATATAGGGAGCGTTATGACAAAACTCTTACGGGGTTTTACAGGTGCGGAACGGGTTAAGAACCTAGCGGAGCGCAGCGTATCGCGCGCCTCTCCGGGGGGCGTGTACAAGGTGGCGGTAGTGACGGCGGAAGCTTGGGCAGACGAGCCGATGACGCCGCCCGGGGTGGCGGCTCGAGCCGGAGAGGTCGTCATGCGGCACTTTGTACGAAAAGGCAGGTCCGGACGCCTGTACGCGTTCGGAAAGACGCAATCTGCGAGTTTGGGTGAGGACGTAGCGGCTGGGCTGCGGCAGCTGACCACGCGGGACGGGTAGCGGGTTGAGCGTGCGAGCTGGATGGGTAGAGGCATGAAACTCGCCTCACACGCAGCGAACGTGTTGAGGAGCTTGTGAACAGCCCGCTCGGTTTACACGTCCGGTGCTATGCTGTGGTTATGAAAACGACGGTAACGCTGCCTGAGGCTGTCTTTAATGAGTTGATGGCCCTTACTGAGGCTAAGACCCAAGGTGAAGCTGTTGAAGTCGCGGTTCAGCGGTTTGTGCAGCAGGCTAGACGCGACCAGCTCCGCGCCTATAGGGGTAAAGTTGACATCCTTTCAAACGACGAAATCGAGTCTACGGAAACCGTTATCACGCACGCGCATTGAGGTTTACACTGATAGACACAAGCGCTTGGATAGACTTTTTTCGTGGGCGTGAACCAGTAGCTACGCGTGTAGACACTCTTATTTCTGAAAACCGCGCCTCTATCTGTGGCATGGTCGAGATGGAAATCCGCCAAGGGCTTCGTCAGCAGGAAGGGCCGCTTTTAGAAACATTGCGCGCGGTCCACTATCTAAAAACTGTAGAAGACGACTTTTCGAATGCGGGCGACCTGCTTGCTGCGTTGCGGCGACGAGGCGTGACTATCCCTGCCACAGACGGTCTTATTGCTCAGATAGCCTTGAGGAGCGGTGTGCCGCTGTTAGCTAACGATGAGCATTTCGGTTATGTTCCAAAGCTTATGCTCGCGGAATAGTGTGCCAAACATTCAACATACGCAGTAGCCAACAAAAAGCTCCGCCGGTTTTCAGCGGCACCTAACGATCACCCCTTATGGCTGCTTCTTCCGATCTGACCAGATTCGAGGGTCGCCACCGCGCTGAGCCGACGGAGCAGAGGCGAGTCTAACATACGTGCCAGGGAAGTCAAAACGAGCCAAGTACTAGAGAAAACCTCTATGCGCTGCTGTCTGCTGTTAAGCCTTGAGGCCCGGTCGTGAGCGGTAGATGCGCGTCACGTCGTCTACGCGCAGCACTGCGTCTTTGACCCTATCGACCTCGGTCTGGTCTTTGACGTCGATGCGGAAGTGGATGCGGGCGCTGGTGCTGTTCTGCACGTCGGCGGCGACGCGCGACGCGGACTTGTTCATCCCGGCGATCACGTCTAGAACGTTCATCAGCAGGCCGGGGCGGTCGACGCCGACGACCTCGAAATCGACCGGGTAGACCTCGCCGGAGGGCGCGTCCCAGGTGACGTTGACGAGCCGTTCGGCCTCTTTACGCAAGAGGTGCTTGACGTTCGGGCAGTCGTGGCGGTGAACCGTCACCCCGCGCCCGCGCGTCACGTAGCCCACAACGGCGTCGCCACGCACCGGCGAGCAGCACTGCGCGAGCTTGGCGGGCGCGTCGAGGCCGTCCAGATAGATGCCACCGGTTCCGCGTTTGGGTTGGGGGAGGTTTTTAGGCGAGGGTTTGGGCGCTTCGGGGAGGAGTTCGGATAAAATCTGCTTGGTGGTGATGCGTTTGGCGTGGAGTGCCAGGTAGAGTTCGTCTACGGAGTCGGCGCTTATGAGTTTGCGGGCGGCGACCTCGAGCTTTTTGCCGGTGTAGTGCGCTACCGAGAGGTGCTTGCGGCGCAGGGCGCGCTCGAGGGTGCGTTTAGCTCCGTTTAAGATGCCGTCGCGCTCCTGCTGCCTAAAATAATGCCGAATCTTCTGCTTCGCTCCGCGCGTGACGACCAGGCCCAGCCAGTCGGGAGACGGCCCGTACTGCGCGCCACGGTTTGTCAGGATTTCGACGCGGTCACCCGTTTGCAGCGTGTACGAGAGCGGCACGATCTCACCGTTCACCCGCGCCCCGGTACAGCGGTGCCCGACCTGCGTATGCACGTGATAGGCGAAGTCGATGGGTGTGCTGCCAAGCGGCAAGTTTACTACGTCCCCGGCCGGGGTAAAGATAAGCACACGCTCCGACAAAAAGTCGGTTTTGACCGTGTCGATAAACGCGCCCGCGCTCTCGGTCCCCTCGTCAACGTCTAAAAGCTGTTTCATCCAGGTCAGGCGGTGTTGGAGCGTGCCGGAAGCGTCGCCTAGGCCCTGCTTGTACGCCCAGTGCGCCGCGACTCCGTACTCGGCGACCTCGTGCATCCGGGTGGTACGAATCTGCACCTCGATGGGCTGACCCTGAAGGCCGATAACGGTCGTGTGCAGGGACTGGTAGCCGTTGGGTTTGGGGACCGCGACGTAGTCTTTGAAGCGACCCGGAATCGGCGTCCAGATCGAGTGGATGATGCCCAGGGCGCGGTAGCAGACGGCTTTCTCCTCGTCTTCTGCGCTCATACCCGCGGTAGTAGGTGAGAGCACCACCCGGATCGCCATCAGGTCGAAGATTTGGTCCAGGTTCTTGGCGTCGCGCAAGATTTTGCGGTGAACACTGTAGAGCCCTTTGCTCCGGCCCGAGATATCGAAGCGTAGGCCCTCCTGCGTGAGGCGCTCCTCTAGCAGCGTGATCGAGCGCGCCACATACGCCTCGCGCTCGGCGCGGCGCATCCGGACCTGGCGCTCCAAAGTGCGGTAGCGTTCGGGCTCGAGGTACTGGAATCCCAGCTCCTCCAACTCGCTCTTGATGTGGTTGATACCCAAGCGGTGCGCGAGCGGCGCGAAAATCTCCAGCGTCTCGCGGGCGATGCGCTTTTGCTTTTCGGGCGGCATAAACTTAAGCGTCCGCATGTTGTGCAGCCGGTCGGCGAGCTTGACGATGATGATGCGAACGTCGCTAACCATCGCCAGGAGCATCTGCCGCAAGTTTTCGGCCTGCTCATCCTCGTAGACCGCGTCGAGCTTCGAGATTTTAAGTTTGCTGATCTTCGTCTCGCCCTCGACGATACTCCGCACGGCCACCCCGAAGCGCGCTTCGATCTCCGCTAGGGTGACCTCGGTGTCCTCGACGGTGTCGTGTAAAAGTCCCGCGATAAGCGCGTCGGCGTCGAGCTGCATCTCGGCCAAAAGCTCGGTGACCGCGACCGGGTGCGTGATGTACGGCTCTCCCGAACGGCGCAGGACGCCCCGGTGTGCGCACTCAGCAAAGCTGTACGCCGCTACCAGACGGGCGCGGTCGGCCTCGGTCAGGTAGTCGGTTTGTCGTAACAGGGTGGGCGGAGGGTGCGGCGACAGCGTCTCCATGTGTCCCCCCAATCTACCACAGCCGAGGCCTACAGCCCTGAATACATAAGTCAAAATATTGGAAGCGAAAAGTAGAAAAGCCGTAAAGGGTAAAGTGAAGGAAGCGGGGCGAAGGTCCCTCCGGTGAGTCCCAAACACCTCTGAGGGCGTGATAGCGGCTTAAACCAGGCGTGTGCCCGCCGAGCCTACACCTGCTATCTTTCTCCCACGAGTACATCTTTAGACCGGGCGGCCTACCTGTCGTTTCAAAGCTCACCACCGGCGAGTTCTCGGGGGTGGGCGACACCTAAGCCTCTCCAAGTACGCCAACCCAACCGTCTATCCTTAGCGCGTCATCTCAGGTTCGTCCGCGTATAAAGCAGATAGAGCCCCACGCTGAGCAGCAGCGCGTTGCCGAACCAGAGCCCCAACCACACCGGCAGTACTCCGGCTTGGGCCAACAGTTGCCCGAGCGTCAGCAGCACGTACCACGCGAGCGTGACCGATAGCGACAACCCGAAGGCGACGCTGCGGCTCCGCGCGTGCAGGACGGCGAGTGGCAGGGCGACCGCGAGAAGCGTCAGGTTGGCAAACGGCTCGGCGAGCTTGCGGTGAAAAAGGACGGCGGCGGCGCGGCGCTCGGTGACGCCCAGACCCGCGTCGTAGGCGTCTTGCCGGGCTTGTGAGATCGAACGGGCATCCTCGAAGCCGCCGCCCGAGTAGCGGGTGATGAGCGCGTCGGGGTCCTCGGAAAAACTCAGGGTCAGCGGCGCGTCCGGCGTGGTCGCGCGGTTGTTGAGCCGGACAAGGTTCCCCAGCACCGTCTCGGCGTCTCCGGAGGCGTCTGTGAGGGCTCCCAAATCCAGCCGCGCGCTGTGGTAGCCGTAGAGCGTCAGGCTCTCGCCTGTGAAGCGGGCGCGCTCGGCGAGCACCACGCTCAGCTCATCATCCTGCCAAGCCTCGAGCCGCACCCCGAGCAGTTCGTCGTCCGGGGTCACGGCGCTAAACGAGAGCGTGTAGTCGCCTACCGGCAGCTTCTGCTGCACCAACCGGTAGAGTCCGCCGCCGCTCGTAAGCTCCCACCATAGGGAACCCACACGCACATTCGTCCAGGGCAGCACCCACTGATTCATGCTCAGCGCAAACCCGGCGGCGAGCAGCCCGAGCACGAGGAGGGGCGCGCCAAGCCGCCGCAGCGCGATCCCGCCCGCTTGGACGGCGAGCAGTTCGTTGGCCGCCGCAAGCCGCCCGAACGACAGCAGCACCGCCAGAAGCAGCGCTATCGGCAGCGTCTGCACTATCGCCGCCGGGAACTGAAGCAGCAGCCAGTAGAGAAGCCCCCCCAGCGGCGTCCCGACGATCCAGCCGAGGCGCGGCAAGTTGGCGCTCATCACGGCCAGCCCGCTGTAGAGGAGCAGGCCGAACAAAAAGGGCGGTAAGCTTTCGTTTAAGAGGTAGCGGTCGAGGCGTCTTAGCACAAGTCGGGTTTCAAAGGGGTTTCATGGCCGTGATTCATAGGGTGTTTTACTCACCTGTACCTTCGGGTTAGGGGGACAGCCGCACGTCGAAGGCGGTGCGGACGCTTTCGTCGTGGAGGCGGTAGGACGCTACCAGCGTACCGCAGCAGCTCTTGACCGCCACCGAGAGCCCGTAACCGGTCACCGTCGGCAGCGGCTCACCGGTCACGAGCGGCGCGGCGTTGAGACCTAAAAAGGGCCGCAGCGTGAGGCCGGAGAACGTCAGCGGATAGCTCGCGTAGACCTCGAGCAGCTTGAGCCCGGCCTCGTCGGGCAGGAGGTCGTAGCGCGCTTTGAAGCCCAACTCGAGGTCGCTCGCCAGCACGAACTCGGTCTCCGCCCTTACAAAGGCGTCGATGTCCCTGTCCGCCGGACCCAGGAGCCCGGCAAACTCCGCCGTAAAGCGGTTGACCGTGGAAAAGTCTCCCAAGGAGAAGGTGCGCGCGGCTTCCAAACGCGCTATTCTAACCGGATTCGTCGCGCCTGCAAGTCTAAACGCGTAGCGCCCTTGAAGCTTGAGGCTGCCGTGATCGTCCACCCACGCCACGGAACCGTCGACGAAGCTTTTAGGCTCGAGCCGGTCCAAGCTCTTAGCGAAGGGCGAGCCGCCCAGCACCGCCTGATGCTCGAAGCTAAAGGCGCTGTAAAGGGGTCCGGACTGCGCGCGCCACGACGGCACCAGCTTTACACCGAGCTGAGTCTGGTCGTCGGCGCTTCCCAGCGGGTAGTAGGTAAAGCCTGTCTCCGTCCGCAGCCCAAACGTTCCCAGTGGGGTCGGCGCGCCCGTGTAGAGGGCGCTGCCTTTGACGCCCAGCCGCGGCGACGCGACCAGGGTGTCGGCGAGCGTCTGTCTTGAAAGCGCGCCGAAGAGCTGCCCACTCAAGACCAGCGTGTCACCCAGCTCAGCCGAAATCTGCGTCAGCCGCCGGGCCCCGTTTAAGCTGAGCGCGACCTCGTGCAAAAAGCCCGCTGCTCTCCAGTCGCGGTTCGTCGTGCTGAGGTCGACGTCGAGCCCCGGCGCAAGCGGGGTGCGGAAAATCGCGTCGGCGCGCCACCCCGGCCCGACCCGTCCGAGCGCCGCCCGCCAGCGGTCCAAGTTCAGGTTTAGAAGCGCGACCAGGCCGGTTGGGTACCTGGCGGCGAACCCGGCCCCGCCCAGCTCCAAAGACGCCCAGGGCGCGAGCTGAAGCGGTACCGCGACCTTGGTGCCTTGATCGATGGTCGCCCCGACCGGCTCCGGCGCGGCGGGTGCTGCGAGCAGCGGGCCACCGATCACGGCGCTACCCCCGGCCCCCGGCGCGCCATCTAAAAGAAGTCGCAGGTTGGGGTTGAGGGGAACGCGCAAACCCATGGCCTCGAGTCTCCCCTGCTTGATCCGCGCGACGCCGGTAAGCAGGTTGATGGTGACACCCGGCGCGCTGAGCGTGTAAGGTCCGTCCCCTTCACAGGCGCAGGTGCTCGCGCGGGCGTTCCTAAGCACGAGCCTGTTCGCGCTCAGCGCCGCCGCCGTACTCTCGACCCGGAAGTTGCCTAGACGCAAGCTGACCCCGGTTAGGACCGTCCAGCCACGCTCCAAGTTGTAACGCGCCCGCACCGCACGCCCCGAAAACTGTGGACTCATGACCGACAGGTTTCGCAGCCTGATCCCCACCGCGTTACCGGAGAGCCGTTCGGCGAACAGCGTAAACGTCTCCAAGGTCAGCGTCGCGCCTTCGGCCACAAAGGTCGGCTCGGCCTGCACCCCGGCGACGTGCATGGTCGGGGCGCTCAGCGTGACGCTGGGTTCACCTGCGGAGGTGAAACAAACGCCGTTAAAGAGCCGAGCCTCGTCACGGGCGCTGTTGTAGCGAAAATCGCCCGTATAGACGACGCCCAGGCCGGGAAGCGTCAGCTCCTGAGCGTAATCCTCAGGCACGCAAGAGGCGAACACCACACCCGAGGCGAATAACCAGAAAGCGAGCAGCCAAAGGGTGAAGGAGCGCAAAAAGTGCATATAGCGCCCCACTTTACGCTACGGCAAGAAGGGCGCGAAGCGCAGCCGTACCGCCGCTGGGACCTGCGTCTCAGCTGAGAGCGCGCCCGCAGCGTCCCAGGTCAAGGCCAGCAGCTCCCCCGCGTCACCCCGCAGCGCGAACGGGCCGTCTTGATAGCGGTAGGGACCGACTAGCAGGGCCTGCCGTCCGGAGAGGTCGATGAGCGCCCGCTCGCCGCTGAGTTCGGGGGTGGTGCTCGTAACACCGCCGCTCAGCACGGCAACGTCGCCCTTTAGGTCGATCTCGATGGTGTCGGCCCCGAGCCCCAGCGCCTCGCCTACAAACGTCGCTCCTTGGGCGGCCCGGAGCCTCTGCGACGCGAACTCGAAGCGCAGGCTAGGGGACGTGAGCGTCCCGAAGTCCCCTCTGACCACCGCCGTCTCGACCTCGATAAAGTCGCCCTCCAGGTAGCGGATAAACGAGCCTACAAGCGTGACACCCTCCTCGCGGTAGCTGATCTCACCGCCCTGCGGCAGGGTCGTGACGCCGGTCGTGAGGTCGAGTTCTTCGGGGCCACTGGGCCGGACGGTGAGCGCCGCGAAGTCTTGGGGGGTGCCGACCGGAGCAGCCCAGGCCACAGAGGCAGATAGGGCGAGTAGAAAAAGGGGCAGAAAAGAACGTCGTAAACTCATAAAAAAGTTTACGACGCAGCGGGTGAGAAAGGCTTTAGGTGGGTTCAGGCTCGAGCGTGAAGCTGAAAAGTTGGTCAAACGGATGGCGCGACAGCAGCGTGTCGGCGTCCGTAAGACTGGCCGCCATGATCTGCGAAACCGTCTCCTGCACCGAGGCGTAGCGCCCGTCGGTCTGATAGCGCACGCCGAGCGACATAAGGCGACCAAACGGGGTCTCGCCGCGCAGGGTGAGGCTGGTCGCCAGTTTGCGTTGGGCGCGACGCCACTCGTCCTCCGTGACGCCCTCTTGAGCCCGCTGGAGGGTCTCCCGGTAGATTTTTAACGCCTCGGCCTGCCCCTCCGGGCTCGTCGAGACGTAGCCGACGAAGACCCCGGCCCCGTCGGCGGCGTCGTGCGACAACGAGGCGCTGTCGGCCAGGCCGTTGTCTAACAGCGCCCAGTAGAGGCGGCCGCTGCCGTCGCCGAGAACGTTCGCCAGCACCCCGGCGGCGTAGCGGAGCGGGTCCTGTGCGCTCACGCCGGGAGCGTATAAGGCCGTGTGGGCGCGGGAGAGGTTGGGGAGCGTCACGCGGACCTCCCCGGTCGCGCCCTCGAGGTCGGGGTAGCTGCGTTCGGCGCGGCTCGGCCGCCAGTCACGGGTTAGGCGCTCGACTTGCGCGACGACCGCGTCCCAGTCATAGCGGCCCGCCACCGCTAAAAACAGGTTGTCGGAGGCGTAACGGGCGCTGAAATACTCCAGCATCTGCCCCTGCGTCAGCGCCCGTATGGACTCCGGCGACCCCAGCACCGACCGCCCGAGCGGGTGCTGTCCGTAAAAACGCGCGTTGCCCTCCTCAAAGACCTTGAAGGGGGGCCGGTCCTCGTACATGGCGATCTCTTCTAAAATGACGTTTTTTTCCAGCGTAAAGTCGTCTTCCCTTAGCGCCGGACGCATCATGTCGGACAGGAGGTCAACGAGGGCGGCCCCTCGTTCGGGGAGTACCGCGCCGTAGTAGACGGTGCGCTCGTCCGAGGTGTAGGCGTTGTAGTTGGCCCCGATAGCGTCGAACTCCAAGTTGATGGCCTCGGCGCTCCGTTTGGCGGTCCCCTTAAAGAGCATGTGCTCTAAAAAGTGCGACACCCCGGCGACCTCCGCGGACTCGTCACGTGAGCCGGTCTTGACAAAGTAGCCCGCCGCGAACGACTGCGCCTCAGGGTTGTGTTCGCCGATCAGGGTGAGGCCGTTGGGAAGGATCGTCTCGTGAAAGGTCACGCGCGCACCGCCGATACCTTTTCTGCGGCGGGAGCCGTGGGACCCAGCGTGAGGACGGTAAAATGCGGCTCCGGACGCTCCGCCAGATAGCTGTTAAGCGCGCCCAACGTCACTGCCGAGAGTTCGGCCCGAACGGTCTCCAACGGGCGCGGCGAGCCGAAAAGGAAGGTGTTGCGGGCAAGACCCGCCGCCACACCCCCGCTCGACTCGCCCTCCATCACCAGTCCGGCGAGGAGGCCAGTACGGGCGCGCTCGAGTTCTTCGCCGCTCACCCCCTCGCGGAGCCGGACGAGTTCGCCGAGCAGCACCCGCAGCGTCTCGTCGGCCCTTTCGGGGGTCGTCCCAGCGTAACCGAGGGTGTAACCGTAGCCGCGCACCGCCCGACCTACCGCCATCACGCTGTAGACCAAGCCGCGTTTTTCGCGCACTTCGCTGAACAAGCGTGAGCCCATCCCCTTGCTGAGGACGGCGACGGCGAGCGCATTTTTGTACCAGTCGGGGTGTCCCGGTGGCAGCGCCTCATAAGCGACCCCGATCTGCGTCTGCGCGGTTTTAGCGGCGATGTGCTCGTGGTGCGGTTGGGCGACCTGCGCCACCGGCAGCGGCGCGCCCGCCCCCTGCCAGTCGGCGAACAGCTCCTCGGCCAAGCCCTTGACTTCACGCCAGCGCACGCCCCCGGCGACGCTCAGGATGGCCCCATTCGGCGCGAGGCGGCGCGCGGCGTCCTGCCGGACAGCGTCGGCGGTCAAGGCTTTCAGGTCGTCGGCTTCGCCGTAGTGGCTACGCCCGTGCGCCGAAGCGAAATAGGCTTTGGAAAGCGCGATAAAGAGGCGCTGAGTGGGGGAGTCGTCGAGGGCGTCGAGTTCTTGGAGCGCGACGGTGCGGGCGAGACCGAACTCGGCGTCGCTGAGGTGCGGACGGCGTACGAGGTCGGCGTAGAGAGCCAACGCCTCGGGCAAGGCGTCGGCTAAGAGCGAGCCGGACACAAGCGTGCTCTCGCCGCCCGCGCCGCCGCTGCGCCGCACCCCGAGCGCGTCGAGGGCGTCGCTGAAGCCCCTCGAGTCCCGCGCCCCGGCACCCCGGTAGAGCCATTCGGCGAGCACCACCGCGCTGCCCGACGCCCCCTCGGGGTCGGTCGTCGCGCCAAAGGGCAGCAGCAGGTCGAAGCTGACCGAGGGCAGCCAGGACATCTCCTGGACGACCAGCGTGAGGCCGTTGTCAAACGTATGGGTATGGATAGCAGGGTTCATCCGCGCCAGTATAGCGCCGCGAGCCGCCTCGGCGGGTCGCCGACCGCGCTCCGGTCTAGAGACCGCCTAGCGTATACCCTCCGGCGTCAGCGCCAGCTCGAGCCTTCCTAACGCGAAGTCCGCCGTCAGGGCGAGCAGCGCGACCGGGACCGCGCCCTCCAAAACGTACGCCAAGTTGCCCGTCGTCAGCCCCGCGATGATCGGCACGCCGAGGCCCCCCGCCCCGATAATGGGCGCGACCGTCGCCGTGCCTACTGTGTAGACCGTGCTCGTCCGGACGCCGGCCAAGATGACGCGGGTCGCTAACGGCAGCTCGAGCCGAAAAAGCCGTTCCCAGGCGTTCATGCCCATGCCGGTCGCAGCCTCCTTGAGCGCCTCCGGCACCGCCTCGAGACCGGCGATAGCGTTGCGCGTCACCGGCAGGAGCCCGTAGGTGACGAGCGCGATCAGCGTCGGCCTCAGCCCAAACCCGAACGACGGCAGCGCGAGCGCAAGCACGGCTATCGGCGGGAAGGTCTGCCCGACCGAGAGTAAAGACGACACCAGCGGCAAAAATGCCCGCCCTTGGGGCCGCGTCAGCCAGACGCTCAGTGGCAGACTGATCACCAAAATTAGCAGAAGCGCGAGGCCGACGATCTGTGCGTGTTGCAAGCTCAGCTCTAGCAGCGTCGCCCGCTCGAACAACACCGCCCGATTTTCCGGGAAAAGCCAGCGCAGCGCTGCGCCCCACAGGTTTTGCTGAGCGAACAGCCAAAACAGCAGCGCCAGCACGCCGAGCGCCAGCGCCAGCTGTAGCAGCGCCCGGTTGCGTGGCGGCGCGCGGCGGGTGGCCGGAACCGACAGTGTACTCACGCCGCCTCAGCCGCGTCCGGGGCGGCCTGCACGGTCACGGCCAGGATGCCGGTCAGGTCAAGCAAGCCGACCAGCTCACCCGACGCCGCCACGACCGGGAGTTCGGCGACGCCCTGCGAGAGCATCTTGGAGAGCGCCTGACGCACGTCGTCGCCCTCACTGGCGGCGTAGTTCGGTGAGACCTCGGTGTAGGCCCGCTCGATAACCGGGTCAAAGGCGAAGGCGCGGCGGTCGAGCCACCCCACGAGCTGGCCGGAGCGCGTGACGTAGACCGTCCGCTGCCGTGCGAGCGCCGCCTCGGCGTCTTTAGCGGACGCTGAGAGCTCGAGCGCTGCGGCGGGGCGCATCAGCTCGCGCACCCGCAGCCTGCTGAGGCGTTTAAGCGCCCGGTCGGAGCCGACGAACTGCCGCACGAAGCGGGTTTTCGGATTCGCCAAGACCTCCTCGGGCGTCCCGAGCTGCTCGACTGCCCCGACGTTCATCACGCACACCCGGTCGCCCAACTTGATGGCCTCGTCGATGTCGTGGGTAACCATGACAATGGTTTTTTTAAGCTCTCCTTGCAGGCGCAAAAACTCGTCTTGCAAGCGCTCGCGGGTCAGCGGGTCGACCGCGCCGAAGGGCTCGTCCATCAGCAGGACGGGCGGGTCGACGGCGAGCGCCCGCGCTACCCCGACCCGCTGCGCCTGACCACCCGAGAGTTCTTTCGGGTAGCTTTTGGCGTACCGGCCCGGCTCGAGGCCGATCAACTCCAAAAGCTCGTGCGCCCGCGCCGCGCTGCGCGCTTTAGGCCAGCCGAGCAGCCTGGGCACGACCTGGATATTCTCCTCGACAGTCATGTGCGGAAACAGCCCGATGCTCTGTATGACGTAGCCGATACCGCGCCGCAAATCTTGCGGGTCGACCGCCGTCACCTCGCGCTCACCGATAAAGATGCGCCCGCTAGAGGGTTGGATAAGGCGGTTGATCATCTTTAAGGTCGTCGTCTTGCCGCACCCCGACGGTCCGATAAGGACGGTCAGTTCACCCTCGGGGAAGGCGAGCGTCGTCTCCTGCACCGCGACCTGCTCGCCGTAGCGTTTACTCACCCCTTCAAGTCGAATCATAGTATCTCCTAGCGCAACCCGCGTGGCGTCACGAGCTGGCCCAGGCCGCGCAAGAGGGCGTCGGCCAGGAGCGCTAAGCCGATGATCGGCAGCGCCCCCAGCAAGATCAGGTCGGGTACCTGCTGTGAAATGCCGCGTTCGATAAAGGTGCCCAAACCGCCCGCCCCGATCAAAAAGGCCACCGTGGTGATGCCGATGCTCAGGACCGAGGACGCCCGCACACCCTCCATAATAAGCGGCAGCGCGAGCGGCAGCTCGACCCGCCGGAGAATCTGTCCGGGGCTCATCCCCATCCCCCGTCCGGCTTCGGTCGCCGCCCCCGGTACCTCTACAAGACCCGTGTAGGTGTTGCGGACAATCGGCAGGAGTGCGTAGAGCGTCAGGGCGATAAGCGCCGGAGCGGTGCCGATCCCCCGGACGCCGAGGCTCGAGAGCGGCGCGCTCAAGCTGCTGGGGAAGGTGAGCGCGCCCAAGTCCAGGCTGAAAAGCGCTACGAACACGTCGTTGAGGACGACCGCGACCATGACCGTCAGGAGCAGGACCGGCAGGAGCGCTATGAGCATGGTCAGCAGCGTGAAGAGACCGCGCGCCCGTCCGGACACACGTCTAGAGAGGAACAGCGCCGCGAACATCAGCGCCAGACCCACCGCAGAGAAGAGCAGCGCCTCCCCTACTGTTACCTCACGCCCCAACCGCGCGAGCGGCAACAGCATGATGCCGAAAAGCGCGAGCGACGGAATCGTCTGCAAAAAACTTGCAGTCGGCAGCACCAGGCGCGCGGCCTCCTCCCGACGCGCTGCCCAGATGGCCGCCGGGATACCGATAGCGCACGCGAGCAGCACGCTCGTTCCGGCGAGCGCGAGATGCCGGAGCACCTCCGCGGTGAAGTCGCCGCCTTGGGAAGTGAGTTCCTGGGCGAGACCGACGCTGCCAAAAGAGGTAAGGACGAGGACGACTGCCAGAGCCAACCCCGGCAGCACCATCAGCGCGCGGGCACCGCTGCGTTGTGGAGCTTCGCCTAACGTCCCAAAAAAGCCGATGTAAAGGGCCAGAAGCGTCAACCAGACCCCGCCTTGCAGCGACACGCGCGCCCGTTCGGGGTCGGATGAGGCGGCCAAAAGGGCGCTCGAGCCCGCGCCGATCAGCAGTAGCGCGAGGGTGAGCGCCAGCGTACATAGGAGCGCCAGCCCCCAGGCCCGCCCCGGAAAGCGAAAAAAGCTCACGACCAAGAGCAGCCCCCACACCCCTAGCAGCGCGTAGGCGTAGGGGCTGGACAGCGCAAACGCGCCGACCGCTTCGCCCGCGACCAGGCGGTTGGCCTTGAGGAGCAGCCAGCTCGGCCCCAGCAGCGCCAGCAGCCCGACGATGGCTGCGAGCACCGTCACCCGGTTGAGGCGGTCTCCTGTAGTAGCTAAAAGCATCTCGTCCCCTAACCAAAGCGCGGGGTCACGTCCAGCCGACCCCGCGCCCTTCCAAAAAACCAGCCCGAAAAACCGTCGTTACTCGAGAAACCCGGCTTCGGTGAGGTATGTCTGCGCGACCTCGGCGGGGTCGGCCCCGTCGACGGCAACCTGACCGTTCATGTCTTGCAACACGGTCTCGTCGAGAGACGCGAAAACGGGGTCTAAGATTTCGGCGAGCTGCGGGTACTGTTCCGCGACCTCGGTGCGAACCGCCGGAAACGGCTGATAGATGGCGACCGCGTTTTCCGGGTCGGTGAGCGTGACGAGCCCGAGCGCCGCGATGGTGCCGTCTGTGCCGTAGGCCATCGCCGCGTTCACGCCGTCGGTGCCGTTGGCGGCGGCGGTTTCGGTCTGCGTCGTGTTGCCGCCCGCGAGGATGACGAGTTGCTCACTGCTCACGTCGAACCCGTAGGTTTCTTCAAAGGCCGGGAGCGCGTCGGGACGGTCGACAAACTCTTGGCTCGCCGCTAGCTTGAACTCGCCCCCGTCGTTGATGTAGGCAGCGAGGTCGGTCATCGTCTCGAGGCCGTTCTCTTCCGCTAAGGCCTGCGGTACCGCGATGGCCCAGGTGTTGTTCGCGGGCGAGCGGCCCAGGTCGGTCACGCCCGCCTCGGCGTCGAGTTCTTTGACGGTGGCGTAGAGTTCGTCGGGTTGAGTGGAGAGGTCTTCGGGAACGTCGGCGTTCGGGTAAAAGGTCAGCGCGGAACCCGTGTATTCGGGGTACATGTCGATCTCACCCGCCAGCAGCGCCTCGCGCACCACCGAGGTTGTACCGAAACCGCTGCGGTCGTTTACCTGGAAGCCGTTAGCCTCGAGCATCAGCCGCATGATCTGCGCGAGCACCGAGCCCTCCGTGTCGACCTTCGAGCCGACCGTGACGGGGCCTTCTTGGGCCGCACCCAAGGTTGCCGCCGTCAAGAGCAAAGCTAGAGCGAATGTACGCATATCTGCCTCCTGCTAGGTACCGCACGTGTGCTCGGAAGGTTTGCGAACACAAGTTTTGCTGAGTAGACCACGTTCTTCCGGCAGCCTCTGTCAGACACCCAACCATACTGTAGAGGGCGGACTTTTGCCCCTTGAACCGGTGGCGGTGAGTACAACTCCCGGTAGAGGCGTACCTTGCACAAGGCAGTAGGGAACGCGTACGCTGTCAGTATGTGTAACTTACACACAATCTGTGCGTGCGAGGCGAGATGAAGCGACCAAGGGTGCTGCTCCTCTGCGGGGGCCGCTCGGACGAACACGAGGTCTCGCTGGCCTCGGCGCGCTCAGTAGTGGCGGCTGCGGGACCGGAGTTCGTGGTAACGCCCCTCGTGATCTCTAAAACCGGGCAGTTGCTGCCGCCGGAGGTCTCGGCGCGGGTGCTGACGGAAGAGACTACGTCGCTCGCTCCAGAGGTAGGCGGCTTGGAGCGGCTCGAGCCCGCCGCCTTCGACGTGGTTTTCCCGCTTCTGCACGGCCCCTACGGTGAGGACGGCAGCGTCCAGGGTCTTCTAAAGATCATGGGGCTGCCGTTCGTCGGGTCGGACGTTTTGGGGAGCGCCGTCGGCATGGACAAGGGGATGATGAAAGCGGTTTTTAGCGCTCACGGCCTGCCGGGGGTACCCTACCGCGTCGTCACCCGGTCCACGTGGCGGGCGCAGCCCGAAGAGGTGCTGGCGGAAATTGGCACGCTCCCCTACCCGCTGTTCGTCAAACCGGCCAACCTGGGCTCGTCGGTCGGCATCAGCCGCACCGAAAACGAGGCCGAGCTGCGCCGGGCGCTCGAGAGGGCAGCCCGCTTCGACCGCCGCATCGTCGTCGAGCAGGGGCTCGTGGGGGCGAGGGAACTCGAGGTCGGCGTCCTCGGCAACGACCGACCCGAGACGAGCGTCGTGGGCGAAATTAGCTTTGAGGGCAGTTTCTACGATTATGGCAGCAAATATACGGAGGGTGAGGCAACGCTTCTCATTCCGGCTGAGCTGGCGGACGACCTGGCCACGCGGTGTAAAGACCTGGCGTTGGCGGCGTTTCGGGCCGTCGACGCGGCGGGGCTGGCGCGCGTCGATTTCTTTTTGCAGGGGGACGCGCTCTATTTAAACGAGATCAACACCATGCCCGGCTTTACGACGACGAGCATGTACCCTAAACTCTGGGCGGCGAGCGGCGTTTCCTACGCCGAACTGATCGCGCGACTTGTCGAGCTGGCGCTCGAGCCGCGTTGACTCGAGGTTGCGCCCCGCCTGACGCAACCGGGGTATACTGACCCGAAATCTCAATGAGGAGGCCGCGCCGCCGACGACTACCTGACCCCTGACGAAGCTTTCGACGTTTTCGCCGAGGACGAAGCTCTCGACGAATCAAAGGTTGCCGACGTCAACGTGACCCGCGTGCTGATCTTAAACGCCTCGTACGAGCCGCTGCACGTCTGCTCGGTGAAACGGGCGGTGTCGCTGCTGATGCTCGAGGTCGCTGAGCGCGTCGAGGATTCGGACAAGGTGCTGCGCTCACCGAGCCAGGTCTTCCCGGTTCCGAGCGTGATCCGCCTTAGAAAGTTCGTCAAACGCCCGCCCCGACACCGCGTCGCGTTCAACCGCAAAAACGTCTTTCGCCGCGACGACCACGCCTGTCAGTACTGCCTGGGCAGATACAGCGACCTCACGCTCGACCACGTCACGCCGAGAAGCCGCGGCGGCGGCACGACCTGGGAAAACGTGGTGGCCTGCTGTCGCCGCTGCAACGCCAAAAAGCGCGACCGCACCCCCGAAGAGGCCGGGATGCTCCTGAGGCGCAGGCCGTACGCGCCGAGGTTTATGTTTTCGTCGGCGTACGGCATCTTGCCGAACATCGACCGCATCTGGGAGAAATATCTACCTCAGGGCGGTTAGTGCTGAGGGCTCGAGCCAAGGCGTTTGAAGGTCTTTGTAGGTACATCACTAGCTAACCACCTGCAAAATTTGTAAAGATTGTCTCACTTGACCGTAAAACTGGTTATTAAGAGCCAGTTTTTAGGAGTGGCATGAAGCAGGTCGGCTGGGTTGTTTTACTAACTATCTCCCTCGCGTTGGTGTGGGGGTTTGCACAGGCTCAACCGGTGAGCCTCCTTCAGAGCAGGCCCATACGCTCGCGTATAGAGACGTTCGTCGTCACCACCGACGCGCGCGGAAACGAGCACCTCGCTAGGGCGACCTCAGCCCGCGTGGCGGAGCGGGTGCGCTACCTCGTATCTTTTACCAACGTAACGGACGACAAGCTCCCGGCTTCTGAGACCACATTGTCCGGTCCCATCCCGGCGGGGGCCGCTTACGTCGAGGGCAGCGCGACCCGCGACAACTTCTTGGTCAGGCTCGCCAGGGTAGGCGAAAACAGCGTGCAGTGGGACGTCAACCACGACCTGCCGCCGCGCGCTACCGTACAGGTCCAGTACGATGTGATGATCCGGCGGAGCGCGCTCCCCGCCAGCCCCGGAGCAGCGGCGGTGCCGACGGCGGAGGGCCGCATCTTGGTGGTCTACAGCGCCGACGTCTTCCCCTTATCGTGCGACTTTTCCGTTGCACTCTCCAACGCTTACGGACGCACCCGGAGGTTCGCCCGCAAGTCCTACGGCTGGCGCTACAGCTTCGTGGCCTCGCCCGAAGACCGGCTCTCGCTAAGGGTGAGGAGCTTGTGCAGTTCCGGCAGCGTTACCGCGACGATTCGGGTCAACGACGAGGTATTCAAATCCGCTACCAGCAAGCCTGGGTCGGGCAGCGCCTCCGTTTCCGGCAGCTACGGTGAGCGGTAGCGGCAAATTGTTTCAATACTCTTACTCGACCTAAAGGAGCTGACGTTATGAGTTACACCTCGGACCCCAAGCCGTCATCTGATGACGATACCCCCACCCCCGAGGAGTGGGACGAAGAGGTCTTAACCGAACTAGATGCGGAGCTGCCCGACGCTGAAAATCCGGAGCCGGTACCACCGACCTGAGCCGAACGGATTGAGTAAGGTCTTGGGCTTCATGATATAAACGTTTTGCACACATCCATAGGAGGAGTGCACGCAACAACTGCTACCTTTTATGGGGTGCGCGACAGCGTCATAGTTCGTGAACATAGATGAATCACCTTAATGGCTCAGGAGGTTGTATATGAAGCACCTTTGGTTGCCCATCTTTTTAGTCGTAACGCTTCTCAGCAACGTATATGCACAAAATTTTCAAGCCTACACGTTTGCAGATATCAGGTGGCTCTCCGCTCCGGAGGTAGTCGTGTCAAAGCTCGAGGGTGCGGGTTACACCGTCCCTGACCCGGAGCCAGACGAAAACAATACGGTAACCTTTTCGGGGCCGCTGTTGGGAAATGCTGCCGTAGGAACTGCAAACTTTGGGGATGAACGCCAACTGCTCAAGATCGACGTCATGTTGGCACCTAGCTCAGGGGCTGTAAGCCTTTCCGAAGCAGAAGCGACCTATATACAACTGAGAGATACGCTTTTTGCACGCTACGGTGTGCCTTCTCGGGAATCGCTAACAGCGACGGGCTGGTTTACGGAAAACGTAGGCGGTTATGTCGGCGGCATTATTTTAGAAGTAGGGGGAGATGCAGACGTCACGGTAGCCTACGAGTCTCCGAGGTGGACATTTTATCTGGCTGAAAGGCGTGGCGAAGGAACCGACGCGTTTTAAACCCCTGTATTCCCTTCTTCACTCGAGTGCCCCGGCGCAACCCATCCTACAGAAAGGGCAAAACCATGTTAGAGCACTTCCTGATTGACCCCGCCATCCCCTTCCCACCGCCCGTAACCAACCCCGAACCGGACGCGCCCTCCACCCCGCCGAGCCCCGGTATCTCCCCCGACATGCCGATGCCACGGTCTCCCGATTCAGAACCCGATATGCCGGGACAGAGCGAGCCGGACCCGGAGATGCCCGACCCTAAGGAGACCGACGCGTGACCTACACCTTCACCGACACCTCTAAGCCCTCACCCAACGATTGGGACAAGGTAGTACCACAACCCGATGCGGGGCTCCCTATAGACCCCAAAGACCCCTTTCCCAACGATGAGTCTGCGGACCCAGGGATACCGGTCACAGACCCGTCGCCGGACACCACCGAGCCGCCGAGCTGACAAGGAGTGCCCATGCTTTGGTTTCTTCTCCCCGAAGACCCGATCATTCCCGACCCGCAGGACCCGGCGGAGCCGCCCGAGGACCCAACGGTGCCCCCTATCGAGGAACCGGACCCGCTCGAGCCGCCGGTCGAGGAGCCGCCGCCTGGGTGGGGAGCTTGAGGGTACGCAGAGTGCCTTTCGACCCTCTCAAAGCTTTAACAGTCTCGAGCTACCGTCGCAAAGGTAGCGTGTGATCCCGTTACGGGAGTCACTTCAACTCAGCCCTTCGAGCCTAGAAACGCCTGATGCTAAGGTAGGGCATGAGCCAAACTGCGCCCCTCCCCCACTGGCAACTGACCTCAATCTTTCCGGGCTTGGAGTCCCCCGAGTTCGAGCAGGCCAAGGCCGAACTCAAAACACGGGTGGACGCGCTTTCCGAGCTTATGGACGCGCACCGGGTCAACACCCAGGAAAGCGTCCCGGTCACAGAGGAGACCGCAGCGCTGTTCGACAGGCTTGTAGACGGCTTTAACGACCTCTACACCCGCTTCAGCACCCTCTACGCGTACCTTACCGGCTTTACCGCCACGGACGCCTTTAACGACCACGCCCAGGCGGAGACCTCGGCGCTGAGCCCCCTGAGCAGCAAACTGAGCTTTCTGGGTGTGCGCCTGACGGCGTGGGTGGGGGCGTTCGACGCGGAGGCGCTGTTGGGAGCGTCCGAGGTCGCACGCGCGCACAGCTATTTCGTCCGCCGCAGCCGTGAAGAAGCGCGGCACCTCATGGGTGAGGAGGCCGAGGAACTTTTGTCAGCCCTCAACCCGAGCAGTGGCCGCGCCTGGGCCAAACTGCACGGTGACCTCATCAGCCGGACGACGATCAAAAAAACCTTGCCGGGACGCGATGAGGCGGAGTATCCGCTCACCGAACTGCGAAACCTCCAGAGCGACGCCAACCCGGAACTCCGTAGAGCCGCCTATGAAGCGGAGCTGGAACTTCTAGGCCAAAACACCGTGCCGTTCGCCGCCGCCATGAACAGCATCAAGGCGCAGGTTAATGAAACCAGCACCCGCCGCGGGTACACCACTGCCCTAGACGAAGCGCTTTTCAGCAGTCACATCACCCGCGAGAGCCTGGACGCCATGCAAACGGCGTGCCGCGAGGCGTTCCCCGTCTTCCAGCGTTACCTAAGGGCCAAAGCCAAGTTTTTAGGCAAGGACACGCTGGCCTGGTACGACCTGCTGGCCCCGGTGAGCGCCGGGACGCCGCGCAGTTTCTCGTGGGCCGAAACCGCCGATTTCGTCACCGAAACCTTCGGCTCCTACTCCGAAAAACTTGCCGCCTTCGCCCAAAAGACCTTCGATGAGGGCTGGCACGACGTGCCGCCGCGTAAGGGTAAACGCAACGGCGCGTTCTGTATGAGCGTCGACGGCGTTAGGGAGTCGCGCATCATGCACAACTTCGGCGGTCAGCTAGACGACGTGTTTACCGTCGCCCACGAACTCGGGCACGCCTACCACAACGCCTGCTCGTTTGGGGCGGGGCGCACGCCGCTCCAAGACGACACGCCGATGACCCTGGCCGAAACCGCCAGCATCTTCTGTGAGACGATTGTGGTGAACGCGATGCTGGGGCGCGCCGACGAGGCCGAGAAGTTGGCGATTTTAGAGCAGGACCTGCTGGGCAGCACGCAGCTCGTTATCGATATCGACTCCCGTTTCCGCTTCGAGAGGGCCGTGTTCGACAAACGCCGTGAACGCGAGCTGTCGGTTGACGAACTGAACGCGCTGATGTTGGGGGCGCAGGCGCAGACCTACGGCGACGGCCTCGACGCCGAGGCACGCCACCCGCTGATGTGGGCGCACAAGGGCCACTACTACAGCACCGGGCGCAGCTTCTACAACTACCCGTACACCTTCGGCTACCTTTTCGGGCTGGGACTCTACGCGCAGTACCAGGCAAATCCGGACGGCTGGCAGGGGCGCTACGACGCGCTTCTATCGGGAACCGGGATGAACGACGCGGCTCCCCTAGCCGCGGGCTTCGGCATCGACATCGAGAGCGTGAACTTCTGGCGCGGGAGCCTGAGCATCGCCGAGGGTCGCGTGGCCGAGTACGAAGCGTTGGTCGAGCGCTTTACGCTCTAAAGCGTGACCCTATGACGGACTCTGGGGACGACTGGACCCCGCTGCGCGGCGGCAACGTCAACACGGTGTCGCGTCGGGGTGAGGTCGTCCGGAGAGAGCTGAGCGCGGTGAGCCCTGCGGTACATCAGTTGTTGCAGCATCTGGAAGCTCGAGCCCTCCCTCTCGTACCCCGTTTATTGGGTCGTGACGTGCGTCACGAATATCTGACGTATCTACCCGGCGCACCCGTGCTTCGCCCCTGGCCCGACGCGGTGCGGGGGCGGGGAGAAGCGTGGCTCACGGACCTAGGCGGCTGGCTGCGCGCGTACCACGACGCGGCGCGCGGGTTTCGCGTTAAAGGCGCACCATTTCTCTGGGGACCCGTGGAACCGGACCGGAAGATGCTCGTCACGCACGGCGACCTGGGGCCGTGGAACTGCCTGCACCAAGACGGGCGATTAACAGGCGTTATCGACTGGGATTTGGCACGCTACGGCGACCCGCTGGATGACGTGGCGGAGCTGGCACTCGAAGCTATACCACTCAATTTACGATCCGGGGAGACGCTGGGAGAGGTTGATAGAGAGCTGCTCGAGTCCCGACTTGAACTGTTCTGTCAAGCCTATGGCATTCCGGTTCAGGACGTGTTGGGTCATGTTCCGGCCTACCTAAAAACGGTCATAGACGACATGCGTGACTTGGCGCTTAGAGGCGTAGAGCCCTTTATCGCCTTTGAACAGGGTGGGATGTCGGCGGGGCTCGAGGACGACCTCCGCTACTTTCTCGACACCTGGCTTTAGTCTCTTGAACAACCCCTAAGTGTGCAGAATGTCTCAACCAGTTTAACGAAATCTTCACAAAACAGCAGAGTGCCAGCAGGTTAAGTATAGTGACCCAACCAACGTCTACGCTTTTTTACGCCCAAAGCCCCAAGGAGACCCCTATGAACTACCCCAACCGCTCCCTACTTACCGCGCTCATCGCCGCCCTGCTCAGCGCCTGTGCGGAAGATGTGGTGTCACCACCCGCAAGTGGCCCACTGACCCAACAGGACGTTTCAGAAAGCATCACCTCGATCTCGGAGCAGCTTGGGGCCGCGCTCGAGCGCGCCGCCCAAGATGAAGGTATCGTTGCCCTCAGCGGCTTTCCACAGGCGGGCGCGATGAGCAACCCGTTTTTCGGTTACGGCGTCACGCTTATGAACGCCAAGATGAGCGCCAAACATCCGGAACGCGCGCGGGGACCGCTTGGAGCACTCGCCGACTTCGACCTGCCGAGCGGTGAGTACACATTCACCGAGCGTGACGGCTCCGCGACCTGGGTTATGGAGAGTGAATCGGACGACCTCACCCTGAACTGGATCTACGATAGAGACCTCGAGACGCCCGACTTCGACGCCGCCGAGGCCAGCCTGACCTTCGATTGGGACGCGCAGAGCCCGACCCTGGAGGTTGCAAGCCCGTCCGGTGAATCCGTTGAGGTACCCACCGGCCTCAACCTGACCCTGCTGGCGGACGGTGTGAGGGCCGCCGACGTGGACATGGCTACGACGTACTACCAAGCACCCGGTTGCGGTGACGGAGCGGGCATCCTCGAGCCCACCTCCCTCACCGTGGACGGTAGCGGCAGCTTTTTAGAACTCGAAAACGTTGGCTACAGCGTGCGGGAGTCGGACGCTGGCGATTCGTTCGTGACGCAGGGCAAGGTCACGCTGGTAGACGACGGCATCTCGATGGATTGGCGTCTGGCGGTCAACGGCGACTTGGAACGCTCCCAAGATTGCTTCAGCGAGTCCCTCTCGCTCGGCGACGGAAGCGTCGCTGTGGAACTGGCCGGACTTTCCGGAAGTACACGCAGCGTTGCGCTCCGCTTTGCGTTCGACGACCTCGACGGTGGCGACTCCCCGGTACTCAGTGACGGCGCAGTAGTCGTCAACGGTGATGAAGACCGCGCCGTCACCTTCGCCGGTTCTCTAAACGACGACAACCTCAACGGCGTCCCCGGCGACGATTTGAACGTTACCTTCCCCGACGGTAGCAGCAGCACGCTCGAGGAGATCATCACCGACTGGTCGGGAAGCAATCCACTGATGCAGCACCTGCGCCGTTAGAAAACGCTACCAAACGCTTAGAGCGGTGGTTTCTGAAACCACCGCTTTTTTCTGTTGCCATACAAAACACAATCTACAAAGCAGTTATAAAGTGTCGCAAACGTCGATCAAAAGCTTTTAGAGCGCACGCTCCAGAAACACCGCAAAGGTTTAGTCGTAAAACCGCAGGTTGTGCTTTTTAGGCTCGAGTCTGGTAAAACGTTCTCATGACTTCAGACTACCGCAAGCTCTTTGACCTCAGCGGCAGGCGCGCGCTCGTCATCGGCGCAGGTTCAGGTATCGGGGAGGCCGTCGCACAAGGACTCGCCGCGTTCGGCGCACAGGTGACCTGCGCAGACGTAAACGTAGAGGCCGCCGAGCGCGTCGCTCGGGGCGGCGGCACCGATACCAGCCGCGCGGTCAAGCTCGATATCACCGACGCCGCCGAGGTCGAAGGGGTGATCGGCGGGTTGGAGGGGCTCGATATTTTGGTCTCAACGCCAGCTATCAACGTCCGCAAACCGCTCCTGGATTACACTGAAGCCGAGTTTGAACGGGTCGTCACCCTGAACCTCAAAGGGAGCTTTCTGGCGCTCCGGGCTGCCGGACAACGCATGGCCGCGCAGGGCCGGGGCAGCATCGTGATGTTCTCCTCGATCCGCTCCCAAGTCGTCGAACCGGGGCAGGGCATCTACGCTGCGACAAAAGCCGGGACGCTGCAACTGGTCAAGGCGCTCGCATCCGAACTTGGACCGCAGGGTGTGCGGGCAAACGCTATCGCGCCGGGTGTGGTCGAAACGCCGCTGACCGCGCCCATCAAAGACAACCCCGAGTGGTACCGCGCCTACGCCGAAAAGGGTGCGCTCGGCCGCTGGGCGACGCCGGGCGAGATGGTCGGCGCGGCAGTGTTTTTAGCGAGCGACGCCGCCTCGTACGTCACCGGGACGCTCCTCGTCGTTGACGGCGGTTGGACGGCGCAGGACGGGCGTTTTACGCCGCCCCTGTGAACCTGGAAGCCCTCGCTGCCAGAGCCGCCGACGCTGTGGACGGCGCACGGGCTGTCGCGCTGACGCGGCAGCTCGTGCGGATTCGGAGCGTGTTCGAGCCGAGCACGGGGGGCACCGAGGCCGAAGCCGCAGCGTTCGTCGCCGACCTTTTGCGGGAAGGCGGTTTTGCGGTTACGGTCGAGGCCGCCGCGCCCGGACGCCCGAACGTTATCGCGGACTGGCATGGGACAGGCTTTGACACCCGAAAGCACAAGACCCTGATGCTCGAGGGTCACACCGACGTCGTCACCGAGGGCGACCCGGCGGCGTGGACGCACCCACCCTTCGCCGCCGAACTTGTGGGCGGGCGTGTGGTCGGGCGCGGGGCGTGCGACATGAAAGCGGGCGTTGCCGCCGCTATCGTCGCGGCCGAGGCGGTCAAACGCACCCTGCCCGAGCTGCCAGGGCGCATCCGTCTGGGCATCGTCGCCGACGAAGAGGGCATGATGCTCGGTATCAAACACTTTATCCGGCAGGGCTGGGCGGAAGGGGTCGCCGGAGCCATCATTTGTGAACCGGAGGACCTCGAGCTCTGCCTGTTCCAAAAGGGCGCGATGAGGGTTGAGGTCTTGGCGACCGGAAAGATGTCTCACGGGGCGATGCCTTATGCCGGGGTCAACCCCATCCCCCCGCTCATGGACTTTTTGGGGGCGGTGCGGGGGCTCGAGGCGTCCGAACAAACCCGTTTAGGTGAACA
Organism: uncultured Truepera sp.; assembly: GCA_902806425.1. Classification (GTDB taxonomy): domain Bacteria; phylum Deinococcota; class Deinococci; order Deinococcales; family Trueperaceae; genus Truepera. The sequence goes on from CADCWP010000013.1 coordinate 42,460, forward strand.
CGAGCATTTGGGTCTGCCCTGGTTGACGCCGACCATCATTCGCGCACCTCATAGGGGCGAAGCGCAGCTCAACGTCGTGCCTGAGACTGCCTACGCCGCGCTCGACGTTCGCACCGTACCGGGGCAAGATCATCAAGATATTTGGGCAGCTTTGGAGACGTTAGCCGAGCAAAGTCAGGGTAACGCCAAGCTCTCTCTGACGCTCTTAGAAGATAGGCCGTGGACCCAGACCGCGCCGGACGACCCGTTAGTCAGGGCTTTAGAACGCGCCTACCCTAAGGTTTTAGACTCGGCACCCCGCTACGGCGGCGTTCCCGGCGCAACCGACGGCACTTTTTTGTCGGCGTGGGCGGGCGTTCCTATCGTCACCGTCGGGCCGGGTGGGCGCGAGGTGCCGCACCAGCGCGACGAGTACGTGGACGCCGAGAACATCGTTACGGCGGCCAAGCTCTACGCGGCGGCGGCCGTCTACTTTTTGACGAGTTCTTAGAATGGTAGACCCCAAAGTTTTCGGTTGATTATGGGTTAACCGTTTTGCCACAACTTCGCGTTTGGTACAACCCGGCATGTTAAAAAAGCCTATGCAGGTCGATCAACGGTTGGTAGCTGCTGCTATCAAGCCAGCGCTCGAGCGCTGGCCGAACGAAGAGGCGGGTGCTGCCGCTGCTCACACTACGGATGGCCGCATCCTGACGAGCGTGTACGTCGAGACACCTAATTCGGTTGTCAACCTCTGTCATGAAACGGGCGCTATCTGTGAGGCGCACAAGTTAAACGTCGCTATCGCCGCTTCGGTCTGTGTTTCACGCGAGACCAAGGACGTACCCTTCTTGATTCTCACGCCCTGCGGTGTCTGCCAAGAACGGCTGGCCTACTGGGGCGGCGACGTGCATCGGCGTACCTCAGCTTGACAACCCTACAAAATGGTCTTCGCGGTCGCTGGCTGAAGTAACGCCCTTTTACTGGCGCAAAGCTTTAAAGCCATTTTAGGTTGCGCGCCCCTCAAAACCTTTGACCGACCTTCATAACAGCTCTATCTAAATAACACGGTAGACTCTACGTAAGTAACCCTCGAGGAGGCACGTATGCGCTGGCG
>CADCWP010000014.1:0-3216 GCA_902806425.1 uncultured Truepera sp.
AAGGTCGCGTGTAGAGAGGGGAATAAGGCGGTTTGTGGGAATGACTGCGAGCCCGTATGGGTCATATTGCCACAGAATTGTCCCTGATCTTGCGTGCCGGACGCCGCCCACTGATTTATACTCATACCAGCACGTAAGCCTGCTGACTAGCGCCTGCGCGTGTTTACGTGGCCTGGTCGGCCCCAAAAGAAAGGAGCGCGCAGTTCTAGCGCGCTCCGGCAAATCTAATTTAGCTTTAGTTAGCGCCTGCCGAGGAACTTCTTGGCTGCCATAGCCGCAAGACCGGCCATGGCAATTTTGCCGCCGGTGCTCGCTAGCGGGCTGTTGCCGCCTAAAAGGCTCTCGAGCAGGTCCGGGTCTTGTTGCGACGCCTGACGCGTCATCCGGCCCAACTCGCGTGGCGACGCGGCGCGGTCTAGGTCGTAGTCGTCACGGTAGCCCTGAAAGCTGCGGCTACTGTTGCGGGACGCCTCTTGATAGTGACGGGCGAGTTCGCGGCGCTCGTCGGAAGACATCCGACTGAACGCGCGCTCGTATTCGGAGTCCATCTGTGGGTCGTCCATATCATCGTCGTGCTGCGCGATCTCGCGGTAGCGGCGCGCGGCCTCCTCGTCGGAGATGCTGTCCGGGTCCTCACGGTAGCGCCGCTCGAAATCGCTGTACTCCTGTTCGCGGTTTGTATCCTGACCAAAAAACTGGCTGAGTTTATCCTGCATCACAAGCCTCCTTTGCGTTCGGGGTCTAAGGTAGCACCGCGAGGGCCGCAACATTATGGCGCAGACCAAAATTGGGTGTTTGTACACGTTTTATGAAAAGTATGCGCCTCGGCGTAGGGGCGTCGGCGCGGGCTTAAACTGGGGTCATGAAGATCTATACCCGAACCGGGGACGAGGGGATGACGGCGCTTTATGGCGGCGAGCGCGTCCCGAAAGATGCGCGCCGCGTCGAGGCGTACGGCACGGTCGACGAGGCAAACGCGCTTTTGGGCGTGGTGCGTACTCACTTAGATGACCTGAGCGTGTTCGACGGGCTCCTGTCCGGGCTTCAGAGCGCGCTGTTCGACGTGGGCGCGGACCTCGCTACGCCGGAGTCACGTTACCGCGCCAACATCGTGCCGCTGGGCGCGGCGGACGTGGCGGGGCTCGAGCGCGTGATCGACCGTTTGGAGGCTGACCTGCCCCCGCTACACGCCTTCATCCTCCCCGGTGGTCATCCGGCAGCGGCGAGTCTGCACCACGCGCGTACGGTCGTGCGCCGCGCCGAGCGCCGCGTGGTCGAGCTTTCACACTTTGAGGAGGCCAACCCGCAGGTGGCAGCCTACCTCAACCGCCTCTCCGACTTGCTGTTCGTGCTAGCGCGCGCGGTCAACGCCGCGGCGGGCGTGCGGGACCCGCAGTGGCAGGCCAGGAAAACGGCGTCGGACTAGTGGGGCCGCAAATGGAGTCCGAGTAGTGCGCGTCGTCTCGCTCGCGTGCTCAAACACCGAGATCGTCTGCGCCCTCGGGTGCGCCGACCTGCTGGTCGGGGTGGACGATCACTCGGACTTTCCGGCGGATGTGGTGGCGGCGCTGCCGAGAGTCGGGCCAGACCTCGGTATAGATATTGACGCGGTGGCCGCGCTCGAGCCGGACGTGGTGCTCGCGTCACTTACCGTGCCGGGGCACGAGCGGGTGGTCGAGGGGTTGGAGGCGGTGGGGCTCGAGTATCTCGCGCTCGAGCCGGTTTGTCTGGAAGACGTCTACGCTAACATCCGCGAAATCGCCCACGCGCTCGGCGTTCCCGAACGCGGCGAAATGCTGATTGACGAGATGCGTGGTGGGCTGGTGGACCGTGGCCTTTCCAAAACCCGCCCGCGCGTCGTGGTGCAGTGGTGGCACCGCCCTACGGTCGCGCCGGGAGCGCTCAGCTGGGTAACGGACCTTTTGGATTTAGTGGGCGCGGAGAACCCCATCGGCCGGGAGCCCGTAAAAAGCCGCCCCATCAGCGACGACGAGTTGGCCCACTTAAACCCCGACGTCATCGTGCTGTCGTGGTGCGGCGTCAAACCCGAAAAGGTCCGCCCGGAGGTCGTGGCGCGCACACCGGCTTGGCAAAACGTAAACGCCGTCCAGCAGGGCCGCGTGATAGGCGTGCCGGAAGCGTATCTGGGGCGTCCGGGGCCGAGACTGATAGAGGGCTACCGGGCGCTCGCCAAGATTGTAGAGGCTATATGAAGATCGTCAGTCTGTTGCCGAGTGCGAGCGAGATTTTGGGAGCGTTGGGGCTCTCCGAACAGGTGGTGGCCGTCTCGCACGAGTGCGACTACCCCGCCGAAGTCACGCTCAGACCTCGCATCACGAGCAGCATCATCGCGCACGGTTTGAATCCCAAGCAGATCGACGCGGCGGTCAACGAGGCGGTGCAGGAGGGGCGAGCGCTCTACCAGATCGACGGCGACCTGCTCGAGCGCCTCAAGCCCGACCTGATCGTGACGCAAGGTATCTGCGACGTGTGCGCGGTCGGTGTAGGAACGATAGAGGCGACCCTAAAGTTTTTACCGGACTGCCTGCCGCCGGGGGCGCGGACGTTGTCGCTCTCCGGAACAACTTTTGCGGGCATCTTGCACGATATTCAGCAGGTAGCGCGGGCGGCGGGGGTAGAGGGGAGGGGCGAGGCGCTTATGGGGGAGCTACGGCGGCGCTGGCGGCGGGTGGAGGCTGCGCCTAAAATCGCCGAGCCTCGAGTTCTCGTCTTGGAGTGGAGCGACCCGCCGTTCTCCGCCGGCCACTGGGTTCCGGAGATGGTGGCGGTTGCCGGGGGTAAGGACGTGCTGGGCGCGGCCGGTGAGGTGTCGCGCCGGGTGTCGTGGGCGCGTATTCTGGAGACCGACCCCGACATCGTGGTGATGGCAGCGTGTGGCTACGGGCTCGCTGAGAACGTCGGGTTTGCTCGAGGTCTGTACGCCCATTCTGACGCCAGTCGGTTACGAGCGTTCGAGACCGGGCGCGTTTACGCGGTGGACGCCAACGCCTATTTCAGCCGTCCGGGGCCGCGGGTGGTGCGGGGGGCGGAGCTGTTGGGGCGGACCTTCGCGGGTCAGGCGCTGCCGGAAGTGGTGCAGGTAGAAAGGTCAGCGCACGCGGGCAGGTCGGTGCAGGTGTGAGGTGTGTTTCCCCGGTCAATTTCTTGCTTTGGTTGTCAACTAGGAAGACCTTCAGGTTAGTCGAGATGGTGCGT
>CADCWP010000014.1:3226-5844 GCA_902806425.1 uncultured Truepera sp.
GGAACAAAGCTTGGTCTCTCTTTGGAGGCCGCTTTAGGTCTCTGGCGTGCATGGGGTAGCAGTTGCCGCATGACGTCCGTGGCGTTGTCAGTAAGCGAGGCTGAACTAGCAGGTTGCGGTACGGTCTTTACAGGTGGCATAACGACCTGCGTCTACAGCTAAACGCTGAGCGGTCGTGTTTCTCCAGGCAGCTGTAACCCACCGCTTTGGAATACTGGAATACGCGTTAGCGCAGTCTTTTGCCTGCTGCCCCACACGACGCGCGTACGACGAGGTCGATAGCTAGGTCGGGAGGTGGGCCTATGTGCTGCCCCTGAATAAGCTGAATAAGCGTCTCCCCGGCCAGACGGCCGTGCTCGAGCGCCGGTGAGCGGATGGTAGTGAGCGGCGGCGCGGCGCAGGCAGCGGGCAGGATGTCATCGTAACCGACTATCGCGACGTCCTCTGGAATCCGCAGCCCTTGCGCGCGCAGCGCCGCCATCACCCCCATCGCCACGGTGTCGTTCGAGGCGAATAGCGCTGTAAAGTCTGCGCGTGCCTCTAAAAGTGACGTCAGCACCGCAAAGCCGCTTTCAGGGCTGTCATGGGGTCGTAAGGGACACCGGCCTCTGCAAGCGCCCGCTGGTACCCCCGAAACCGCTCGTCGGCCCCTGATACTCGAGCCCACCGTAGCTGATGTGCGCGATCCGGGTGTGACCCAGGCGGATAAGGTGTTCGGTCGCCCGTCTTGCGGATGTTAAGTTGTCGCGCGTCGAAACCGTGAACGCCTGCGGAAGCTCGGACGTGCCCAGGATGACGAGCGGATACCCCTCCAAGATCAGGCCCTGGAGCCTCCGGTCATTTTTTTTGGGATTTAGCACCACAATCCCGTCGACCTGTTTTGCTCGCACGAACTCGGTGTACGCGTCCGGGTGTTCCGATTCAACCGCCTCGACGATCACCCGGAAGCCGCGCCTCTGGCTCGCTTGGTTGAGGCCGAGAAGCACCTGCGGAATAAAGGCGTCGACTTTTAGGTGTGCGGCGTGGCATATAAGGAGGCCCAGCGTGTGCGTGCGCCCGCTCGCCAAGGTGCGCGCCGCCGCGTCCGGAACGTAACCGAGTTCACGGGCCGCGGAGAGCACCCGCGCCCGCGTCGCCGCGCCGATGTTGGCCTTTTCGACCCCGTTTAGCACGAACGAGACGGTGCTGCGCGAAACGCCCGCGAGCTTGGCAACCTCGAGGCTCGTCGGGCGTTTTGTCTTCATAGCTTTTGGGTCGTGCGCGTCACCTCTGCGTTAGAGCGCCAGTTCCCGCTGCCCGGGGGTGCGAAACGCCTCGGGCACCATGTCACCGTGCGCTTCCAAGAGGTCATCGACGAGCCCGTGAATCTCGTCCAGGTCCAACTCGGCGCTCGTGTGCGGGTCGAACATCGCGGCGTGGTAGAGGTGCTCTTTACTGTCCGTCAGAATCGCCTCGACGGTCAGCGCCTGCACGTTGACGTTGGTCTGCATCAGCGCCGCGAGCTGCGGCGGCAGGGAACCGATCTTGGTAGGCTGGACACCGTTTTTATCGACGACGCACGGTACCTCGACGCAGCAGCCCTCCGGCAGGTTGTCGATCAGCCCGGTGTTGGCGACGTTGCCGTAGACGACGCGTGGTTCGCCCATCTCTAGACTGTGAACGATCAGGGAGCCGTACTCGGGGGAGCGTTTGATAGTGAGCATCTGCTCGATAAGTTTGGCGTCGTCACGAACGCTGCCGTCGGTCGGGCTGTGGTCGGTGTGTTCGCTGTGGACGTCCTGCACCCGAAACTCGGTCGCGGAGTCCTCGAGCTTGTCCCGAAGCTGCTCCCACTTTTGAATCTGGAACTCGCAGCGGCGGAGGTACTCGTCTAGCGGGATGTTAAACCGTTCGATCAGCTCCGGGCGGTTGCCCTTGATAAACCACGGCGAGTATTCGGAAAAGTGCTCGCTCGATTCCGTGACGAAATAGCCGAGCCGCCTGAACATCTCGTAGCGCACCCGGTTGGTATCGGGAACGCGACCTTCATCCAAGACGCGCTGAATCTCGGGGTAGAGGTCGTGACCGTCCCGCTCAAAGTTGAGGTAGAACGCCACGTGGTTGATGCCCGCGACGCGGTAGTTGATCTCGTCAATCGGTACGCCGATGTCTTTAGCCAACTCCCCGGCGGTGTGCTGCACGCTATGGCAGAGACCGACGGTCTTGATCGTGCTCGCCCGGTTTAGCGCCCAACAGTTCATCGCCATCGGGTTGACGTAATTCAGGTGCCACACGTCCGGGCAGAGCCGCTCCATGTCACGCGCCATCTCAAGTAGGACCGGCACCGTCCGCACGGCCCGCATGATGCCGCCGATCCCGAGCGTATCGGCAATGGTTTGCCGCAGACCGTACTTTTTGGGAATCTCGAAGTCAATGACCGTCGAGGGTTTATAGCCGCCCACTTGAATCATGTTGAGCGCGTAGTCGGCCCCGTCTAACGCGGCGGCCCGGTCGGTCGTCGCCCGAATCGTCGGCTTGGCTCCTAGAGCAGTGGCGACTTTGTTCGCCACGATCTCCGAGGTCTTTAAGCGTTCGGGATTGATATCGTAGAGCCTGATCTCGGCGTCTGCTAACTCAGG
>CADCWP010000014.1:5854-12072 GCA_902806425.1 uncultured Truepera sp.
GTTTTTGGCGAATACGGTACTGCCCGCGCCGATAAAGGTGATTTTGGTCATGAGACTCCTTTACGTAGTTTGTTACATTCTAAAGCCAATCTCGCCTCACATGTTTTGCGGGAGGGATGGGCTCTAGGAAAGACTCCTAGGCGGATTGGCAAGATAGAGCCTTACAATCCCCCTTTTCTTATTCAAGCGGCGCTGCCGGGTTGAATACAGTCACACCCTGGCAACCCCGTGGGCAGCGCCCGCTCGAGTTGAGAGCGCAGCAAGAAGCCTGTTCGCGGCTCGCCTCGGTAACTAAGCAGGTGCCGGTTTCGTTTCAGTGTACGAAGTAGGGCTCGAGTTTTTGTCAAGGTTGGGGCCAAGCTCGAGGCGGCGTGAGCACATTAACGCGTTGCCACGGAAGTCGTCTGTGTCTCGCTGGCCTTTAGGAAATATTTTTATGGTGTTTACGGTTGAAATCACTCTGACTGCGTAGGCACGGCGCACCCGAAACGTCTGTGACCGAATACTGCCTGCCAAAAAAGAGCCTCCGGGTCAGGGAGGCTCGTCGTGAGAACGGCTTGTGCTCAGCGGTGTCGGCCTAGACCGCCGAAGCCGCCGAAATCGCCCCCCGGTCTACGTTCATTCCAACCAAAGCCGTCGCGCAGGAAGATATCGGCTTCGTCCAGATTATAGGTCTGTGTCTGCGGGCTCGTCGTGACGGTGACGTAGCTGGCTTCGGCGGCGGCGGTCGTCAGCTCCTGTATAAAGGCGGCCTCGCTGTCCTCACCGTAGACAAACGTGAGCGTTTGCAGTTCACTCCCACCCGCCTCGGGATTGCCGTCGTAAAAGGTTACGTTCAGCGTGCTCCCTAACGTAAGCGGTCTGCCAAGGAGCAAGTGCGCGAGTCTCGTTGACCGCTGCGCTGTGGTCGCGTCGGTGGTCTGATCAGCAGCCTGTGTCTGCGCCTATGCGTCCTGCGCCGCCCCACCGCTCCCGCCCGTCTGCGCGGCGACCAAACCAGCGCCGAGCAGCGTCCCTGAAAGTCCTAAGATCATAATCCGTTTCATCCTTTTCCTCTCCGGTAGCGTGGCTACCTGAAGGTAAGGATGCGGGAGCCGAGGGTGGATTCGGTGCGCCTCTTGTACCGAAACGAGGTGGACTCTATGAAGGGCGTTGTTTGCTCCTTCATCCTACTCAGAAAAAGGACTTCAGACTACGTCAATCCACGGTTTGCCCTTAGGTCCGTGGTACAGGTCGGGGTGCTCGTCAAGACAGTGGCTAAGCGCTTCCTATACCGGACACATCCGCAACGTTTAGCTCGCTTCAGCCTACTCTGCGCCTGACTCGAGCCACGCCCGTTCTTCAGCCGTTAACTCCAGCGCGCACGCGTCCAGGTTCGCCCTAAACTCCGCCCCACTGCTACACCCGACCAGCGCGTAGATGTCCAGTGGTTGGCTCATGACGTACGCCAGGGCGAGCTGCGGCAACGAGACACCTTTCTCACGTGCCAGCTCCTCAGTATGTTCGAGCCGCCTGAAGTTTTCTTCATAACAGTACGAGCTGACGCAGAGCCGGTCCAGGTAACTCGTAAACGTCTCCAGGTTGTCCCGCCGGAAGCGCCCGGAGAAAAAGCCCCCGGCTAGGCTCGACCAGGTGAAAAGCGGCAGCTTCTGTTCGGCGTACCACGCCCGCGCCGCCGCCCCGGACGGCCCGCTTATAGTCATGCACCCCGGCCAGGGCTCCCGAACCTGCTCGGCCAGGCTGAAGTTGGGGCTGCTCACGGCGAAGGGCTCGAGTCCCGCCTCGGTGGCGTAACGGTTGGCCGCGTCAACGCGCGTATGCGACCAGTTCGACGCGCCGAAAGCGCGTATCTTGCCCGCCCGCTGGTGCTCGTTCAGCACCTCGATAATCGGTTCGACCGGCACGTCCGGATCGTCGCGGTGGAGGATGTAGAGGTCGATGTGGTCGAAGCCAAACCGCGCGAGCGAGTCGTGCAGGTCGGCGGTGATGTCAAAGGGCGTGACGCGCTTTCGGTCCTCGTTATGGTGTGCGCCCTTGGCGATAATGACCACGCTGTCGCGCAGCCCGCGCGTTCTTACCCAGCGCCCGACCGTTCGCTCGTTGTCGCCGCCTCCGTAGACGTGCGCGGTGTCGAAGGCAGTGCCGCCTAGCGCGAAAATCTCGTCGAGCAGCCGGAACGACCCCCGCTCGTCGGCGGAGCCCACCATCACCGTGCCTTGAACGAGCCTCGAGACGGGCTTGTCGAGCCCCTTGATCCTTCCGTACGTCATCTCAGGCTGCATCTCAAGCACCGGCTTCGCTCGGATACCGGAGTCCCCACTGAGCGCGGCAGGCGTCGAGCGTGCTCATGATGGCGAGCGTTTCGTCAAGGGGCATCACGGGGCTCTCGAGCACCCCTTCCCTCAAGCAGCGCCCGACTTCAGCGGCTTCATAGGCGTAGCCATTGTGCGGCAGGGGAGACGAGAGCGTCTCCTCGTCTCCGTTCGCGTCCGTGATGGTCAGCCCCTGGGGCTGCCACCAGGGCGTGTGGAGCCGGATGTTCCCTTCGGTACCCATGATCAGCGCCTCCTGCGGCGTGGCCGTACGGATAGCGGTGCTTAACAGGGCGAGTGCGCCGAAGTCGTACTTTAGAATGATGGCAGCCTGCTCATCGACACCTGTTTCTCCCAGGTGAGCGTGGCTCGAGACCTCCGTCGGCGTCCCCAGGACGTACGAAGCCAGCGACACCGGATAGACGCCCACATCGAGGAGCGCCCCGCCGCCCAGGGCCGGGTCGTACAGCCGGTGCGCGGGGTCGACCACGCTGCGAAAGCCGAAGTCGGCCTGTAAGAGCCGCACCTCACCGATGCGGCCCGCGCCGATAAGCTCGCGCAGGGTCGTCATCAGCGGAAAAAAGCGTGTCCACATCGCCTCCATCAAGAAAAGTTTTTTAGCTCTGGCCGCGCCAATGACGCGCCGCGCCTCCCCAGCGTTCAGCGCGAAGGGCTTTTCGCACAATACGGCCTTGCCGCGCTCCAGACAGAGCAGGCTGTTTTCGGCGTGGAGGGTGTGCGGCGTACTGATGTAGACGGCGTCTACCTCGGGATCGGCGGCGAGCGCCTCGTAGCTGCCGTAGGCGCGCCCGCCAAAGGTTTCGGCGAAAGTCTGCGCCGTCTCAAAGCGCCGGGAGCCGACTGCGGCGAGTTCGGCGTCCGGCAGATTTTGCAAGCCTCTGGCGAACTGCCGGGCGATATTGCCGGTTCCCAGGACTCCCCACCGAATGTGTTTGGTCATAGCTGTACTCCTTTACTGCGCCCCCGACTCTAGCAGATGTATCTCGAGAGCGCGCCCGACGCTTGCAGCGTTTCTCAGCTGGTCGGGTGCGGGTCTCGTCGTGTGGGGTGGGTGACGAACGGTTTTTAAGGGCGTGATCGCGGCCCAACCCACGATACCGCTTGGCAAACCGCCACTATACCAGATGCTTTTAACCGGCCCACAGTTCACGCCCTCTTTACCGGTCTCAAAACTACGGCGAAAAGGTGATGCTGCTCGCTTTCATCACGGCGCGAAAGAGACGGTTAAACGACAGTGCGTCCGCGGCGGTGTAACTGACCGTGCGCTCGCCTGCTCGAGTCACGCCTGGTAGGTACATGCAGCTGTCGGCCCGCGCCTGATGGTCGAACTCGACCTCGACGCGGCAGTAGGGTCCAGGGCTCCGCTTGCGAAGCCCCCCCCTACAGCCCTCTGTGCACCCTCGCGGATAAGCGCCTGAGCCCGCTGCGGGTGCAGATGAAGGGCGCTAAACGTCGAGTAACCCTCTTTGACCACCACACCTACGACCGCGTCGCCGAGGAGCGCTTGCACCTGAGCGACCGCCTTGTCGTCACCCGTTACCAGCGTCACGGGCACCCCGAAGTGTCCGGCGACCACCGCGTTCATACCGAACTCCCCGGTCGACACGCCGTCGAGCCGTACGTCGCTGACGTAGCCGGTCCAGGTGTGGGCGAGGGGTGCCGCAGGTGTTCCGGCTTTGGCGTGATAACCGACGAAAAAAACCGCGCCGAAGCCAGCTACGTGAACGCCCTGGACCATACCGAGTTCTTTTTCGCTGCCGGTGATAAAGCGGACGGCGGGATGCAGCTCTTCAGGCACGAGGTTACGCATCCCGTTATGAGAGTCGTTGACGATCACCTCCTCGGCCCCGGCGGCGAGCGCGCCCTCTACCGCGGCGTTAACCTCACGCGTCAGGCGCGAACGCGCGCGTTCGTATTCAACTGTAGAGCTGGGGCCGCCGCCGTACTCGGGAGGCGTGACCTGGACCCAGCTGGTCACGCCGCACACGCCTTCCATATCGGCTGAAATAAGCACCTTCATGTCGGACCTCCTCAGCCCATTAAACATCAAGCGTACAAGACGATCCCATCTGCTGTTCAAAGAACTTTTGGGAGAGGTCGTACAGGGTGATGACCTTGCCTGACAGGGCCGGTCGCAGGTTTGTATGGGCGTCGCACCTACTTCCGCTAAGCTTTTCGGACCGTACTCCCTAAACCGGCGACTCCCTGAGCTGAACGAACCCAAACTTGATTGGAGTGAACTAGCGTCGACCTTTGCCGTTGGTTACGGTCACAGCTTACAGCGGCTCGGAAGCCGTCCGTTATAGTGTCCTTTCAGGTTGCGTTTACAGAGTTTTTGGGGGGCAGCATAAAACACCTTCCGATACCGGCATCTCTAGCTCTAGTTCTGCTCGTCTCAGCCTGCGGAGGCGGCACCCAGGTAGACGCGCCGACAGGTACGGGGTTACCTGAGATCAGCGCCTTTACCGCCGCCCCGAACGCGGTCGCTCCCGGTGAGACCGCTACACTGATCTAGGAGGTGTCGGACGACAGTGCAACTCTCACCATCGAGGCGGAGGACTTTCGGCCCGTCACGGTCACCGGCCAGACTTCTTACGCCGCGCAGCCGACCATCACGACGACGCACGTGCTGATCGCCGAGAATGCGGCGGGTAGTGACGAAGCGGAGGTGGTTGTGACCGTTCGAGAATCAGGTGCAGCGAACTGAGGGCCTGCCACGACGGACCAGGCTGAACCCGCTAACGACCCCTCCGAAACGTGGGATTGCCTGAGCGAACGTCCGCCAGACAAGTTAAGATCCTCACCCCTCGTGGGTCCCATCTCACGCTTCCCGAGTCGACCGCCGCGCACGGCGAAAGGAGCCCCTATGTCCGCCGTTATCCCTGAAGACCCGTCCATGCCCGATCCGGACGGTGACCCCGTACCGCCTCAAAGCCCTGTACCGCCTATGGAGGACCCTACGCCGCCCCTACCGACGCCCAACCCGGAACTGCCGCCCGAGCACCGACCCCAGCCGATCATCGACCCGGTGCCGCCGGGTGCGCCGGGCTAGGTGTTTGTGGTTGTGCACCCCTCCAAATACCCTCTAAACTTCTCGAGGAGATCCTCAATGAACCGTCCCCTGCTGCTCGTTACCCTCTTCTTTTCGCTGCTCGTCGGTTCAGCTGCGGCGCAACCGACTTGGGAGTACGCCCTTCTCATCATCGGCCCGGACGGGTACACCTTCCAAGCGCCGGACGCGGCCGCCGACGGTGCGAACGCCGATGACTTCTACTTCAACCTGACCGGCGAAGAACTGCCCCTCGAGGGCGCGCCCGCTGTCTCCATCTTTTCGGCGGTCGGCGGCTCGGGCTGGGAACTCGTTACGGTAGATACCTCCGGTGGCGAGACCGCGACGTACTACTTTAAGCGGTCCTACTGAGCTACTCTCGAGCTGGAAGTTGGGAGCGCCTCCGGGCGCTCTCGACGCCAAGGTGAAAAACGGCGTCGAATGCTCGAGTGAAATCGTCAGCGACCCTGACGCGTGATCTTCTAAACTCGAGCCGAAACAAAAGGAGTCCCATGCTATTTGCCGTCATCCCCGAAGACCCGGTTATACCCGACCCAAGCGACCCGGCTACGCCGCCGGAAAACCCCACTGAGCCGCCCGTCGAAGAGCCCGGTGGACCGGGCGTGTCTATAGAGGAGCTGCCACCCGCACGAGGGCCGGAGTCCGAACCGACGTGAGCGCCCCTGAAAGCAACAAGCCCAATGACGGTTGTAGACCATCAAAGCAGGTTTAAGTGATTCTTGTGCTGGAAGCGACTCCTGCCGACAGGTGCGACTACCTATCACGCCAAACTGAGGAGGTGTTCTACAGGTTAGCTCACGAAGGTTCAAACGGTT
>CADCWP010000015.1:0-6022 GCA_902806425.1 uncultured Truepera sp.
CCCGCTCCACCTCCCGAGCAGCCTAGCCCACCGCCTGAGCAGCCTCAGCCGCCTCCTGACGAACCTGCGCCGCCCGAACAACCGGCGCCACCCCCGGGGGAGCCAGCACCGCCACCGGAAAATCCTGCTCCACCTGACAATCCAGGTCCACCCGAGAACCCCGGACCTCCCGAGAATCCGGGACCACCCGACGACCCGGGGCCGCCCGGCGGGTAAGGACACACCAACATAAAAGACAGCCTGCAACCCAGGCTGTCTTTTATGTTGGTTGGTAAGGACATAACGCTAGCGAGCCTTGTCCATCGCGGCGCGACAATCGTGAGCGCAAGTTGGCTTGGGTCCCTACAAGTTCTCGAATGTTCAAGCTCGCGGTGACGTCCCGCATCAAAGAACAAGCGTCATCCACCGATAAATCGCCTTATCAGCCGGTTTTACCCAACGCCCGCATCAGTGCTTGCATATCTCCGAGTGTCACAGCGTAGGACTCGCCCGAGCTTCGCTGCTTCACCTCGAGCCGCCCCTCCTTGAGCCCTTTCGCCCCGACCGTAATACGCCAAGGTAGCCCCACGAGGTCGGCGTCCTTAAACTTCACCCCCGGGCTCTCCTCCCGGTCGTCCAAAAGCACGTTCAGACCCCGAGCGGTAAGGTCTAGATAGAGCTGATCGGCCACCTCGGCAACTTCGGACGTCCCGGCTGACGTAAGCGTCGTGATGACGCCGTCAAACGGTGCGATCTCCTCAGGCCACACGAGTCCCGCGTCGTCACTGTGCGTCTCGGCGACGCAGGCCATGACCCTGCCCGGACCGATGCCGTAGCTGCCCATCACTAGGGGCCGATGGAGGCCCGCCTTATCTACGAATGTGGCCCCTAGCGCCTCGCTGTAGCGGGTGCCGAGCTTGAAGATGTGGCCGACCTCGACACCCCTGCGACTCGCCAGCGGAGCGCCACAGCGGGGGCAGTGGTCGCCAGCCTGGGCTGCGGCGATGTCCGCAACCACGTCAGCCTGATAGTCCCGGCCGTAGTTCGTGTTGTGCAGGTGCCACCCCTCGCGGTTTGCCCCGGCGACCAAGTTGGGCGAAGTGGGCACCGCGTCATCAACCACTACCGTCACACCGGCGCGGTCGATGCTCACTGGAGACGCGTAGCCGGGTTCAGCGCCCGTCCGCCGAATCTCCTCGGGCGTGGCGGGTCGCAGCCGCGCCGCCCCGAGCACGTTTTTAAGCTTCGTCTCGTTAAGCTCCATGTCGCCGCGCATCACCGCGAAGATGAAACGCTCCTCGTCTCCCGTGTGCGCCACGAAAAAGACCGCCTTGGCCGTCTTTTCTCGCGCTACGCCTAGGTACCGGCTCAGCGCCTCAATGGTGCGTGCGCCCGGCGTTGAGACCTCCTCGAGGTCCTGCTGCTCCTCTCTGGGCGCTTGCGGCTTCCGGAAGGTGGCGACTTCCTGGTTCGCCCCGTAGTCGCACTTAGGACACAAGAGCAGAGTGTCCTCGCCAATGTCCAAGAGCGCCATGAACTCGTGGCCGCCGCTACCCCCCATCATTCCCAGGTCGCTCTCGACCGCTATCACCTCGAGCCCGCAGCGCGCGAAGATGCGCTCGTACGCCTTGTACACCCGCCCGTATGACGCCTCGAGCCCGGCCCTGTCAGGGTCGAACGAGTAGGCGTCTTTCATGGTGAACTCGCGGACCCGGATGAGCCCGCCGCGCGCCCGGGGTTCGTCGCGGAACTTCGTCTGGAACTGGTAGAGCAGGGCGGGGAGCTGGCGGTAGCTCGAGACGACCTGCCGGGCGAGGTCGGCGGCCGCCTCCTCGTGCGTCATGGCAAGGCACGCCGCGCGCCCGGCGCGGTCGGAAAAGCGCACCATGCTCTCGTCAATGGTGCCCCAGCGCCCGCTCTGTTGCCACAGTTCGGCGGGCTGCACGAGCGGCATCGAGACCTCCTGCCCGCCGACCGCGTCCATCTCCTGGCGGATGATGTTCTCGACCTTATGCTTGACCCTCAGCCCTAAGGGCAGGTAGTCGAACAGTCCCGCCCCCAGCTGTCGGATGTACCCGGCTCGGAGGAGCAGCTGATGGCCCCTGCTCTCGGCTCCTGCGGGGGTGTCGCGCAGGGTGGTGAAAAAAAGCTGGCTGGCTCGCATGGTGCCTCCAAAAGAAAACCCCCGCCAAGCTTAGGTGCTGGCGGGGGCATCGAAACCGTGAATCAGGCTAGCTGACGGCACCCCTGGGTCGCGGCGGGACGAACAGTGTCGTGGCAGGGATGCAGCTCATCTGGCGAGAGTATACGCGCGGCGTTAAGTAAGGTGCAAGTTTGACGACAGGGTATGGGTGGACGAGCGATAACAACCGTTATCAGCTGTTCTCTCACCCCCACCTCCCAACATGAGCTTCAGCTTAGCTTAAGGTTGCAGGAGCACCATGACCCTCTAAGTTATCAGAGATTTTGAGTAGCGGAAGGAGCAGGGTCGTCAGGTGGGTTATCAACCGTCATTTGCCGTGAGCCGGCTTTATGTTCGCGCTCCCTGTCTGGCCTAGGAGTTTGCCATGAACCGCTTCTGTTCCCTTGTCCTCACCGCAGCCGCCCTGCTTTTCATGTCCGCTTGCAGCACGCCCGAAGACCTCGCCGCTCCTACCCTCGAGCCGCAGTTCGGCACGGTCAACGACGACATCGGGGTCGATGTCGCAACAAGCCCGACCGGCTATATCTATGAGCTCTCAACGGAGAGTCAGCCCGACCCTTACTACGACGCGGTCATCACCACGCACTTGCGCCGGTACGACAGCAGTGGAAAGGTGCTATGGGACCGGGAAGTCCTAACCTCTTACGCCCAAAACAAGAATGACCACCTGATACCCCACGCCGTCTATACCGACAAAGTCGGGAATGCGTACGTGTGGATTTCGGACGCGTACTCCTACTACGACGAGGAGGAGGGCTACGCAACCCGCCGCTATAGCCAAATGTACAAATACAACGCCGCCGGGGAACTGGTAGATCAGACCCCTCTGACACCGCACTGCCTCGGCAGCTGCTCCGTCGATGTCGCCGTGGATGGCAATGGCTTTGCTTATGTTGCCCGGAGCGGTTACATGTACGACTTCGGCTCCGAGGACTATTACGACACCGTGTATGAAAGCGTGGTCGGGACCGGAAGATCCGAACGCCCCTCGACGGTCGGCACACTGAAGGGCATCACCGTCTCGAGCAGCGGCTCTGTCTACGTCGTCGGCACCAAGGGTATTGCCCGGTACACCAACGGCAACTTGGCTTGGACAAAACCTGGCAACTTTGAGGACGTCATCGTCTCGGGCTCGAACCTCTACACCCGCTACCGCAGAGAGATTCGTAAGTGGGACGGCACCGGTAAACAGCTGTGGATGAGGATGCAGGGCGGGCTTGACACCATGGTTTTTCAGGACATGGACGGCGACGGTTCGGGCAACGTCTACCTCTCGGGCAAGTACGATGCAGACACCAGCGACACGAGGAACATGGACGCGATGGTCCGCAAGCTCAGCCCGAGCGGCAGCGTGTTGTGGACGAAAACCTACGGCACGCCGAAGTACGACGACGCCCGGGGTATCGCCACCTTAAGCGGCAGCGAGATTTATGTCACGGGTGAGACGCAAGGTTCACTTGCGCACACCAACCGTGGTGGTCCTGAACAGCGGGACGGCTATCTGCGCAAGCTGAGCAGCAGCGGCAACCCAGTCTGGACACGGTAACCAACGCCTTGAGAACCTCGGCAGGCTTCACTAAGGTGGAGCCTGTTTTTCTTTTCGACCGATAAGGTGCATTGGCGCACGCCGCAACGGTAAGCTTGTGCGAGACGAGGTGAAAATGGAAAAGTCTGAAAGCCACGTGATTGCCTCACGTCGCTATTGGGATGACGCAGCCGAAAGTTTTGACCGGGAGCCAGACCACGGCTTAGCTGACCCTTTGGTACGGCATAGTTGGATAAACCTGCTTACACGGTCACTGCCCCATACTCAGGCGAGCGTAGTCGACATCGGCTGCGGTACTGGCTCGCTCAGCCTGATTGCGGCAGAACTCGGTCACACCGTGACAGCCATCGACGTGTCACCTGCGATGATACGTCGTGCTGAAGCGAAAGCGCGTGCAGCACAGCAGGATGTAACTTTTAACGTAATGGACGCTGCGGACCCACAGCTACCCGCAGGCGCGCACGAGGTTGTCATGTGCCGTCACGTGCTTTGGGCGCTACCCGAACCCTCCAAGGTTCTCGAGCGCTGGACCCGGCTGCTTACACCTGGCGGGCGACTTATTCTGATTGAAGGGTATTGGCATACGGACGTGGGCTTACATGCCGAGCAGGTCGTGAACGCCCTGCCATCTTCTCTCACAGATGTAAGGGTTGAAAACCTTAGTGATGCCCCCAAACTCTGGGGAGCCGAGGTCACCGACGAGCGATATCTTGTCGTGGCATCTAAGCCTCAGCTCTAACAGCCTGGGGGTGCCGTTCGCAAGCTTCGTACCAACTTGAGGTTTACAAAGAATGTCCGTCTGCTAGTTGCCCTTGTCAGCCTGTAACGGACAGTATCAGTACGTAACAGCCGCATGGTAGGCGTTCGAGCGCCGACTATTTCGCTAAGGACTAACCGCGAAACTCGCCGTGAAGGTGATAGCCGACGCAGGCGTAGTGACCGTATGATTCATCGAGCCAGGCGGCCCCTGGGAAAACGTCTATGTCGAGTTACTCAACGGCAAAGTCTTTTCCACCATCATAAGGAGCGCAAGTGCTCATCGCCGATTGGCAACAGCATTACGACCACCTTAGGCCTTAGTTATTGACCACCGGCTCCTGTGGTCGCGTTATCACCCAGCCTTCTAAGTCCACCAGCGCAACCCTTAAGCCGTTTATGACTTAATATCATTCTAGTTCTTCTTTAACGGGCGGGGTAGTTGACAACAGTGTGGGTGCTGTATACAATATACAGCATACAAAAACTTTGTTGTGGTGCCTGACAGTCGTGGGCACATAAAGGTTCATTTAATGAGTAGTTTCGTGCAGATTAAAGCCGTTAGTCTACGTGAGCGCGTAGTCGCTCAGGTACGTTCGGCGATCATCGAAGGTCGCCTCAGACCCGGCGACCACATCGTCGAGGGAACCCTCACGCGGCAGCTGGGCGTGAGCCGGACACCCGTGCGCGAGGCGCTAATCCTGCTCGAGCGTGAAGGGCTAGTCAATTCTGAGCCCCACAAAGGCTCCTTTGTACGGGCGTTTGATGAGGCAGATGTAGCAGCCATCTTCTCCATGCGGACCACCCTAGAAAACTTCGCGGCAGAGCGGGCGCTGCCTGTTGTCGCCGAAAAAGACCTGCATCATCTCGACGACCTTATCGCTCAGCAAGAGCGCGCCATCCGGGAGGGCCAGTTCGGTCAGGTCCGAGCGAAAGACATGGCGTTTCACGCCTATCTGGTTAGGCAGGCCGAGCACCCCTTGCTCGAACGGGCTTGGGGTGAGCTCGTCGCTCAGATCGCCTCACTCCTCTACCTGCGCGCCGAAGCAGTCCCCGACTACGACGAGACGAAAGCGATTCGGGAGCATCGGGCCATCTTAGACGCCTTCCGGGCGGGCGACCTAGGGGGCATAAAGGCCCTTAACGAGCGTATCAACGGGCGCGTCGCCGCCGAATGTCAGCTCGGGGTCCGGAGCCTGCGCCGATGAACCACGCCCGCGTGCTCGCGCACTTACTACGAAGCTTCGACTGTCTACTGAGCGCTCAGACGGCAGTCTTGCGAACGATGTCTAGATATGAGAGAGGAGACCCTTGACGACAATTCAGTAACCGATGCCGCAACCGCGGCATGACTTACCCTTTGACGAACGAACTGGAGATGTACCCTATGAACAAATTGGTTGGAACACTTTTCTTCGCCACCGTCCTCGCCACAGGCGTAGGCGCGGGCGCGCAAAGTATATGCTTCGCCTACCAAGATTTAGAGACTGAGTTTTGGGTCGCCGGGCACCGAGCTATGACACAGTCGCTCCAGGAGA